>DASSLP010000182.1:0-3162 GCA_035689365.1 Methyloceanibacter sp.
CTGCATCAGGATGTCCTCGCTTCGGCGCACGAGTTTCTCATTCTGCGCGCGCACATCGACCATCAATCCTTGATAGACCCTGCCGAGCAAGATCATCAGCAGAGTTGAGAGTAGGTTAAGTGCAATCTTCTGTGCCGTGCCCGCTTTCAACCGCGTCGAGCCCGCGATCGGCTCGGAGCCGGTGCTGAGAAGAATCGGTTGGTGCGCTTCCTCCAAAATCGGCGTGTCGCGGTTGTTGGCGATTCCAACCGTGAGTGCGCCCCGCTTCAACGCTTCGCGCAAGCACGTCAAGGTGAAGGGCGTCGTCCCGCTGGCAGAGACGGCGATCAGCACATCGTCGGCATTGATACCATGCTGAGCGACGAGTCGAGCCGCATGATGCACTTCGTCCTCGGCGCCTTCGACGGATTGCAAGAGCGCGTCCTTCCCTCCCGCGATCAGCAACAACACCCGGTCTTCTGGCCAGCCGAAAGTCGGAGTGAGCTCGGCGCCGTCCTGCACACCCATCCGGCCCGATGTGCCGGCGCCGGCATAGACGAGGCGGCCGCGATCTCGCAGTCTTTCTTCCATGGCAACAGCGGCGGCTTCTATCGAGGGAAGGGCGGCGCGAACGGCAGCCACGGCGGAGAATTGCCCTTCGATCAACGATTCGAGAATGTCCGCCGGCTCCCAGAGATCTATGCCCGAGTAGCGCGGACTGGCGCGTTCTGTGGTCATCGCAAGGGTGAAACGCTCATATTCGCCTAGCCGACATTGCCCAGTTGAACGCAGGGCAACGTTCGCTATGGTGCAAGCCAAGTCGCGCCAGAAATTGCATGGGTGTCCTGCCGGCGCAAGAGTGATGAGCGACGGGCTATGAGCAATTGCGGCGCGCTGATTTCAGCCGAATTCCGTGAGGCTCCAGACGTGGTGCGCCGCCAGGCCGACAGTCTTGCTCGGCCCTTGAGCGAGCTCGTCGTCGCTCTGAAAAATAGGCCAACGCGGGTGGTCGTCACCTGCGCCCGCGGCAGCTCAGCTCATGCGGCGACGTTCGGAAAATATTTGTTCGAGCGCTATCTCGGCATACCGGTTGCGGAAGCCGCGCCCAGCATCACTTCGGTGTATCGCAAGGACTTGCGGCTCGACGGCCAACTGTTCCTCGCCATCTCGCAATCCGGCCGCAGCGAGGACCTGATTGAGTCCGCATCCTCCGCGAAGGCTTCGGGCGCCCTTACCACCGCCATCGTTAACGATACCGAAAGCCCATTGGCGGCGGCTTGCGACGTTGTCCTGCCGATGGCAGCGGGACCTGAACTGAGCGTGGCGGCGACCAAGACTTTCGTCGCGTCGCTTTCCGCCTTACTGAACCTGGTGGCGGCTTGGGCCGGCGAGCGTGCGATTAAGGCTGCTCTTGCCCGCCTGCCAGACCGTCTCGCTTCTGCTTCCGAGTTCGATTGGTGGAAGGCGTTCGGCTCGAACTCCGTGCCGAGCAGCCTCGTCATCTTGGGCCGCGGTCCCACGCTTGCCATCGCACGCGAGGCCTCGTTGAAGCTGAAGGAGGTCTGCAACATTCATGCCGAGGCGTTCAGCGGCGCCGAATTCCAGCACGGTCCCATCACCCTCGTATCGAAAGACTATCCCGTGCTCATTTTCGCGGTGACTGATGCGACCGGCCCGAACTTGGCCGAGGTCGCCGCCGATCTTTGCCGCAAGGGAGCATCGGTGCTGGTCACGGCTGACAGCGGCGGCATGGGGATACGTTTGCCGACGCTTGCGCCGGATCATCCTGACATCGATACGGTGTGTCTCATTCAGAGCTTCTATGCGCTCGCCATTCATCTCGCACGACACCGCGGGATCAATGTCGACCAGCCGCGACACTTGCGAAAGGTGACGCGCACGCGATGACCCGGGCAGAGCGGTTCGCCATCGCCGCCGACACGATATTCGACGGCAGCACGAAGCACGAGAACGCTGCCGTCATCATCGAAGGCTCCGATATCGCGGGCATCGTTCGCCAATCACAACTGCCGCCAGATCTCGAAATCCGCAAACTGCCCCCAGGCGCATGGCTCGCTCCAGGGTTCATTGACATTCAAGTCAATGGGGGCGGAGACGTCCTGTTCAACAATTCGCTGGCGCCCGACGCCATTCGTAAAATCGCGGTTGCGCATCGGAAGTTTGGGACGACCTCGCTGCTTCCGACCTTCATCACCGATACTCGCGAAAAAACGAGAGCTGCATTCGCGGCAGCCCAATCGCTAGTTGGAGAGGAGCCGAGCATTCTCGGCGTTCATCTCGAGGGGCCGTTCCTCTCGCCCGAAAAACCAGGAGTGCACGATCCTAAGCTGATGCGCTCGCCAGGATCTACCGACCGCGAGATGCTTTGTGGCCTGCGCAAGGGCGAGCTGCTGGTAACCTTAGCTCCAGAACGTGTCCCAAAAGGTTTCATTGCCGAGCTTGTTCAGTCTGGAGTTCGCGTTTCACTCGGCCATTCGATGGCGACTTACGATCAGACCCTTGCGGCGACGGCGGAAGGGCTAAGCGGCTTCACGCATCTCTTCAACGCCATGCGCCCCATGGCGAGCCGCGAGCCGGGGCCGATTGCCGCCGCTTTGGAGTCGGAGAACGCTTGGTTCGGCATGATCGTCGATGGAGTCCACGTGAGCCCAGCGATGCTTCGCCTGGCGCTGCGCGGCTTGGCGAGGCCAATTCTGGTGACTGATGCGATGCCGCCGGTCGGCGGGCGCAAATCAAAATTCGATCTTTATGGCACTGAGATCGAGGTCATCGGGGGCCGCTGCGCAAGGCCTGACGGCACGCTCGCCGGCTCTGCGCTCGACATGGCTACCGCGGTTCGCAATTGCGTGCGCCTCCTGCGAGTACCACTGGAAGATGCCCTCCGTTTTGCCTCCCGGAATCCGGCAGAATTCCTGGGCCTTGGGAATCAGTGGGGTGGGCTCCGGGCGGGATATCGCGCCGATTTCGTGGCGCTCAATCCTCGTACCATCGAGGTCTTGGGGACCTGGGTCGCAGGCGTCGAATCGGAGGCCTGAAGGCTGAAGGCCTCAAGCCTCATCCCAGGCCGGCTCGCTGCCACAGATGCGTCAAAACGACTAACACGGCGCAAGAAAGGGCCGAAAACCGGTATTCTTTACAGAACTAAACGAGAAATTGGCACCC
>DASSLP010000183.1:0-2075 GCA_035689365.1 Methyloceanibacter sp.
TACCGAGCGAAAACCATGTCATGGAGCGGAGCCGCCATCAGATCGGCGACCTCGAAAGCCACGGGCTGGTCGACGTCACCGACATGACGCGCTTCGACGAAGAACGGCTTTATCAGCTAATCGAAAACCATCTCCACTACACCGGCTCGGCTCGAGCGAACGCGATCCTCGACGATTGGGCGTCTTACCTGCCAAAGTTCGTCAAGGTGATGCCGGTCGAGTACCGCCGCGCGCTCGAGGAGATGGCCAAGGCGCAGATCGCGGACAAGACCGGACTCGGCGAGATCGAGATCGGCATCCGCGGCAACGGCGGCGCCGGAAACGGCAAGTAATCTTCAAGGCGAAGGAGCCGAGATGCCCTGGAGCATGACGCCAGGCTTGCCGCACGACAGCGACGTCTGCTTGACGGAAAGCGTGAGACGGTGACTGTTTGCACGGCCTCGGGCCAAAGAGCATGAGCCATATGGGCAAGATCACGGGCTTTCTCGAGATCGACCGCGAGGATCGGACCTACGAGCCGGCGGCCGACCGCATTCGCCATTGGCGCGAGTTCGTCATCGCGCCGAGCGAGGCCGACATCATGCGACAGGCCGCCCGCTGCATGGATTGCGGCATTCCCTACTGCCATACCGGCTGCCCGGTGAACAACCAGATCCCCGACTGGAACGACCTCGTCTATCACTCCGACTGGCAGGTGGCGGCGGAGAATCTGCACTCGACCAACAACTTCCCGGAAGTTACGGGCCGCGTGTGCCCCGCGCCATGCGAGGCCGCCTGCACGCTCAACATCATCGACGTCCCCGTCACCATCAAGTCCATTGAATGTGCGATCGCCGACCGGGCCTTCGAGGAGGATTGGGTGCAGCCCATTCTGCCAGAGACTAAGACCGGCAAGCGCGTGGCGATTGTCGGCTCGGGTCCCGCAGGCTTGGCGGCTGCCCAGCAGCTTGCCCGAGCCGGCCACGATGTCCATGTCTATGAGAAGCACGCAAAGCCCGGCGGGCTGCTGTGTTACGGCATTCCCGACTTCAAGATGGAGAAATATGTCGTCGAGCGGCGCGTCAAGCAGATGGAGGCCGAAGGTGTCACCTTCCACTGCAATGTCCATGTCGGCCGCGACGTGCGCGTGCAGAAGCTCGAACGCGACTACGACGCGCTGCTGCTGGCCGGCGGCGCAGAGCATCCGCGCGACCTTGCTGTGCCCGGCCGGGAGCTTGCCGGCGTTCATTTCGCCATGAATTTCCTGCCGCAGCAGAACCGCCGCGTCTCCGGGGAGCCGCAAGGAGACGTCGAACCGATTCTTGCCGAGGGCAAACAGGTGGTGGTGATTGGCGGCGGCGACACGGGCTCCGACTGCATTGGCACGTCGTTCCGCCAAGGCGCCATCTCGGTGGCGCAGCTCGAAATCCTGCCGCAGCCGCCCGAGAAAGAAAACAAGGCTCTGACCTGGCCGCATTGGCCGCTCAAGCTCAGGACCTCGTCGAGCCAGGCCGAAGGCGCTGCGCGTGATTTCAGCGTGGCGACGAGCCGTTTCCTAGGCTCGAACGGCAAGGTCGAGAAGCTCGAATGCGTCCGCCTCGATGCGCAGATGAAGCCGGTGCCGGGGAGCGAGTTTCACATCCCGGCGGACCTCGTTCTGCTCGCCATGGGCTTTCTCCATCCCGTGCATGAAGGAATGGTCAAGGACCTCAGCGTCGAGCTCGACGCCCGTGGCAACGTGAAGGCAAACGAGGTCGAGTATCGCACCTCAAGGCCAAAGGTGTTCGCAGCTGGAGACATGCGTCGCGGCCAATCGCTCGTGGTATGGGCGATCAGGGAAGGACGTCAGGCGGCGCACGCTATCGACAAGTTCCTAATGGGAAAGACCGACCTGCCGCGTTAGCAGGTCACCGCACAAGGCCTTAGCTGGGCGGCGGCCAAGCGAAGTCGTCGCCTCTGCCGGCCTTGGGCTTAAGCTGCTCGCCCTTGATCAGAACTTTGTAATAAGGCCGCTGCGACAGCGGCAGGCGCGGCTTCGAAGAGTTCACCGAAAAATCGGTCACCGAGGACAGCGTGGCGACTGCGGTCAGCCCGTT
>DASSLP010000184.1:0-5216 GCA_035689365.1 Methyloceanibacter sp.
TCGATTCCGATCGAGCGCCAGGTGACGGATGCCGCCGGCACCGTAACGACGGTTCACGGCGCGTTTGCGCTCGGCACCTCGGGCGAACCAATCCTCGACGGGTTCCGCGCGATCTTCGGGTCGAACTGGGCGAAGCTCTTGAGCCTGATCGCTGTATGCGGGCTGGTGGCAAGCTTCCACGCGATCATTTTCGCCTATGGACGGCAGATCTACTCCCTGTCACGCGCGGGCTACTTCCCTCATTTTCTGTCGGTCACCCACGGCACGCACAAGACACCGAACGTCGCCTTGATCACCGGAGGATTGCTTGGACTTGCCGTGATGCTGGTCGTGTGGTTCACCATGGGCGGAGATGCGGCCGGCTCCTTCATCGGCGGCGTGCTCCTCAACATGGCGGTGTTTGGAGCGATGTTCTCTTATCTCCTGCAAGGGCTCACCTTCATTCAGCTTCGCCGCCGCTTCCCCGACATTGAGCGGCCCTATCGCAGTCCGTTCGGGGTGCTGGGGGCCTCGCTCACCGTATTCATTGCCCTGGTGACGATCGGCTTCCAGCTCGCCGATCCTCTCTATCGGGCGGGTGTGATCGGGGTCGCGATTTGGTATGCGCTTGCTATACTTTATTTCGCGGCTTATGGCCGTAGGACGCTCGTCTTGTCGCCAGAGGAGGAGTTCGCGGTGAAGCACCGCGGCGGGGCGATCAAGGCTTAAAACCTTCCCAAGCCGGCTCGTCCGAGCCAGTCCATCCATTCGTCACAGGGCTTTTGCTGCATGGCTGGCTTGCTGACCTTGAAAGAGCTTGAGAAAGAAGCCGCATCTGGCGGGATCGACACGGTGGTGGCCTGCTTTCCCGACATGCAAGGACGCCTCGTCGGCAAGCGCTTCCATGTCGCGTATTTCCTCGAGGGCGCCCATGAGGAAACCCACGGCTGCGACTACCTCCTTGCCAACGATATCGACATGGAGCCGGTGCCCGGCTACGCAGCAGCCAATTGGGAGAAGGGCTACGGCGACTTCATCATGAAGCCCGATCTCGCCACGCTCAGGCGTATTCCCTGGCTGCCGGCGACCGCGCTCGTTCTGTGCGATATCCTCGACCACCATCATCACGAGCCGGTGCCGCACAGCCCGCGGGCGATGCTGGCCAGGCAGATGGAGAGGCTCAACGCGCTCGGGATGAAGTCGTTCTTCGCCTCAGAGCTTGAGTTTTATCTGTTCGACGAGACTTACGAGACGGCGCAGGCGAAAGGCTGGAACAACCTCAAGACCACCGGCAACTACATCCAGGACTACCACGTCTTCCAGACCACCAAGGAAGAGGCAGTGATGCGGGCAATCCGCAACGGACTTCAAGGCGCCGGCATCCCGGTGGAGAACTCAAAGGGCGAATGGGGGCCGGGGCAAGAGGAGATCAACATTCGCTATGCCGATCCCCTGACCATGGCCGACTGGCACGTCATCCTCAAGAACGGCTGCAAGGAGATCGCCCACTCGCTCGGTCAGGCCGTGACCTTCATGGCCAAATGGCGCTACGACCTTGCCGGCTCATCGAGTCACATCCACGCTTCCATCTGGAACGCCTCCGGCAAGAATCCGCTGTTCTTCGACCCTAACAGCGAGCACGGCATGTCGGACTTGATGCGCCGGTTCGTGGCTGGCCAGCTCGCCTATGCGCGCGAGATCACCTGGTTCCTCGCGCCCTATGTGAACTCCTACAAGCGCTTCCAAGCAGGTACCTTCGCGCCGACCAAGGCGATCTGGTCGCTCGACAACCGCACGGCAGGTTTCCGGCTGTGCGGGGCCGACACCAAAGCCATTCGCATCGAATGCCGCGTTGGTGGCGCCGATCTCAATCCCTATCTCGCTTTCTCCGCACTGATCGCTGCCGGGCTCGCCGGCGTCGAGCAAAAGCTTGAGCTGGAGAAGCCGTATGCGGGCGACGCCTATCAGGGCAAGGCGCTGCGCGAGGTGCCCAAGACGCTGCGTGAGGCGACTGATTTGATGCGCGACTCCGCCATGCTACGAGATGCCTTCGGCGACGAGGTCATCGACCACTATGTGCATACCGCCGAGTGGGAGCAGTTCGAGTATGACCGCCGCATCACCGATTGGGAGCTGAAGCGCGGCTTCGAACGGTATTGAGTCTGAACGTCCATGTCCGAAATCCAGAAAATCATCTCTCCTATTGACGGCTCGGTTTATGCCGAGCGCCCTGTTGCGCGCGACGCCGAGATCGATGCCGCGGTAAGAGCCGCCCGTGCAGCCTTACCCGCGTGGAAGGCAGTTCCGATCGCCGAGCGCAAGCACTACGTCCTCGCTTTTCTCGACGCGCTGCTCGCCATGAACGATGACATCGCGGTCGAGCTTGCCTGGCAGATGGGGAGGC
The DNA here is from genome assembly GCA_035689365.1 of Methyloceanibacter sp. Classification (GTDB taxonomy): domain Bacteria; phylum Pseudomonadota; class Alphaproteobacteria; order Rhizobiales; family Methyloligellaceae; genus Methyloceanibacter. The sequence goes on from DASSLP010000184.1 coordinate 2,384, forward strand.
CAGTTCGCTATGGCGGAGAGAAGGGCAGCGTCGAGGAGCGTACCCGGGCCATGGTGGCGCTTGCCGAGGAAGCGCTCAAGCCCCATTACCCGCCGGAGAAGCCCGGCTTTCGCCGCTACATCACGCGCGAGCCGGTCGGCGTGGTGCTGGTGATCGCGCCGTGGAACTATCCTTACCTCACCGCGGTCAACACCATCGTGCCGGGGCTATTGGCCGGCAATGCCATCATCCTGAAGCACGCAGCGCAGACGCTACTTGTCGGCGAACGTTTCGCCGAGGCCTTCCGCCGGGCAGGATTGCCAAAAGGCCTGTTCCACAATCTCGTCATGTCGCATGAGCAGGCCGAGAAGCTGATAGGGTCCGGCCGCATCGACCACGTCAATTTCACCGGCTCGGTCTCCGGCGGTCGCGCCGTCGAGCGCGCCGCTTCCGGCACCTTCGCCTCGACTGGATTTGAGCTCGGCGGCAAGGATCCTGCCTATGTCAGGGCCGACGCCAAGCTCGATCATGCCATCGAGAACCTAGTCGACGGGTCTTTCTACAATTCGGGTCAATCCTGTTGCGGGATCGAGCGCATCTATGTCGATGCCAAGGTCTACGACGAGTTCGTCGAGGGCTTCGCCGATCTCACCCGCAAATACGTGGTCGGCAATCCTCTAGACCAGGCGACCACGCTTGGACCGCTGGTGCGCGGTTCCTCGGCCGACATCGTGCGCGGGCAGATCGAGGAGGCGAAGCGCAAGGGCGCAAAGGCGCTGATCAACATGAAGGTCGAAGGCGACCGCCCGGGTTCGCCTTATCTCGCGCCTGAGGTGCTGATCAACGTTAACCACCAGATGGAGGTGATGCGGGAGGAGAGCTTCGGCCCGGTGGTCGGCATCATGAAGGTGCGCGATGATGACGAGGCGGTGACCCTGATGAACGACAGCCCCTACGGTCTTACCGCTTCGATCTGGACGCGCGACGCCGAACGCGCCGCCGAGCTCGGGACGCGCATCGAGACAGGCACGGTCTTCATGAACCGCTGCGACTATCTCGATCCCTATCTTGTGTGGACCGGCGTCAGGGATACCGGCCGCGGTGCGGCGCTGTCGAAATATGGCTTCGATGCGCTGACCCAGCCGAAGAGCTTTCATTTGCGCGACGTCTGATCGCGACCATCCCGGAGCAGGACATGAGCGTACCCACCGTCAATTGGAGCTATCCGACTGCCGTTCGTTTCGGCGCAGGCCGCATCAAGGAACTTGCGGAGGCCTGCCGCGCCGCCGGGATCAGCCGACCGTTACTCGTCACCGATGCCGGGCTCGCCAAGCTGCCCATTACCGTAACGGCGGTGGACCTGCTTAAAAAGACCAGTCTTCCCGTGGCGGTCTTCTCTGACGTCCAGTCGAACCCAGTTGAATCAAACGTCGAGGCGGGGATCGCCGCTTTCCATAAAGGCAACCATGACGGGGTGATCGCGTTCGGCGGCGGCTCGGGCCTCGATACCGGCAAGGTCATTGCCTTCATGGCCGGGCAGACCCGGCCGTTGTGGGACTTCGAGGATATCGGCGATTGGTGGACGCGCGCCGATGCCGACAAGATCGCGCCCATTGTTGCCGTTCCTACGACGGCCGGGACCGGCTCCGAGGTCGGCCGCGCCGGCGTCATCACGCAAGAGGCGACGCATACCAAGAAGGTGATCTTTCATCCAAAGATGATGCCGCGCATCGTGATCTGCGATCCCGAACTAACCGCCGGCATGCCGCCATCGATCACCATGGGTACCGGAATGGATGCCCTCGCGCACTGCCTCGAAGCCTATTGCGCGCCTAGCTACCATCCGATGGCCGAAGGCATCGCGGTGGAGGGCATGCGGCTTATCTTTGCCAACCTGCCAAAGGCTGTGGGAAACGGAAAAGACCTCGAAGCGCGCGCACATATGATGAGCGCTGCGGCAATGGGCGCCACGGCCTTCCAAAAGGGGCTCGGCGCGATCCACGCGCTGTCTCACCCGGTCGGCGCGCTCTACAACACCCATCACGGCACGACCAACGGCGTGTTCATGCCCTATGTACTGGTGTTCAATCGTTCTGCGATCGAGCCCAAGATCGTGCGGCTTGCAGGTTTCCTAGGTATTACCCGCGGTTTCGACGGCTTCCTCAAGGCCGTGCTCGATCTCCGCAAGCAGACCGGCGTGCCGCACGCTCTGGGCGGTCTCGGCGTAGACAGCAGCAAGGTTGAAACAATCGTCGAAATGTCGCTCGTCGATCCAACTGCCGGCGGCAACCCCGTTCCCCTGACCAAGGAGGGGAGCCGGAAGATTTTCGACGCAGCTCTTTCGGGCGACGTCGCTGCGGCGGCCTGACCTAGGCGATCACGATGGCTTTCGTTCTGGGCCTCTTCACGATGAAGAGGAGCGGCAAAATGGCGAGCGTGATCCAGCCGATGAACCAGAACAAATCGTCGAAGGCCTGCATTGCCGCCTGACGGGAAATCCATAAGCCTAGATGGACAAGGCCGGACACCTCTTCCAGCCATCCTTATCGGCCCTTTGCTTGCTACCTAACGGACATGGCTGGACATTAAGCACCAGCGGTTCTGCTACCTATCTGCAACCTAGGGGGCCGACAGATGTTTACCGATAAGGGTCTTAGGGGGCTCAAGCACCCTGCTAATGGCCAGTACGACAAGTTCGAGGGCGGCAAGCTTAAAGCCTTCGGCATTCGTGTGGGGAAGGAAAGCAAGACGTTCTTCGTCGGCGTTCGCGTGCAAGGCAAGTACCGCCGCATTACCATTGGCAAGTACGATGAGGAAGGTCGCGCCGGTCTCACCCTCAAGGATGCGCGTGACC
>DASSLP010000185.1:0-3528 GCA_035689365.1 Methyloceanibacter sp.
TCTGACGCAAGCACGCTGGAGCGCCGAGGCGGCGGTGCCGTTACGCGAAATCGAGGAAAAAGCATGCTGAAGACGCAACGTTTCTTGGCCATTGTAACGGTTGCGGCGGGGGCCACGCTGGGCGGACTTGCCGCTTGGGCCACGCCAGCGACCTCTCCTGGCGCGCTGCCCCATGGCGGCTCTCTGGTCACTCCCGCAGGCTACTACTCTTCTTGTTGGTGGCAATACGGGTGCAAATACTGCTGGTATTGCAGCGGCGGTTATTACGGCGGCGGTTGTTCCGTCCTGAAGCAATAATTGCAAGAGGCGGGGCTACTACTACTAGCCTTCGCGAGGCGATTTAGGCCTTGGCCTAAATCCTCTTGCCCTAGATGGTGCAAACGCCGGGCCTGTTGCCCGGCGTTTGTTGTTTCGTGAATCACGAAGCCCGCCGCTTCGAAGACTTCCAGGCTGAAGCTGTCTTCGCGTTGTGGCTGCGCGAGCCGCCACTCCGAGCGGCCATTCTCCTCGCCGATGCCTTCGCTGCCAACTTTGCAGCCCGCTTCGAGGCATGAGTCGCCCTCTCCGTAGCGGCGACGTCCACAGCGCTGCTATGTCGGCTTTGAGTCTTCGCGTATCTCGATTTGGAAGAACCCTTCCAGCCAACCGCCCTCGATCTTGCATTGCTATGGGAAGCGACCCTTGTCTTACCATATCTGAGCGAGGCGACCGCTTTGCCGTAAGACGCCGGGCGATTCTCGGCGATGGCCCTCATGCCAACCGAATTCGTGGCGGGAGTAAGGTCGGCTCTGCCTACCGCGGCAAGAGTCGTTCCGTTCTTGACCTTTGCGGCTGCTTCGCCCAGAGCCTCGAGCGCGTTGCCGCCGGTCATGACCACTCTGACTTTAGCAGTGCCTGAGCCGAGCATCCCGATGCTTTGGGCCGCGGCCTTGGACAGGTCGATGATTCGGCCGCCGACAAAGGGCCCGCGATCGTTGATACGCACGACTACCGACCGGCCATTCGTCAAATTCTCCACCAAAACTCTTGTGCCGAAAGGCAGCGAGCGATGCGCCGCTGTCAGCTCGCCCGGATCCATCTGCTCGCCGCTCGCGGTCCGCGAATGAAGCGCGTACCACGAGGCGTGACCGACCTGGTCAGCCCTGGCAACATCGAGAGGTAGCAGCGCAGCGGTGCCGAGAAGCCCCACCGAAATCATCTTGGCTCGCATTTTGAACATGCGTTGTGCTCCTTATTCGATTGTTTTGAGAGGAGGAGGCCGACGACGAATCAAGCCGGCCGTACGCTTTGTGCAGTGCGGTAAGCTACGGAGCAAATCGGCGAAAAAGGGACTTGAGAGGGGTGATTGAGAGGCGATTTGGCGGCGCCTGAATTAAGGATAATTAAGAATTAACCACCGAGACGGCTCGACATCTTGGCAGCAACCCTCTTTAGCCGGCGCCCCGCTCTGCGGTGGTAACCCTGTTCGTAAGTCGGGTGGCGGGGCACGCGGGCCATGCCACCGCTTTGCCAAGATGCTTGGGCGCTTCAGCTGAGATCGGCCTTGCGGTGAATGGCTGTGCCCGAATGCCGAGGTTACTCTGGCAGTTGTTGCCCAATCCTTTGTCAAATATCGCCTAATCCTTGCCCTTTTCGTGTATACTGTAAGAACAGTGATTGCCGCTGGAGGCGGAGGAAACACTCAAGAAAGGACTAGGACCAACTTCATGCCGCACAAGAAGAAGGCTCTGGTTTAGCAGGAGAGCCAACAACTCGCTCCTGAGGTATACGCCCCCGCGGGCCGCCGGAGCTCAGGCTTCTTACCTCCAGATGCTGGCCGAAGAGGTGCGAGAGCCGTCTGCTTTCGAGCAGGGCTTGAGCAAACGGGAGCCTCGCGGCGCATTGATGCGCTAATGGAACGTCTGAGGCTCGGCGATTTGCCGCCCCACACTGACTAGCGTCGCCCCTGCTAATTGAACCGGCCTACCGGGCGGCGGCAAGGAATGCCATGGTCCGGTTGCGTTCGACTGGTATCATCCGCTTAGCCCTTATCCTCCTTGTTCTCCAGGCCTGGCTCATTGTTGACGCGGGAGGCGCTGCCATGGCTCTCACGCTCTCGTCTTCAGCCTTCAAGCCGGGCGGCAAGATTCCATCGAAATACACCTGCGAAGGCAGCGATGCTTCGCCCCCGCTTTCGTTCGGGGGTGCGCCGCAAGGCACTAAGAGCTTCGCGCTGATCCTCGACGACCCCGACGCACCTGATCCGAAGGCGCCAAAGCGCGTCTGGGTGCATTGGGTCGTCTACAATCTTCCGGCTGACATCACTGAGCTTGCCGAGAACGCAAGCGCTGCCGGCCTACCCAAGGGCGCCATCAATGGCGTCAACGATTCGAAACACACCTCGTATAATGGTCCGTGTCCTCCAACCGGGCGGCACCGCTACTTCCACAAGCTCTATGCGCTGGATACGGTGCTCCCGGCGAAAGCGCTCACCAAGGCCGATGTCGAAAGTGCCATCAAAGGACACGTGCTTGCGCAAGCTGAACTGATCGGCACCTATCAGCAGGGCGATCCGTAAGCGAGGCGTAGGGTCGGAGAGGGAATTGAGCGCCACAGATTTCATCCTTGCGCTAGTCGGAATGTTCTTGCGTGTCTTTGCCGCAAACAGGCTTGCGGTGCGGAAGGGCAGGTCGGCTGCGGCATGGATGTGGGCAACGGCGCTACTTGGCCCTTTTCCGCTGATACCGCTCGCCTTGCTTCCGACAAGACTTTCCGCGAATCGTGATCATTCGCTCTAGAGGGAGCCGAACCTCCCGCACTTGACTGCGCTGCGGGCATCGGCACAGTGACGCCATGCGCAAATTCTCGACGATTTCCTTTCTTCACATTCTGATCCTTTCCCTGGCCTTCACCGCTCTATTGGCGCCAAACGCCTTTGCTGCGTGCCAAAGCCCAGCGGCGTTCGGCAGTTGGCTGCAAAGCTTCAAGAAGGAGGCGGTGGCGCAAGGGATCTCACCGGGTGTCGTATCCGAGGCCCTTGACGGGCTGACCTACGATCCGTCGGTGATCGCCAGGGATCGTGGCCAGTCGGTTTTCGCGCAGACATTCCTTCAGTTCTCCGACCGCATGGTGAACAACAACCGCCTCGGCATGGGCTCGGCGCTGCTTAAGAAGAACGCTGCAACCTTCGCACGCATCGAGCAGCAATATGGCGTGCCTGGTCCTGTCCTGGTCGGCTTCTGGGGGCTCGAGACCGATTTCGGCAAGGTGATGGGCAATATGGAGACGTTGCGCTCGCTCGCCACGCTTGCCTTCGACTGCCGCCGCCCCGACGAGTTCAAGGAGCAGTTGCTTGATGCGTTGCGGGTCATTCAACGTGGCGATCTCACGCCGCCAGAGATGCGCGGACCTTGGGCGGGAGAGGTCGGTCAGTTCCAGTTCGTGCCGAGCGTCTATTACAAATATGCCGTCGACTTCGACGGCGACGGCAGGCGCAATCTGATCAGCAACACGCCTGACGCGTTAGCCTCAGCGGCGAACTATCTTGAC
>DASSLP010000186.1:0-3298 GCA_035689365.1 Methyloceanibacter sp.
ACTCGTAACGTTGGGCTCCGACGGGCTGAAACAGGCGGGCTATGTCCGCAAGGGTTCGGAGAACGTTGTCGGACCAATGCCACCGTTCGGAACTCTCGTGAAAAGCTCCGACGATCTATGGAAGATCATCGCCTGGGTTCGAACGGTGAATCCAAACTCCGTTGCCAAAGTGAACAAGCCATCGCAGTAAGGCACTTGTTCGCCAGACATTAAATTTTATTCAGCTTCACGGCGATGGCCGTCAAGCCTTTGCCAGGCTTGGCGGCTTTCCCCTTGGAACACGTGGCATAAAGATTTGCCACGACCTGGAAGGCCGATTCCTGCTCCCCATATATCCGCAAGTTTAAGCCTGTTAGCGTCGACGGGCCGTCTCACGTTTTGTGCAGTGCGCATTGCCATTCGATGCCATGTCTGAAAAATAAGCGCGCTTCGGAGTTATCCCATCGCCGTTCGCCGCCAGTGTCGCTAGGAGCAAGCATTCGTCTATGAGTTTCTCTTTCGGTGGATTGCGTCGCTGGCGTCTACGCCTTGTTTCCCTCTCGGCTCTCGGTGTTCTCGCCTTCGTCTTGCTCGAACCAGTTCTTGCCGGTGCAGCGGAACAATCAAATACTCCGGCACAGCCGCCTGCCGCCGCGCCGCCGGCGCAGCCTCCAGCGTCTGCCGAGACGCCGCAGCCGCCATCAAGTCCGGGTGCAGCCGTTCCAGCCGCACCGGCGCCCCCGGCCGCCCCAACTGCAACGCCCGAAGCAATGCCGGGGGTCGAGACCAAGCCGACCGTCACGATCTACTATCTCGGCAAGCACTACGATGAGCCGCTGCCGCTCTCCTATGCCGAGAAGCCGATCTTCGACAAAGGCATTCAAGGGGCCCGCCTGATTATCAAGGAGGCCAATCAGGCAGGACGCTTCGTCGGCAATTCGTTCCAGCTCGTCGAGGCCATCATTCCGCCCGACGGCGACATCGTCGCGAAGGCCAAGGAGATTCTCGCCAAGGGCGATGCCTTCATCATTGCCGATCTCGAACCCAAAGACCTTCTCGCTGTGGCCGATCTGCCCGAGGCAAAGAACTCGATCCTCGTCAACATCCGCGCGAGCGACGATAGCCTCAGGCAGGAGCAGTGCCGGTCGAACGTGTTCCATATCATTCCGAGCTACGCCATGCGCGCCGACGCTCTCGCTCAGTATCTCATCTGGAAGAAATGGCCGCGCTGGTTCGTCGTGCACGGCAGCACGCCGGACGATCAGGATTATGTGGCGATGATAAAACGCTCCGCCGCCCGTTTCGGCGGTAAAGTCGTGGCCGAGAAAGCCTATGATCTGCCGCCCGGAGCGAGGAATACCGATTCCGGTTACCAGCAAGTACAGGGCCAGATCCCTATGGTGACGCAGCAGGCCCCGGACCACGATGTGGTTTGGGTGGTCAACAGCGATCAAGGCTTTGGCGACTACCTCGCCTATCGCACTTATCTCCCGCGACCCATCGTAGGAACTCAAGGCCTCCAGGCAATCGGCTGGGACTCGTCCTACACCGAATATGGCGCCATGCATTTGCAGGATGCCTTGCCCAAGCTCGCCAAGCGCGCGCCGACCGAGCGCGACTACACCGGTTGGCTCGGCGGCCGGGCGCTGACCGACGGCGTGATGCGCTCGGGCAAGCTGACGCCACCCGAGGTGAAGGCCTATCTCCTGTCAGATCAGTTCAGGCTCGAGGGCTTCAAGGGGCAGGCGATGAGCTTCCGTCCCTGGGATCACCAGCTGCGGCAGCCGATCATCCTCGGCGGCGGCACGCGCGTGCCCGTCTCGGTCTCGCCGCAGGAAGGTTTCCTCCATCCCACCAACGTCACCGATACGCTCGGCTTCGATCAGCCCGAGACCAAGTGCAAGCTACAATGATCATCACCAAGGAACGCCCATGACTCGCATTATGATCGCCACGGCCGGCGCGCTTGCGGCTCTTCTCTTTGCATGCCCGTCCTTCGCCACGACCATCTTCGTCTCCAACGAGAAGGACAACACGGTCACCGTGGTTGACGCTGACACCCTCCAGGTCATCGACACCATCAAAGTGTCGCGCCGCCCGCGCGGCGTCATGCTGAGCCCCGACTTCAAGGAGCTGTTCGTGGCCGCCGGTGACGGCGACACCATGGACGTGATCGACACCAACACGTTGAAGAAGACGCGCGAGCTCGACTCGGGTCCCGATCCCGAGCTGATGGCCATCGATCCTGATGGCAAGATCATCTACATCGCCAATGAGGACGACTCGCTCGTCACCATCATGGACATCAAGTCCGGTGACGTATTGGGCGAAGTTCCGGTCGGCGTAGAGCCCGAGGGCATGACCGTGAGCCCCGACAACAAATACACCGTTGCCACGTCCGAATCGACGAGCATGGCGCACGTCATCGACAATGCCTCGAGGAAGCTCATCGCCAACGTGCTTGTCGACTCGCGGCCGCGCGAGGCGAAGTTCACGCAGGACGGAAAGGAGCTGTGGGTCTCCTCCGAGGTCGGCGGCACGATCTCGATCATCGATCCCAAGACCTGGAGAGTCACAAAAAAGATCACCTTCGAGGTGCCCGGCGTGCGGCCCGAGCAGCTCCAACCGGTCGGCATCGACTTCACCAAAGATGGAAAATACGCCTTCGTCGCGCTCGGGCCTGGCAACCGCGTCGCCGTGATCGATGTCGCGAGCAAAGACGTGAAAAACTACATCCTGGTCGGTCAGCGTCCCTGGCACGGCGAAATGGGTCCCGACGGCAAGAAATATTATGTCGCCAACGGGCTCACCAACGATCTCACCGTCATCGACGTCGAGTCGCAGAAGGCGGAGAAGTCGGTTCCGGTGGGACGACTGCCCTGGGGCGTCGCCATCATGCCCGGGAAGCCACAAGCTGCCGCGGAAGACAAGAAGTCATAGGCTCGGCTCGCCGCCGGGAAGCAGAACCTATCCGTCACGAGCGCGCCGATCCAGCGCTTGCGCGATCGCCTCTGAAACGAGGATCGCGCCGAACGAGATCGCGAGCGATATCAAGGTGAGCCTAAGCGCGCCGGCTTCGCCGCCGGGGCTTTGCGTGAAGGTGTAGATCAACGTCGGCAGCGTCTGCGTCTCGCCTGGGATATTCGACACGAAGGTGATGGTGGCGCCGAACTCGCCCATGGCGCGGGCGAAGGAGAGGATGGCGCCGGCGATAATGCCTGGCGCCATCAGCGGCAAGGTCACAGTGGCGAATACGAACAGCGGGTTGGCGCCGAGCGTGCTCGCCGCTTGCTCGAGCTTGCGATCGACCGCGCCGGCC
>DASSLP010000187.1:0-3667 GCA_035689365.1 Methyloceanibacter sp.
ATCCCCCGAGGTAATCGATCTAACTGGCCAAGGGCTTCGCCCTTGGTATCCCTCGCCTTGGCGCGTACAGCGCTGAGATCCATCTTCTACAGTAAACGGATTATTGCGGCCTGCAACCCGTTGATTTTCCAGAGGGGCTGCTGAATTTTGGCGTAACTGTAGTGCCACAACAGGCAGATTTATAGCTTGTAAAGGCAACGATCTGGCGCTATGAGCGTGGTGGTTGACGCGCAGGCGCCCTCATGTTCTTTCGCCGCAAACTCTCCGGCCGAACCGAGTATCTCCAGATCGTCAAGAACGACCGCGTCGACGGCCGACCGCGCCAATCCGTCGTCGCCACCCTCGGCCGCATCGACGAGCTGGCGCAAGACGGCACCCTCGAGCGGCTGTTGCGCTCGGGGGCGCGCTTTGCCCACACTGCCGTGGTGCTCACCGCTTATGAGAAGGGCGAAGCCACAGCCATCGCCACACGCCAACTTGGCCCGGCGTTAGCCTTTGAGCGACTGTGGCGGGAGACCGGTTGCAAACAGGTGATCAGCGCGCTGGCCGCCGAACGCGAGTTCCAGTTCGATCTCGAACGTGCTGTGTTTCTGACTGTCCTGCATCGCCTGTTCGATCCCGGCTCGGACCGCGCAGCGGAGAAGTGGCGCCACGGCCTGGTCGTCGACGGGGTCGCAGGCCTCGATCTGCACCAGCTCTACCGGGCGATGGGCTGGCTTGGCGACGAACTGGCCGACCAGAGCGGACGCGGCATTGGTCCGCGCACTACCAAGGATCTCGTCGAGGAGCAGCTGTTCGCCCTGCGCAACAACTTGTTCAGCGAGCTGAGCCTTGTCTTTCTCGATACCACCTCGCTGTACTTCGAGGGGGAAGGCGGTCAGAGCCTTGGCCAGTACGGCCATTCCAAGGATCACCGCCCCGACTTGAAACAAGTGATCCTGGCGGTGGTGATCGACGCGCGTGGTCGGCCGATCTGTTCCGAGCTGTGGCCGGGCAACACCACCGATGTGACCACGCTGCTGCCGATCATCGAGCGCCTGAAGAACCGTTTCATGATCGCGCGCATCGGTATCGTCGCTGATCGCGGCATGATCAGTGAGGCCAACCTAGCCGAACTGGAGGCCCGCAATATCGACTACATCATTGGCGTGCGCGAACGCGGCACCAAAGAGATCCGCGGCGTCATCGCCGACCCCGCCCCTTATGTGCCGCTGAGTATTCCCAAAGCGGCCGGGCGCGGCACCAGTGATCTGCTCGTCAAGGAGGTGAACCGCTCCGGCCGCGATGCCAACGGCAAACCCTGCCGCCGGCGCTACATCGTCTGCCGCAACGAGGCCGAAGCCAAGAAGGACGCCGCCGACCGCGAGGCCATTCTGGCCGGGCTCGAAGAAGTATTGCGCCGCGGCGACAAGAGCCTGGTAGGCAACCGCGGCTATCGCCGTTTCCTCAAGTCCAAATCCGGCGGCCGCTTCGAAATCGATCCCCAGCGCGTCGCGCTCGACGCGCTCTACGATGGCATCTACGTGATCCGGGTCACCATGAAGCTGACCCCGTTGCAGGCCACCTTGCGCTACCGCGACCGCTGGATGGTCGAAGACATCTTTCGCACGGGTAAGTCGCTGCTCGCCACCCGTCCCATCTTTCACAAATACGACGAGACCATTCGCGGCCATATCTTCTGCTCGTTCTTGGCTCTGATCCTCCGCAAGGAGCTCGAGGACCGGCTGATCGCGGCCGGCCACGAATTCGAATGGGCCGACATCGTGCAGGATCTTGAACGACTGTGCGAAACCGAAATCGAGCAGGACGGCAAGGTCTACTTGCTGCGCAATCCGGCTCCGGGCTGCGCTGGCCCCGTGTTCAGGACCTTGGGGGTCGCTTTGCCGCCTCTGGTCCGCAGCGCTCAGCCGCCTCCCGCGCCACCTCCGCGCAAGCCACAAAAACGCCGCCAAAAACCTCGGCGCCGTCGTGCCAACACCGCCCTTGTGCCTTCTAACCCACTGATATAGGGGATTTATTCAGAGGCAGCCGTAGAAGATCCATGTGATGCTGGAGAGCAAGGGGATCGCCGGGAACGGCTATGTGCCGAGCGAGCGGCCGGAGGAGGATATTTCGTTTTAGGCCAAAGCGCCCGGGTGGGGGCGGCGCCAGAGAAAATGCGCTTGCTGTGATCGTCGGGTACGGCGAGAGGGTGCCCCGCCGCGAGTCGGTCTGCCGTCGAGGCTGGGTGAAATCCTCCACCCGAACCGGAAGTTTGCTCCACCGCCGCTGAGTGAACTATCCTTACCCGAGCTGATGCGCGATGCCGCACATACTCCGTCGGGTCGTGTCTTCACGCTTCAGAAGCTCATCGGAGACCGTGATGATCGCCCTATTTGAACGGCGGACCCTCCTACAGGCGGTTGCGCTCTCGATGGTACCTGCATTGGTCTCGTCTACACGTGCTATGGCTGCTGGAACGGGGTCACGCACAGTCTCTTCCGTTTCGGAGGGAACGACCATGCAGAATGAACCGATACACCGGACTCTAACTCTTAACGGGCTTCACATTCACGTCGCCGAACAGGGCGAAGGGCCCCTGGTGCTTCTTTGTCACGGGTGGCCGGAGTGCTGGTTTTCGTGGCGGCACCAGCTTCGCGCGCTCGCCGACGCGGGCTTTCATGCAGTTGCGCCCGACATGCGCGGATTTGGTCAGACTGATGCGCCTAAGGACGTGTGCTCATACACGATTGTCCACAATGTGGGTGATATGGTGCAACTCGTCTCAGCACTTGGCGAAAAGCAAGCAATTATCATAGGCCACGACTGGGGCGCGCCAGTCGCGTGGACCTCTGCGCTGCTGCGACCCGACATCTTCCGCGCTGTTGTGGCGATGAGCGTACCCTACCGCGTGCGCAGCCCCACCGCCCCGCTGAAGGCGCTTTCGGACGCTGGAATAACGAACTTCTACTGGCAATATTTCCAGACACCAGGTGTCGCTGAGGCTGAGTTTGAGCGGGATGTCGATCATACAATGCGAACGCTCCTGTATGGAAAAGGCGTCTCACTAATGATGAAGCCCGATCAAGGGTTCCTTAGCGACAGCATCGTGCCTGACGAAATGCCATCATGGTTGACTGAGGAGGATCTCGCCTACTACGTCGAAACGTATAAACGCACCGGCTTCCGAGGTGGGTTGAATTGGTATCGCAATATCGACCGTAACTGGGAGCTTTCCGCGTCTTGGGACGGAATGAAATTCCAGCAGCCCGCGCTCTTCGTCGCCGGCGAAGACGATCCTGTCATTAAGGCAGCTACCGGCGCCAAGGCGCTTGAGCAGCTATCAACGAACGTGCCTGGGCTAAAGCGGTATCTCATACCTGCGGCTGGGCATTGGGTGCCACAACAGCGCGCAGCAGAAATGAACGCGGCAGTTTTGGAATTTCTACGAGCGATTTAAGCGCCATCCTGCCGAGGCGCGGTTCGCTTTAAATTACGCTGTGCGCCTACTTACCCTCGTCGGCTCGTCGTCTGCTGCCGCTCGCAACGGCGGCCGAGAGTGGCGGAGCTGGGTGGGCGGCTCGCGGCGAAGGTCGTCAGCCTCGTTTGCTACATCCCTCCAGATGGAGAAGGTCGCAATGTCGCGGCAGATGTTTGCCGACATCCCTCGCTGATCGCCCGGCTGCGG
>DASSLP010000188.1:0-17703 GCA_035689365.1 Methyloceanibacter sp.
CGCAACAGTTCCGGGGATAACTTGGACCATGCCCGCCTCGCGATCTCAGGCCCGCTCGAACAGGATAGGGCTTCTTTTCTTTGCAGCTTTGCTCAGCCTCGCAGCTGGAACCGCGGCGGCCTCGGAGCACGAGACGCTTACCGGCCGCCCCTCTGCCGTCCTGGTTCAAGACCTATGACGCGAGCTACCAGGTCTCGATCGAGACCGGCACGCTGACCATGTAGGACGGCACGCCGCTGGCCGTGACCTTCTTCAAGCCCGTGCCGAAGGCCGACGGCGAGCGCTTTCCCGTCGTGCTGGAGATGCTGCCTTATCACAAGGACGACTATTTCTATGCGCGCGACTTCGCCATCTACCGCTATCTTGCCGAGCGCGCATTGCCGGTGCACGCGTCGACATCAGAGGAACTGGAAGCTCTGGCGGCAAGCTTCCCGACCGCGAATATTCAGACGCCGAGCTTGCCGACCTCCAGGAGGTCATCGCCAAGCTCGCGGAGCTTTCCTGGAGCAGCGGCAAGATCGGCATGCAAGGCATCTCCTGGAGCGCGTTCAACGCGCTGATGATGGCGATGCGCTCGCCGCCCGCGCTCAAGGCAATCCTCGTGCTGCATGGCAGCGAGGATCTCTACGCCAACGACGTCCACAATATCGACGGCGCGCTGCATCTCGACATTTTCACCCAGGAGATGGAGACCGCAAATCTTCTGCCGCGCTCGCCGGACTACCAGCTCGACGACGCGTATTTCACGGACCGGTTCGACACAGAGCCTTGGGTGATCAATTACCTGGAGCATCAGCGCGACGGTTCGTTCTGGCGCGACGGCCGCTCGCTGCTCACCGCCTACGACGACGTCAAGGTTCCGATCTACACCATCGGAGCGCTGCTCGACGGCTATCGTGACTACGTCATCAACATTCTGTCGAACGTTAAATCTCCGGTGAAGGCCGAGATCGGGCCGTGGAACCACGCCTTTCCCGACACCGGCGAGCCCGGTCCGAACTACGACTTCAAACAATCTGACGTGCGGTGGTGGAAAGAGTGGCTTGCCGGTGAAGACACGGGGATCATGCGCGAGCCCAAATTCGTGGCGTTCCTGCGCGGCGCGATCCCTGCCACGGATGATTACGCTGTCACGCCGGGATCGTTCCGCTCGCTCGACTGGCCATTGCAAGGTCAAGCGCCTGTGACCTACCGCCTGCGAGGTGACTTCTCGCTGTCCGATTCCGGCGATCCGGCCGGTGCGCCTGAGGCACTCAAGCTCGCCTACCGGCCTGCGGCAGGGATCGCCGCGGGAAGTTGGTGGGGCGAGAAGGCGATCGGCATGCCAGAGGCCGAAGACGGCACGCTTGTGTTCAAGACCGAGCCGTTCCAGGCCGCGCGATATCTGATCGGCACTGCCAAGGCCCACCTCAAGGTGTCGGCGGACGCCGCAGGCGAATTGGAGCGTGCGTCTCGAGGACGAGCATCCAGACGGGTCGATCTCGCTCATCACCGGCGGGATTGCCAACGGCACGCAGCGTAGTTCGCGGCTAGAGCCATCGCCGATCCCCAAGGACGAGCCCCTTCAAACTCGACTTCCCACTGCGCTTCACCACCTACACGCTCGAGCCTGGTCACAGGCTGCGGGTAGTCGTGTCGAATGCCCAGTTCCCGATGATTTGGCCGACGCCTTATCCCATGACCACGACGCTTTACGTTGCCGGCGGCGCCTCGACCGTCACCATGCCCATCGTCGATTCGATCGGCGCGCCTGCAGATTTCCTCCTCAAGGTGCAAGGGCCAGAGGCCACGCCGGCGGACTTTGCCGAGCTTGGCGGCAATCTCGGCCCGGCGCCGGTGGCCAAAGTCTCGCGGGACGGGGGCGTCGTGCATGCACACCAAAGAGCGAATCCTTCAGGATCGGCAGCGTGACCTACGAGGACAGCGAGGAGGTCGACTACAGCGTCGATGAGAGCAACCCGGCGCTCGCTGCCTTCGACAGCAAGGGACATGCGAATATCGTGTTGCCCGATCGCAAGATCGAAGCCGCGGCCCACGTCCTCGTCAGCTCGGATCAAAGCGCATTCCATGTGGAGGTGACCCGGACCGTCAGCTCGGATGGACAGGTCTTGCGCACTCGCACTTAGCGGGAAGACATCCCGCGCGATCTTCAATGAGCAAAATGGCAACACCTGTGGACGTAAAGTTCGAAGGGCTCGCCCTTCTGACCGATCCCCTTCTCAACAAGGGCTCCGCCTTCACCGAGGAGGAGCGCACGGCGTTTGGGCTGCACGGCCTGCTTCCCCCGCATATCAGCACCCTCGATGAGCAGATTACGCGGCGGCTCCGGCCGTGCGGGTTCGAGACCAATCTCGAGCGTTTTACCTGTTTCTGCGTGGCTTGCAGGACGTGAACGAGACGCTGTTCTACGCGTTGCTCACCCGCAATCTCTCCGAGCTTCTGCCGCTCGTCTATACACGGACGGTCGGAGAGGGCTGCCAAGAATATAGCCACTACCATTATTATCCACGCGGGCTGTTCCTGAGCTGGCCGCATCGCGACATCATCAAGCAGATCATCGCCCATCCCCGATACGATCGCGTCGAGGTCATCGTGGTGGAGCGACGGAGAGCGCATCCTCGGCCTCGGCGACCAGGGCGCCGGCGGCATGGGCATTCCCGTCGGCAAGCTCGCACTTTACACCGCTTGCGCCGGCATCGACCCCCGCCACCACGCTCCCCGTTCTTCTCGATGTCGGCATCGACAATCAGGAGCGGCTGAAGGACCCGCTTTATATCGGCTGGAGGCACGAGCGCATGCGGGGCCAGGACTACGACGATTTCGTCGAGAGCTTCGTTGCGGCTGTGGCGGCGCGCTGGCCCCATGTGCTGCTGCAATGGGAGGACTTCGCGCGGGCCAATGCCGGACGGCTGCTCGCGGGATATCGCGACCGCTGCTCACCTTCAACGACGACATCCAGGGCACCGCTGCGGTCGCTGCCGGCACTCTGCTCGCGGCGGTGAAGGTCACCGGTGTTCCCATTACCGGTCAGCGCATCGCCATCGTCGGCGCAGGCTCGACGGGATGCGGCATTGCCGCGCTCTTGTTGCGGGTGATGATCGATGCAGGGTTATCCGAGCCTGAGGCGCGCGCACGCTTCTACGCCATCGACCGCGACGGCCTGCTGGTCGAGGGCATGAAGGGTATCCTCGATTTCCAGGAGCCGTTCGTGCAGAAGGCCCGAGCTGTAGCTGGATGGTCGCGCGAGCACCCGGACAAGATCGGCCTCCTCGATGTTGTGCGCAACGCCAAGCCCACGGTGTTGATCGGAGGTCGGCGCAAGGCGGCATGTTCAGCGAGACGGTGATTCGCGCCATGGCCGCTGGGGTCGAGCGCCCCATCGTGTTTCCCCTCTCCAACCCCACCTCATGCGCAGAAGCCGCGCCGCAGTACGTGATGAACTGGACTGAAGGCCGCGCGGTGATCGGAACTGGAAGCCCCTTCCCGCCGGTCATCTTTGCCGGCCGGACCTGCGCCATCGCCCAGACCAACAACGCCTATGTATTTCCTGGCATGGGGCTCGGCGTGCTCGCGGCGAAGGCGCGTCGCGTATCCGACGGCATGTTTGCCGCAGCGGCCAAGGCGCTCGCCGAGGTCTTGCCGCAAGCTTGCTGCCCCCGGTTTCCGAGCTCCGCTCCGTCGCGGTGACGATCGCCGCCGCGGTTGCCAAACAAGCACGTGCCGACGGGCTTTGTGCGCCATTTGACGACGCTGCCCTTCCGGCCATGATCTCAGCCAAGATGTGGGAACCGGTCTACCGCCCCTACCGGCGCAAGCAATAAGGCTTGCGGGCAATGGGAGCTCGAGCTTGCGGCCTTCGTGGCACGATCTTGAGGATAACTCCGCCTGTGGCCCTTCGTCGCGGCGACAAGCGCACTCAGTCCAGGCTTGAAACGCGGCCATGACTCTACTGCAAGCCATCATTCTCGGGGTGGTCGAGGGCTTCACCGAGTTCCTGCCGATTTCCTCGACCGGGCATTTGATCCTGGCGAGCCGGCTCTTGGGACTCGAGCAGACCGAATTCCAGAAGAGCTTCGAGATCGCCATCCAGCTCGGCGCCATCGCCTCGGTAGGCTTGCTCTACTGGCGTAAGTTTCTCGACTTCCCTGTGCTCGCCCGCGTGACCACCGCCTTCATTCCGACCGGCATCATCGGCTTCGCCCTCTATCATGTGGTTAAGACCTATCTGCTCGGAAGCGACGCCATCGTGCTTTGGTCTCTTGGCCTTGGCGGTGTCGTGCTGATCGTCTTCGAGCTCCTGCACAAAGAGGCCGATGACGCCGTCGCCGATGTCAATGCGATCTCCTACAAGCAGGCGGCGCTTATCGGCCTGTTCCAGTCCATCTCGATGATCCCCGGCGTGTCGCGCGCGGGAGCGACGATCGTCGGCGGCCTCATCTTGGGCCTGTCGCGCAGCACAATCGTGGAGTTCTCCTTCCTGCTGGCGGTGCCGACCATGCTCGCCGCCACGCTGTACGACCTCTACAAGAACGCCGCCACCTTCGCGCCGCAGGAGTTCGGAGTTCTAGCGGGCGGCTTCATCGCCTCGTTTCTTGTCGCCATCGTCGCGGTGAAATTCCTGCTCGCCTACGTCCGCACCAACACCTTCATTCCCTTCGGCATCTACCGCATCCTCGTCGCGCTCGCCTTCGCCTTTCTGTAAGGCAAATCTCCCGCGAGTGCGCTGCCCCGAGCGCGCTTTTAGCTTGGAGCGTGGGATTCTGATACTGTGATGGCATAAGCGCGGCCTGCCCTGGACAGTCGCTGAAGGAAGGGTTCAGACACTGTTCGGGCCTGTCATGCGAGGCTGATCCTGCTCGCCACTTGTCCCAGCCACGAAACCATCGTCGCAGGAGGACGCATCATGCCGCCCAAATCCCGCATTGTGTCTTCATGCCGCCTCTCCCTCTTGGCCGCAGCCGCGACCGTCCTCTTTGCCGGGCAGGCCGAGGCTGGCAACAAGCCAACGCAGCCACTGACGCCCGCCGCCTGCATAGCCGCCGGCATCAAGCCACCGGCGGGCTTCTTCAGCTGGGGCACCGGTTTCGTGCCTCCCCCAAAAGTGGAATTCGACTTTTTGATAGGTGCAGGCAAACCCGAGTTGTGCCCCCTCATCGACGTAAAGGTGACCTGGCTCTATCATATCGCTGACAAAAAGACTCAGGCGACCGTCAAGACAGTGAGTGGCAAAGACACTTTCCCACTGATCCTCCAACAGCAGTGGCAGCACCTCACCCTCGACTGCACACCAACGGCGAGCACCTACTGCAAGGACGCAAGCGCGACGATACTGCCGGGCTCAAACTGCGTCATCATCACGGGCAAGGGCAGCGCATCGGTCGGACCGCTCAAACCCTGAGCGAGCGACCGACACGGGCAACTCTTCGTCTGAGTCACAAGGCGCTGCCTTGATGTTGCAACTCAGGAAGCGAGCTTGAGCTGGGACTTGAGTATGGCGGGACCCTCGAGCTGCATGACGCGCGGCTCGACCGCATCTCCCGCCGGCACGCCGAACTTGCGCAGCAGCCGCTTCATGTATCTGCGGAAGCGGTAGTGCTGGATCTCGAAGCGGTGCCAGGGCGTGTCCTGCCATCTTATGCCGTGGCCGATATCGGGATGCGCACGCGCCTTCAGCGCCCTGAACCAGTTCGCGCGCTTCGGGTCGCTCTCGCACGCCTTGATGAAGGCTGCGATCAGCCGCGCCTGGTAGTCGGCGATCTGCCATACGCCACCTTCGGCCGGCTCGAACAGCCCGACCACAAAGAAATCGTCGAGCTCGCGGTGGAAGGTATGGATGAAGAGCTTCGACCTGCCGTGCTCGTCGAGAATGTGGGAAGGATCGATGAACGGAAAGCTCGGCGTGAAGCCCGTGGCCCAGACGAGAAGGTCGATCTCCTCCGCGCTCTGGTCGGTGAAGATGACACGCTTGCCGGCGAGCTGCTCGATGCCGGGCTTCACGATGGTGCGCCCGTGGATGAGATGATCGATATAGGTGTTGCAGGCGGTAGGATGCGCCTCGAACAGATCGTGGTCCGGCCGGTCCAATCCGAAGCGGCGATGCGGTCCGACCACGATCCGCATTCCCCAGCGGTACAATAGTCGCCACAATTTGCGCGGCAGGGGGACGCGGCTGGTGTAATCGATCAACACATCGGTCGGCTTGCCGAACACCGTCTTGGGGAAGAAGTAATAAGTGCGGCGCATCGAATGCACCACGCGGCCGTTCTCGATCGCGGCATCCGACAGAATGTCGACGGCCGAGTTTCCGGCGCCGACCACGAGCACGCGCTTGTCCTTGACTTGCTCCTTGGACTTTACGTCGTGGGAGTGCAGCATCTCTCGATCGAAATGTCCGGGATAGGTCGGAACCTTCGGCTCCCAATGATGGCCATTGGCGACGATAAGTCCGGCATAAATGCGTGGCGCGCTCTCGTCTTCGATGGTGATGCACCAGCCCTTGTCCGAGCGCTCGGCGCGCGTCACGCGCTTGTTGAAGCTGATCAGCGGATAGAGGCCAAACTCTTTGGCATAGGCGCGGAGATAGTCTTGCGCCTGCGCCCGGCTCGCGTAAGGCGCCCACTCCTCGGGAAACTGGAAATCGGGATAGCGCGAGAGTTTCTTCGACGAATTGAGATAGGTCGAGCCATAGACCACGTGCGGACTTTCCGGGTTCCAGATACCGCCCACATCACCGAGCGCCTCGAAGCAGTCGAACGGGATACCCCTCTCGGCAAAGGTCTTGGCCACGGCGAGCCCGCAAGCCCCTGCGCCGATGATGCAGTAACGCTCCACAATCCCTCGCTCCGCCCGCTGCCGCGGGCATCTTTGATGGCTTTGGCGAGACCTAAGCATCCCCTGAAACGGGGTTCAACCCCGCTAGGGTTTCGGCCGTGGCCCTTTATTTGCCGGCGCTTTGCTTTATGGTCTGACGCCCCAAAGGCGTCGGGGGGAGCTTCATGGACATCAAACGTGACGTCACGATCAAGAGCTGGGACGGCACGTGGACCTATCACCCCAAAGTGATAGTCGCGCCGGAGAGTGCCGAGGACCTGGTCGAGATCCTGACCGACGAGGTGCGCTTCCCCGCGCCGGTGCGGCCCGCGGGCTCCATGCATTCGACTGCGCGCATGAATGGCGACGACGGCGGCACCATGGTCGACATGACCAAGATGAACCGCATCCTCCATTTCACCGAGGACACGGTCACGGTCGAGGCGGGCGCAACCTATATCGTAGTGTCCGATGCGTTGAAGGATCGCGGGCTCCAGTTCCACGTCACCACCGAGATCGGCAACGTCACGCTAGGCGCGATGGCCACCGCCGCCACCAAGGACAGCTCTTTCCCGGGCGGCTTCGGCCAAATCAGCTCGTATGTCACCGCGGTGCGGCTCGTCACGCCGCAGGGCAAGCTCCGCGAGATCAACGAGCGGGACAATCCTGAAGAGATGCAGATCATCCGCTCGAGCTATGGGCTGATGGGCGTCGTCTACGAGGTGACCATCAGGGTGAGGCCGACGACGGCGCTCTCGGTGCGCCACTACTCGCTCTCCCTCGACAATTTCCGGCGCTACTACCCGATTTACAAAGCGCGCGGCTTCGCCGTGATGTACTACATCTTCCCTTACGTGAAGCGCGTGCTGGTCGAATTGCGCAAGGACAATCCCGAGGCTAAGCCGACTTCGCGGTATCGCTGGGTCTACCGCAACCGCTTCTGGCGCAAATATGGGCCCGCCGTCACGCTGTGGATCGAGAGGACGACGAGCAATCGCAAGTTGCGCGCGTATGCCGACAAGCTGCACTTCTTCCTGCTGCGCCAGGCGCTCGTCTTCATCGTGCGCAGCGACTCTACCTGGCCGCACGCCCAGATCATCAACTACAAGCGCGATCCCGGGCCTAACA
The DNA here is from genome assembly GCA_035689365.1 of Methyloceanibacter sp. Lineage (GTDB taxonomy): Bacteria > Pseudomonadota > Alphaproteobacteria > Rhizobiales > Methyloligellaceae > Methyloceanibacter. The sequence continues at coordinate 7,939 of DASSLP010000188.1, forward strand.
AATATCTGTTCAGCATGTGGTCATTCCGCGAGGGCGGCTTCTTCGACGTCCTGGATGAGTATTGCAATTTCTGCATCGCCTATGAGGCCAAGACCGGCTATCGCTGCAACCTGCCGAGCGTAGGCTACGTCATCGCCCGCGACGTGGAGGCGTTGCTCTCCTATAGCTGGGAGGGAGCGACGCTCAGCATCGATCCGGCTTCGACCGGCGGGCCGGAGTGGGAGGAATTCCTGCACCACTACAACGAGTTTTGCAGCGAGCGGCGTGGCGTGCCCCTGTTCAACCAGACGCCGTTCTTGACGCGCGAGCAGGCGCGGCGCGCCTTCGGCGTGAGGCTTCAGCAATTCGCTGCGCGGCGCAAGGCGGCTGATCCAAAGGACCGCATGCTCGATTCTTATTTTCGCGAGCTGCTGAGCTAACCCTCAACCCAAATCGAATCTTTCGCCAACTACCCCTGCATTGTTTTGGTGAACCAGCGGATGAGCGGGAAGGAGACTGCGCGCGGCAGCGAGCGCACGGTTTTCAGGAAGATAGAAACCTGCGTCGGGAAAGCGATCTCATAGGGCTTGCGCGGCAGCTTCTCCAAAATCTTGCGTGCGCAACGCTCTTTGCTCATGACATAGAGCTTCTTCTTCGGATCGTAGGAGGCGTTGAGCGGCGTATCGACAAAGCCGGGATTGACGATGGTCACGGCGACGCCGGTCCCCTCCAATTCGAGCTTGAGGCTCTCGGCGAGATTGATCACCGCTGCCTTGCTCGCACCGTAGCTGCCGTTCTCGGGCCAGCCGGCATAGCCGAAGAGGGAGCCCATGATGGCGATGTGCCCGGCCCTCCGCGCAAGCATCGACGGCAGCACAGCGGCAACAGCATTGATGACGCCATCGACATTCAGCGCCATGGTACGGTGGAAGCCGTCGAGGTCGATATTGCGAATGTCGAACGGCGCATACATGCCGGCGCCGAGCAGAGCGAGATCGATTGGACCGAGCGTGTTCTCGATCTTGGCGACTGCCGCCTTCAGCTCTTCGGGCTCAAGCACATCTGCGGGAAAGGGCTTGATGCGCTCGCTCGACGCGGCGAGCTGATCGAGCTTCTCGCCCGGGCGCGCCGTGGCTGCGATGGTGACGCCTGCTGCCGCCAGGCGTCGCGCGATCTCGCCGCAGATCGCGCCGGAGGCGCCGGTGATCCACGCCACCTTCCAGGGAAATTGATCCGCCACGCGCGACCCTCCAACTATGCAAGCGACGGCCGTTAGGCCTGGCTGCCTTCGCCAGCCGCGTGCGACCTTAGCATCGGCAAGAAGCGCTGCTAACCCACCCGCTCGGCGCGCGGGTCGCTTGTTCCCGGCGGCATGACGCGCAGGATCGGCTTCGGCCGCGGCGAACGTCCGTCGGCACGAGGCGCCGGATGGTCGAAGGATTCCGTCCACGACCCGACCATATCCACGAGTTCCTCCGTTGCAGCGGCGGCGAATTGCTGCTGCGGAGCGGTTAGCTTGTAGCTCGGCGGTTCCTCGAGGAGCTCGGGATACGTCTGCTGAGCTTCCGGCCAATCGCTTCGCTGCCACGTGACGCCGAATTTGCGGCCCACCAGCTCGAAGGCCGCCATGAAGGTGCGGTACCTGATCCAGCGGTGATTGTCCCAGGTGAGGCGGATGTCTTTCTTGGTCTTCGGGTCCTTGCCCGGATGGGATGCGAAGCGTGCGGCGAGCAAAGTGCCCGCGCACTCGCCGCGCTCGCCAATGGCGCGGACGGTATCCGGCGGCATGCTGAGGTTGAGCCCACCTTCGTCGTCGGCAAGGGCGACATGCACGATACGGTCGCGATAGCCCGGCATCGCCGAAAGCTCGGTGTCGCCCCAGTTCCGCGCCGTGTCGAACAGCATCATAAAGAAATCGATGACGGCCCAGGGCCCGCTGGCGATCTCATGGAACAGCGCCACGTCCTGAATGCCGGTGCTGTTGGTGGTCGGCATCCAGACGTTGAGCCATGGGTCTTTGGCCACTGCCGCGGGGCTGCGCCGCGCTTGGAGCTCAGGCTCCTCGTCCTTCTCGCCTCCCGTCACGGTATCGGGCACGAGATTGATACCGAAGGTCGGACGCGAAGGGATCGGGGCATCGAAAAAATGGATCGGGAAGTTGCTGGTCAGCCCCCCGTCGGAGAATAGGCACCGATTTAACGTCGCCGTGTCCTTTCGATATTGCGGGAAGTAGAGCGGAACCTGGCTTAGCAGAAATGGAAAGCTGAGACTCATCCTGGCGCCGAGCAGAATGGGAAGCGCCCGAGCCGGCGGCAGGCGGTGGAAACCTGGGGGAATAACCAGCTTGTCGTCCTTTGCCTCCTCGCGCTTTGCCCTCTCCTCTTCCGGATTGACGAGGCATTTGACCACTCTCGGCGGAAAGAGCTTCGCAAATTCTTCCTCATTGAAGTAGAGCGGCCCCCACACGCTTTCGACGAAGGGAAACCGGTGCGACACGCCGCGCGTGGCATTGGTCGTCATCAGCACGAGATCGATGTCGCGCTCGGCGAGCTCATCGTCGGTGCCCCAGAGATCACCAAAGGTCACCGGGTCGTCTCTGATCGTGCGACCTGCCACGCTCTGGAACAGCTCGTGCAGCCAATGGGTGCGACGCCAGCGTCGTCCTGGGGCGGCATATCAGGATTGGCGGGATCGACTGGCCGGCTCCCCGTACAGATGCCGAAATCGTTCTTGGGCAGGCGGAACAGCACATCGAACAGGAGTCCGGTTGCCGCGCCGAGGATGGCGAACAGAACGAGCGGCAGCACGTCGAACGCAAGCAGGCCGGCAAACGCAGCGCGGCCCAGCCCGAGCCACCAGGCGGCGAGGATGAGCGGAATGACCACAATGGCCGCGCCCACTGCTGCATAGAGGCGGTAATGACGGCAAAGCGAGAGGAGCACGGCGGCAACCTTGCGGCCGAAGGACATGCGTTGCAGGCCCGCAAGCAAGACGGCGAACAGCCGTTCGAGCCCCTTGGCAGGCTGGAACACACGCTCAAGCACCGTCTTCTTGTCGATTTGCCTGGCGAGTTCCTCGGGCAGCGTCTTGAAGCGGCCCTGGAAGGGGTCCTTCCCTTCTCTTACGCCCAATGCACCGGCCGCGGTGGCAGCCGCGGCGATGGCGCCGGCCGAGGTGCCGCCGATCGACCGGAAGCGGTAGCTCTCGGCGAGTTTGGCGATGGCCCGGGGATAGACGATGCCGCTTGTGATGCCGCCGCGCATCACAAGATCGCATTCGAGCTTCTGTCCCGTCTCGGCCATGGCAACCTCCACGCGTAGGAAATCGCCACTATAGCCTTAGGCGCGAACACCGTCGCGAGCTCAGAACGGGTGGGGGTTGCGTCAATCCACAAAGGGATCGTGCACGAGAATGGTGTCCTCGCGCTTGGGGCTGGTCGAAAGCAGCGCCACGGGCGCGCCGATCAGTTCCTCGAGCCGTCGCACATATTTGATGCATTGCGCCGGCAGGTCGGCCCAGGAACGGGCGCCACGCGTCGATTCTGTCCAACCTTCCATGCTCTCGTAAACCGGCTCGACGCGGGCTTGCGCGCCTTGCGCCGCCGGCAGATGGTCGAGCGGCAGGCCATCAAGACGATAGCCCACGCAAATCTTGAGCTCAGGAAGCTGATCGAGCACGTCGAGCTTGGTGAGCGCGATGCCATTGATGCCGCCCACTTTGCGGGTTTGCCGCACGAGGCAAGCATCGAACCAACCGCAACGGCGCGGGCGCCCCGTTACCGTGCCGAACTCCTGGCCCCTTTCGCCGAGAAGCTTGCCGGTCTCATCCTTGAGCTCGGTGGGAAAAGGCCCCTCGCCTACGCGCGTCGTGTAAGCCTTGGTGATGCCGAGCACGTAGTTGATCGCGCCGGGTCCGAGCCCAGAGCCGGTCGCAGCTTGCGCTGCCACCGTGTTCGACGAGGTGACGAAGGGATAGGTGCCGTGGTCGATGTCAAGCAGGGCACCTTGCGCGCCCTCGAACAGGATGCGCTTGCCTTGCCGGCGCTTGGCATCGAGCAGCGCCCACACCGTGTCGACATAAGGCAGGACCTTTGGTGCGATCGCAGTAAGCTCGCTGCACAGCGCGTCGGCGCTGATCTCAGGCTGGCCAAGCCCGCGGCGGAGCGGGTTGTGGTGGCTAAGGATGCGTTCGATCTTCGGCTTGAGGCTCGGCAGGTCCTGCAAGTCCATCACGCGTATGGCGCGCCTACCCACCTTGTCCTCGTAGGCTGGCCCGATGCCGCGCTTGGTGGTGCCGATGCGCCCCTGCCCGGCCTCGGTCTCGCGCAATGCGTCGAGGTCGCGATGCAGCGGCAGGATCAGCGTCGCGTTTTCGGCGATGCGGAGATTATCGCGGCCGATCTTCACCCCGAGCTTTTCGATCTTGTCGATCTCGTCGGCGAACGCCCAAGGGTCGATCACCACGCCGTTCCCGATCACCGAGAGCTTGCCCTTGCGCACCACGCCAGAGGGCAGAAGCGAAAGCTTGTAGGTGGTGCCGTCGACCACAAGCGTGTGGCCGGCATTATGACCGCCCTGGAAGCGCACCACGATATCGGCGCGTTCGGACAGCCAATCGACGATCTTGCCCTTGCCCTCGTCGCCCCATTGCGAGCCGACGACCACGACGTTGGCCACTAATCTTGTCTCCTAAGGCCTTGAAAGGAATCGCGGAAACGGCCCCGCCGCGGGGTGGGGCCGTGTGACTTTATAGCGTGTCGGCGTGGGCGAAGCGAGTGCGCTCATCGACTGCTCGGTAAAGCGTCGGCCGTGGTCGGCTGTGATAGCGCTAGGCGGCTTTGGCGAGGCTCTGCTTCTCATGCGCGAAGGCCCAATCGAGCCACGGCATGAGCGCTTCGAGGTCGCTCTTTTCCACCGTGGCACCTGTCCAGATGCGCAAGCCGGGAGGAGCGTGCCGGTAGGCGGTGATGTCCTTGGCCACGTTCTCAGCGTCGAGCAGCGCCGCCATGCGCTTCGGGAATTCGTCGCGCAATTCCCGCGGCAAGGCCAGGACGTCCGGATCGATTAGCTTGAGACAGACCGACGTGTTCGAGCGCGTCTCGGGCACGCCGGCGAGAAAATCGACCCAAGGCGTGCGCCCGACCCACTCAGCGATCACCGCAGCATTGGCATCCGAGCGAGCAATCGTGCCTTCGAGGCCGCCGACGCCCTCCACCCAAGAGAGCGCGTCGAGATAATCTTCGAGGCAGAGCATCGAGGGCGTGTTGATGGTCGAGCCCTCGAACAGCTCTCGGTCGAGCCTACCGTTCCTCGTCATGCGGAACAGCTTCGGTAGTGGCCAGGGCGGCGTGTAGCTTTCCAAGCGCTCAACCGCCCGCGGGCTCAAAATCAGCATGCCGTGCTGGGCCTCGCCGCCCAGCACCTTCTGCCAGGAGAAGGTCGCGACATCGAGCTTGTCCCAATCGATCCTTTGCGCGAACAGCGCGGACGTCGCATCGCAGATGGTGAGCCCTGCGCGATCGCTTGCAATCCAATCGCCGTTCGGCACCCTCACGCCTGAGGTGGTGCCGTTCCACGCGAACACCACATCATGATCGAAGTCGACTTGGGAAAGGTCCGGTAGCTCGCCATAGGGCGCGAGCAGAGCGCGAACATGCTTCAGCTTCAACTGCTCGACGATGTCGGTGACCCAAATCTGGCTGAAATGCTCCCAGGCGAGCACATCGACGCCGCGCGGCCCGAGTAGCGACCACAGCGCCATCTCGACCGCGCCGGTATCGGAGGCTGGCACGATTGCCACGAGGTAGTCCTGCGGGAGCTCAAGCAGCTCGCGGGTGCGGGTTATGGCAAGTGCGAGTCTTGCCTCGGTGTCGGGCTGGCGGTGATTGCGCCCGAGCAGAGCGCCTTTGAGCCCAGCGAACGACCAGCCGGGATGCTTGGTGCAAGGCCCCGAGGAGAAGCGCGGATTTTTCGGCCGGACGTTCGGCTTGGTGGGAGTCGTCATTTTCAGTCTTTGTCTGTCATTCCCACGAAAGCAGGAATCCAACCAGCGACCTCGGTTACTAATGTATGCCGGAGGTTACTGGATTGCCCGGTCAAGCCGCGCAATGACAAGAAAAATCGATGCTAGGCGGCGTCGGTCAGGGCGTGGACGATGTCGGAGACCACCGTCTTGATCAGCTTCTCGTCGTCGCCTTCGGCCATCACGCGGATCACCGGCTCGGTGCCTGACGGACGGATCACGAGCCGCCCAGACTTACCGAGCTTGGACTTGCCGGTGTCGATCGCTCTGCGTACCGCGACATTGTCGAGCGGCTGGCCGCCATTTTTGTAGCGCACGTTCTTCAGGATTTGCGGCAACGGCTCGAAACGATTGCAGATCTCGCTCACCGGCTTCCCGCTCTGGGCGACCACGGCGAGGATCTGGAGCGCGGTGACAAGGCCGTCTCCGGTGGTGGAGTAATCCGACAGCACGATATGGCCCGACTGCTCGCCGCCGACATTGTAGCCGTGCTCGCGCATATGCTCGACCACGTAGCGGTCGCCGACCGGCGTGCGGGCAAGGCCAAGGTCGAGGCTCTCGAGATAGCGCTCAAGCCCGAGATTGGACATTACCGTGGCGACGATGCCGCCGCCGGCGAGCCGCCCGCGCCGGAACCACGATTCGGCAATCACCGCCATGAGCTGATCGCCGTCGATGATGCGGCCTTTCTCGTCGACCATGACCACGCGGTCGGCGTCGCCGTCGAGCGCGATGCCGATATCGGCGCGCACTTCGTTGACCTTGCGGATTAGGTCGTCGGGCGAAGTCGAACCGCAGTCCTTGTTGATGTTCAAGCCATTGGGATCGACGCCGATCTTGATGACTTCGGCGCCAAGCTCCCACAGAGCTTCGGGCGCGACTTTGTAGGCGGCGCCGTTGGCGCAATCGATCACCGCCCTGATGCCGTCGAAGCGGATGTTCTTGGGCAGCGTGCGCTTGGCGAATTCGATATACCGCTCGCGCGCGCTGTCGATGCGGGTGGCGCGGCCGATCTTATCGGAAGCTGTCAGGAGCTCGGAGAAGTCTCCCTCCATCAGCTCCTCGATCGCCTCCTCTTTCTCGTCGGAGAGCTTGTAGCCGTCAGGTCCGAACAATTTGATGCCGTTATCGACGAAGGGATTGTGCGAAGCCGAGATCATCACGCCGAGATCAGCGCGGAGCGAGCGGGTCAGCATGGCGACGGCAGGCGTCGGCATCGGGCCGAGCTGGAACACGTCCATGCCCACGGCGGTGAAGCCGGATACCAGCGCCGACTCGATCATGTAGCCGGACAGCCGCGTGTCCTTGCCGATCACCACCCGATGGCGATACGAGCCGTTGGTGAAGAGCTTGCCTGCGGCCATGCCTACTTTGAGCGCCACCACCGAGGTCATCGGATGGGAATTGGCGCTGCCACGGATGCCATCCGTGCCAAAATACTTTCGAGCCATGACGGATTTCCCCCCGTCCACTCCCCCGGTCGGTGCCTGACCTTCGTCGAGGCCTTTCTGGCGCCTCATCGGATTATGCTCCTGCTCTAGCACCTTCTCGTTCAAAAAATGTAAGCGAAAGTTACACTATTTGCGGCCGTACAGCTTGTGAATTTGCCTTAATTTTCAGTGCCGAACGTCGCAGCGCGCCAGACCGCAAGGGCTTGTCGGCTGGCCGCCACGTCATGGACCCTAAGAATCTGGATTCCTTGTGACGCCGCGGCGATGGCAACCGCCAGCGACCCGGGCTCGCGGCTTTTCGGCTGGTCGCCGCCCGAGATGCCTGCGATGAAGCGCTTGCGCGAGGCGCCGACCAGAAGCGGCACGCCGAGAGCATGGAACAGGCTGAGATTGGCAAGCAGGCTGAGCGTGTGCTGCATGGTCTTGCCGAACCCCACGCCAGGGTCAGCGGCGATCTTGGCGCGGTCGATACCCGCCGCTCCGGCAGCCTCGATGCGCTGCCCGAGGTAGTCGAACACCTCGAGCACCACGTCGGTATAGACGGGATTGAGATGCATGGTCTTTGGCTCGCCTTGCGCATGCATCAGGATGACGCCGAGGCCCGTCTCGGCGGCTACGGCAAGACTTTGCGGATCGTAGGTGAACGCCGACACATCGTTGAGGATGGCAGCGCCTGCCTTTGCCGCGGCGCGCGTCACCTCGGCTTTGCGGGTGTCGACCGAAATGACGGCGTTGAGGCCCGATAGGCCCTCCAGCACCGGCACGACGCGGGCAAGCTCCTCTTCCTCCTCCACGGCATCAGAGCCGGGGCGCGTCGATTCCCCGCCGATGTCGATGATGGCAGCGCCCGCATTCGCCAACTCTGCGGCATGGAGGATCGCCTCCTCTTTCGTGTCGTAGAGGCCGCCATCGGAAAACGAGTCTGGCGTCACGTTGACGATGCCCATGATGAGCGGCCGGTCGAGGCTGAGACCAGCAAAGGGAGGGCGCGGCGCGGTCACCCGCCCCAGCACTTTGTTGAGATCGGGGTCGTGGGACTCTGCCACCGAGTGCGCCGTGAACAGCCGCGTCTTGCTGTTGCCGGGCGCGCCTTCGATCAGCTCGGCTGCAGTGAACGCGATCGGACCTCCAGCCAGAGGCAGCGCGAGCGTGCCTGCCACCGCTTCCTTGGCAGCGGGGCCGTACAGCAATCCAACGGGTCTGAGATAGAGCTTAGCATCAGCCATGCACGAGCCTTAGCACAGGCGTGACAGCCGCAAGGCGCTTTCTCTATTTAACTAGTGACGTCGGGATAGCTCCGCTCCGTGCCCGGAGGGACATTCCACGGCTCAGGGAAAGTGTTTGGCGGCAGGTCCTTGTTTGCGATCCACTCGATGCTCTTTGGCAACTCGCCGTCGGTCTCGATGAACTCCTTCACTGCTTGATAGGCTGGCGCGAACGGAATGAAGAGGCCGAGAGGCAACGGATCTCCATGCGTACTGCGCACCCATTCGCGAATGCGGGTCATGTTCCCCTTTGAGCTGAAGACATCTCCGTACCCGCCACCCAATCGAGAGTATACGAGCAGAACACCGAGATTGGGCTTGCCCCACAGTTGGAGACTAGTCTTTACGCGCCCCTGGCCTATAGGCAGATCGTCAGTGTTGTAGGCTGCCTGTTCCATCAGGATCGCACCATCGTTGCGTCCGTCCTGAAACCACTCTCTCTTCCAAGGGGGCGCAAAAAAATAGTGCTGCAGTTCCCGGGGCTCCGGCCAACTAAAGCCTCGAAATTCACGAAAGTCGCAGAACTTCTTCATCGCCTTCCACCTGCAGCCAATCGCCATTCGCCACAGTCCCGTAGTAGCCAAGTTGATCAATAAACTTGACAGTGGGATTGCCCAGCCGTCTGATCACACTCGGAGAATATCGCCGCAGTTGTTGCAAATTGTGCCATCGACATGGACCTCGACCTCTTGGCCTTCCAACGTCCCGCCGTTCGCCCGCTCGGCGCGGAGAAGCGAGGTCGTTTCGGCGTGAAACAGCGCATTCAAGGGCATGTGTCCGAGGTTTGCGGATTCGCCTAACTCTGGGCGCTCCTCTACCACGCTCGACCGCATGCCAATTGCGCCAGCAAAATCGCTAGATGTGTAAAGCGACTCTGGCGCGTTGGAATTGACGCCGAAGGAAGGCATCCCATTTGCCTTGCACACCGCAACGGTATTTTGCCCATGCGACAGGAGCTTGTCACCGAACAAATCGCGGTCGCGCTGGCGGAAAGCAGTGATTAGGTCTTCGGCTGATGCTCGCCCAAGCTCCTGAGCCGTGCCTCAGCC
>DASSLP010000189.1:0-7797 GCA_035689365.1 Methyloceanibacter sp.
CCCGCCCCCGCTGCACAGACCGCCAAATCCTCTGCGGGAGGCGTGGTCGTCACTAAAGTCGATCCCGATGGAATTGCCGCCGAGCGTGGCCTTCAGGCCGGCGACATTATCCTCAACGTGACAGGGAATCCGGTAAGTGCGCCATTAGATGTGCAGAGGGCGCTCAACGATGCGCATAGCCGAAGCAAACATAATGTCGTTGCGCGAGTAAAATCGGGCTACGCTACCCGCTTCATTGCAATCCCTGTGGGCTAAGCAGCAAGGCTAGGCCGTCAGGGTCTGCGTGTTGTGGGCGATACCTTTGGTAGTCAGAAGCTGCTGCAGCTCGCCCGCCTGGAACATCTCGCGCACAATATCGCAGCCGCCGATGAACTCACCCTTCACGTAGAGCTGCGGGATGGTCGGCCAGTTGGAGTAGGCCTTTACGCCCTCGCGTACGCTCATGTCCTCGAGCACGTTAATGTCTTTGAAATCGACGCCGAGATGCCGGAGGATCTGCGCGACCTGCATAGAGAAACCGCATTGCGGCATGGACTTAGTGCCTTTCATGAACAGCACCACGTCGTTCCCGGCGACCTGCTTGCCGATCCAGTCCTGAACATCCTGTGCGCTCATCGTTCGATTCCTTTCCTACGCTCGTTGCGTAGTTATGGTGTCGCGGTCTTAAGCGCAAGCGCGTGCAGGACGCCGCCCATGTTGCCCTTGAGCGCGTCATAAACCATCTGGTGCTGCTGGACCCGCGACTTGCCGCGGAATGCTTCCGAGATCACGGTTGCGGCGTAATGATTGCCGTCACCGGCGAGGTCCTCGATGCGGATCTCGGCGTCGGGGAAGCGCTCCTTGATCATCCGCGCAATGTCTTCGGCCGCCATTCCCATGGTTCACTCCACTGCAGCGACCTAGCTATGCGCCATGAAGCGCGGCAACCAGCTCTCATGCGCGGCTCTGACAGTGGCAAGCGGTAGCGGCGCCTCGCCTTGAAGCTTGATTGAGTCGCCACCGACCTTGCCAAGCAGCCTCAGCGGGACTTTGGCCACCGCAGCCGCCTTGTGGATGGCATCGGCCTTGTCAGGCGAGGCCGCGACCACGAAACGCCCTTGGTCTTCGCCGAACCACAAGGCATGGGCGGGGAGGGGAGCCGGCAAGTCGTCGAGCTCAACACCAAGGTTGCCCGCAAGCGCCATCTCGGCGATTGCGACGAGTAGTCCGCCATCAGAGACATCGTGCACGGCCGAAACATCGCCGCTCCTGATCAAGCCTCTCACGCAGTCTCCGGCGCGCTTCTCGGCATCGAGGTCGACCGGAGGCGGCGCACCCGCAGCGCGGTTCAACATGATCTGCATGTAAAGCGATTGGCCTAGATTGCCCGCCTCGGCGCCGAGCAGCATCAGGATGTCGCCGGGGCGCTTCAAGGCAATGGTGGCCATTGCGCCGATATCCGGGATTAGCCCGATGCCGCCGATGGCGGGAGTTGGCGGAATGGCGGCGCCGTTCGTCTCGTTATAAAGCGAGACATTCCCCGACACGACCGGGAAGGACAGCAGGGTGCAAGCCTCCGCCATGCCTTCGATGGCGGCAGCGAACTCACCCATGATCTCAGGCCGCTCGGGATTGCCGAAATTCATGCAGTCGGTGATGGCGAGCGGGTCCGCACCTACCGCCGAGAGATTGCGCCAGCACTCGGCGACTGCCTGCTTAGCGCCCTCATAAGGGTCAGCCGCGCAGTAGCGGGGCGTCACATCGCAGGATATGGCGAGGCCCTTCTTCGTGCCATGCACGCGCACCACAGCCGCATCGCCGCCAGGCCGCTGCACCGTGTCGGCCATGACCATGTGGTCGTACTGCTCCCAAATCCAGCGGCGCGAGGAGAGGTGGGGGGAGCCCATCATGGATTCGAGCGTGTCGAGAATGCTGCTCGGGGCCGGCAGGTCCTGCGGAGCAATGAGGGCCGGCGCGGCCGGCTTGGTCCAGGGCCGCTCGTAGTTGGGGGCAGCGTGGGCGAGAGCCGCGAGCGGGATATCGGCTTCGAGCGCGCCGCGATGGCGCACCACGAGCCGGCCGGTATCTGTGGTGTAGCCGATCACGGCAAAGTCGAGGCCCCATTTCTTGAACACGCGCTCGGCCAGCGGCTCTGCGCCGGGCTTCAGCACCATGAGCATGCGCTCCTGGCTCTCGGACAACATCATCTCGTAGGCCGTCATGCCTTCCTCGCGCGTCGGCACGCGGTCGAGCTCGAGCTCGATACCGACGCCGCCTTTGTCGGCCATTTCGACCGATGAGGAGGTAAGCCCTGCCGCGCCCATGTCCTGAATGGCGACGATGGCGTCCTCGGCCATCAATTCGAGGCAGGCCTCGAGCAGGAGCTTTTCGGTGAAGGGATCGCCGACCTGCACAGTCGGCCGTTTCTCTTGCGAGGCCTCGTCGAACTCTGCCGAGGCCATGGTGGCGCCGTGAATTCCGTCGCGGCCGGTCTTGGAGCCGACATAGACCACGGAGTGTCCGATGCCCTTCGCCGCAGACTTGAAGATGCGGTTGGCATCGACCAGCCCCACGGTCATGGCGTTGACCAGCATGTTGTCGTTGTAGCGCGGGTCGAAATTAGTCTCGCCGCCGACTGTGGGCACGCCCATGCAGTTGCCGTAGTCGCCGATGCCGGACACCACGCCGGCAACGAGATGGCGGGTCTTGGGATGGCCCGGCGCGCCGAACCTGAGCGCATTCATGTTGGCGATGGGCCGAGCGCCCATGGTGAATACGTCACGCATGATGCCGCCTACGCCCGTCGCCGCGCCCTGATATGGCTCGATGTAGGAGGGATGGTTGTGGCTTTCCATCTTGAACACGGCGGCCTGCCCGTCACCGAGATCGACGACGCCTGCGTTCTCGCCAGGGCCTTGGATCACCTGGGGGCCTTCGGTCGGCAGCTTCTTGAGCCAAACTTTCGATGATTTGTACGAGCAGTGCTCGGACCACATCACCGAGAAGATGCCGAGCTCGGTCAGCCGCGGCTCGCGCCCTAGCGCCTCGACGAGCCGCCGATATTCGTCGGGCGATAGGCCGTGCTCAGCGATAATGGCGGGGGTGACGCCCTCCTGTTTCCGCGCCGCAAGCGCCACGATGTTCAATGCAGCGTCTCCACGAGCGAGAGAAACATCCTGGCGCCGTCAGTGCCGCCAAGAGCGGTATCTGCCAGGCGCTCGGGATGCGGCATCAAGCCGAGCACAGTCCCTGACTTGTTGTAGATGCCGGCGATGTTGTTGCGCGAACCGTTGGGGTTGGCCTCGGGCGTCACTGCGCCGGCAGGATCGCAGTAGCGGAAAGCCACCAGGCCCTCTCCCTCCAATCTTTGCAACGTCTGGTCGTCGGCGAAATAGCTACCGTCTTTATGCGCGATAGGGAATCGCACCACCTCGCCCCGTCGGTAGCGGTGCGTATAGATCGAGTCGTTCCGCTCGACGCGGAGATGCACGTCCTTGCAGATGAATTTCAGCGTCGCATTGCGCATGAGCACGCCCGGCAGGAGCCCGGACTCAGTCAAGACCTGAAAGCCGTTGCATATACCGAGCACAGGCGTGCCGGCGCGGGCGCGAGCAATGACTTCGCGCATCACCGGCGAGTGCGCTGCCATGGCGCCGGAGCGGAGGTAGTCGCCATAGGAGAAGCCGCCCGGCAGAACGATCAGGTCGCTTTTGGGGAGCTCGCTGTCGCCGTGCCAGACCATCGCCGGCGGCGCACCTGTCGCCGCTTGAAGCGCGACAGCAGCATCCCGATCGCAGTTCGATCCCGGAAAGACGATGACGCTCGCTCTCATGCTTCTCAAATTCCTGTCTCGTCATCGCCCGGTCGAGCCGGGCGATCCAGTAACCACCGACATGGGATTACTAGCCGCCCGCCTGTGCGGGCATGACACTGGCTTCAATAGCGAAGGGACGCCGACCCAGCCTAAGCCGCCTCGAGCTCATAGGCGTAGTTCTCGATTATGGTATTGGCGAGGAGCTGCTCGCACATTCGCTCGACCTCGGCCTTGGCGCGTTCGGGATCGCTCTCCGCCACCTCGACCTCGATATATTTGCCCTGGCGCACATTGCCAACCGAGCCGAAGCCAAGCGCATGAAGCGCGCCGGCAATGGCCTTGCCCTGCGGGTCGAGCACGCCCTGTTTCAGCGTGACGGTGATGCGCGCCTTCATGGCCCCCAAGCCTTCTTCTTATTTCGAGCGCACCAGCACGGGACCGGTGCGCGCCCGAACCGCGCTGTCGACGTGCAGACCAAGCCGGCGGGCCACCTCCTGATAGGCCTCGACTAGGCCTCCCATGTCGCGGCGGAAGCGGTCCTTGTCGAGCTTGTTGTGCGTCTCGATGTCCCACAGCCGCGAGCAATCCGGCGAGATCTCGTCGGCGAGCACGATGCGCATCGTCTCGTTCTCCCACAGCCTGCCGAACTCGCATTTGAAATCGACGAGCTTGATGCCGACGCCGAGAAAGAGCCCCGACAGGAAGTCGTTGACCCTGAGCGCGAGCGACATGATGTCGTCGATCTCTTGTGGCGTGGCCCAGCCGAAGGCGGTAATGTGCTCCTCGGTCACCATGGGGTCTCCGAGCTTGTCGTTCTTGTAATAGAACTCGACGATCGAGCGGGGCAGGGGTGTTCCCTCGTCAAGACCCAGGCGCGTGGCGAGGGAGCCTGCGGCCACGTTGCGCACCACGACCTCGAGCGGGATGATCTCGACCTCGCGGATCAACTGCTCGCGCATGTTGAGGCGCTTGATGAAGTGGGTCGGCACGCCGACTTCCCCGAGCTTTTGGAAGAGATACTCGGAGATACGGTTGTTGAGGACGCCTTTGCCCTCGATCTTGTCGTGCTTCTTGTTGTTGAAGGCGGTAGCGTCGTCCTTGAAGTGCTGGACGAGCGTGCCAGGCTCAGGGCCCTCGTACAGAATCTTGGCTTTGCCTTCGTAAATGCGCCGCCGGCGGTTCATGGTGGGTTCCTCGCTCACGGATGGCTCACTCTGCCGGCAAACGCCAAATGCGCGGGGAGAGGGTTGCCCAGGCCGCGCGCAACTTGCAGATCGCCATCGCCGGAATCGATCAAGGGGTCGTGGATCGACCTTAGCGTAAGCGCAATGGGCATACAACGGGCGCTAAGGCGCAGCTTATTTCTTCCGTGGATTTATTGATTTCAAGGGGCTTGGGCGCTATCCCTCGGCTCCAAAGCAACTTGGTTTCCCCATAATTTCTGCGGGTTTTGCCCCTTGAATCGACGAGGGTGCCTTTAGGAGGGCAGATGACAAATTTCGAGGATCGCGAGAAGGGCTATGAGCGGAAATTCGCCCATGACGAGGAACTTAAATTCAGGGCGACCGCGCGGCGAAATAAGCTGCTAGGCCTATGGGCCGCCGAGCAGCTTGGATTGGGTGGAGATGATGCCCAGGCCTATGCCCGCGAGGTCATCAAGGCCGACCTCGAGATTCCCGGCGATGATGACGTCTTCCGCAAGATCAGGCGGGATTTCGATGCCAAGGGCATCCAGAAGTCCGACCATCAGATTCGCAGCAAGATGGTCGACCTGATGGGCGTCGCGGTCGGCCAGATCGAGTCCGAAGCGAAGAGCTGAGCGGTCTCACCATGCCCGAGGATCGCTTCCGCAAAGCGGCAAAGGAGCGCCGCACCCTGTTCAACGCCTGGCTCACCCTCAACAACCCCTTCCTCATCGAGCTGATCGGGGAGGCGGGCTTCGACTGTATCACCATCGATCAGCAGCACGGGCTCGGCGGTAACGAGGCGCTGCTTTCCTGCCTCACTGCGGCGCGGGCCTCGGGCCTGCCGGCGATCGTGCGCGTTGCTGAGAACGACTTTGGCCTGATAGGCCGCGCGCTAGATGCCGGCGCGCAAGGCATCATGTGCCCGATGATCGAAACCATCGAGGACGCCGAAGCCTTCGTGAAGGCGGTGAAGTACCCGCCGCGGGGCTTGCGTAGCTGGGGGCCTTACCGCGCGCGGCTCGACTATGAGGGCGACTATTTCACTACCGCCAATAACTGGACCATCGCCTGCCCGCAGATCGAGACCAAGGGCGCGCTTGACCAGCTCGACGAGATCCTCGCGCTTGACGGCGTCGACATGGTTTGCTTCGGGCCCAACGACCTCTCGGTTGCGCTCACCGGGCGTCTCGACATTCATGCCCCTGAGGTGAAGGAGGCAATGAAACTCGTGTTGAGCAAATGCCGCGAAATGTCGGTGATGGGGCTGATTTTCGCCAATGACACCGACTATGCGAGGCCTCTGGTGGCGGCGGGCTGGGACGTCGTGGCACCGGGCACCGACGCCGGTTGGTTCGGCAAGGCCGCTGCGGCAACCCGGCGCGAATTTGGCGCGGGATCATAGAACGAGGCCAATCGACGCTTGCCCCGGTCTGTGCCAAAATGGGCCCAAGGGGACTGATAGGGGGCGGGGCATGCGACCATCCATCGGCATCGCAATTGGACTTGTGGCGCTTGCGCTTAGCGGTGGCGGCGCGCTGGCGCGCACCGGCACGACCGTCACAGATCTCGGCTTGCGCGCAGGGCCCAGCTCGAACACCGAGCTGCTCCTTACCATGCCCGCCGGGGTCAAGATCTATGTGGGGGCCTGCTCGGGTCCGTGGTGCAAAGTCAGTTGGAGCGGCCACTCAGGCTATGCAGTTAAGAGCGGGCTCGCGATCAGCGCAGCTCCCGCGCCACGGGTTTCTACCCGCGCAGTCTACCCGCCGCCCGGCGAGATCGTGCCGATCTACCCGCCCTATCCCTATCGCTCGGGCTATTATCCCAAGGCCGACTGGTAGTTCGACATTCCGCCCTATACCGCGATTGAGCCTTCGTTCTATCGCCGGCGCTATTTCATGATGGCGCAAGAGCGCGATCGCTATCGGTTCATGCCGCATATTTTCAGGGGTGGCCACTATGGCGACGGCGGCCCGATCACCGAAGTCAACATGAAGGGCATCAGCGCCAGTCTTAAGACCGACCTGACCGCGCCCACCCCTACGACGCCGGAGATGACTACCCCCGGCACCACTCCCCCGCCCGCTACCACTCCTCCCTCCGGCCCGCCGGCCCCTATCCCATAGGGAGGAGCAATCACAGTCGCCAGGGGGAGGGGAGATGGCGTTTGTCGGCCGAACTTGCAGGCTAGCGCTTTGCGTCGCGGGCGCCGGACTATTGGCGCTCATTACCCCGGCGCTCGCAACTGATCTCCTGTCCACTTCTCCAACTACATGGCAGGGCTTCTATGTCGGCGGTGCGCTTGGCGGCGCGTGGAGCGACACCGATTGGCGCTACGACAACCATAACTGGTTCAATACGATTGGCCCTGATCTGGTCGGCACCAGGTTTAATATCGATACTAGTGGGATCCTAGGGGGGGCCAGGCCGGATTTAATTACCAAACCGGATCGTGGGTGATCGGCATCGAGGGCTCGGTGGCCGGCGCCAACGGGCCAACGGCTGGACGGTCGGCGGCGGCGGCGAATACGCCATTTGCAAGAACCTCTCGCTTGGCGTCGAGTACGACTATGCCGAGCTCAATAAAGATGGCTGGAGGATCAGTTGCCCGACCTGTCCCTCAGGCGTGGGCGGCGGAGTACCGGTCGTCGACGGCGCCCTCAAGGTGACAGCACGGCTCAACTACCGCTTCGGGGGTTAGCGCTTTTAGCTCGTCCCGAACACGCGAGCGAAGATCGCGTCCACGTGCTTGGTGTGGTAGCCGAGGTCGAATTGCGCTTTGATCTCGTCGGGCGAAAGCACCTTGATCACATCCTTGTC
>DASSLP010000190.1:0-23569 GCA_035689365.1 Methyloceanibacter sp.
GCACTGCTGTCGCTCTGTCCAACCATCGGCAGGGCGAGCGAGTTGCCCTTGGTGAAGTCAGGCGTGAAGAGTGGGTCGGTGCCGGTGCCGGCAAAATGCGAGCCGTCGTCAAGGCTCGCGTTCTGGCCTTCGACGCCGAAAGCGTAGGCGCTTCCGGGCACCAGCGCTGCGCCACAAAGCGCAAGCACGAGACTGAGATATTTCATCTTTAGTTCCCCCGAAGCTGCTCTCCGTCAGCCGAAGCAGATGATACCCATTGCTGCCTGTGATGCCAACTAGAGAAAGGCGAGAAAGCGGGGAAAGGGCTGAGAAGGGGCGTCGCTGAGCCGCCCACTGTGGCTTCTGTTTCGCCACGTAAATTCCGCTGCTACAAGCCCAGCCATGGCCGCCCCCCGCCTGCTCTACGTGGTCACCGAGGATTGGTACTTCTTGTCGCACCGGCTGCCCATGGCCCGCGCGGCGAAGGCCGCCGGCTACGAGGTCCATGTCGCGACGAGGATCAAGAACGGCGGGACGGCCATTGAGAAGCAGGGCTTCACCCCGCACGCACTCTCTTGGAGCCGCGGTAGCCTCTCGGCGTTCGGCAGTCTGGCGGCGGTGCTTGAGCTCAGGCGTCTTCTCCGCAAGTTCGATCCCGACATTCTCCATAATGTGTCGCTCAAGCCCGTTCTGCTTGGCACCACGGCAAGCCTCGGGCTCTCCGACATGGCCGTGGTGAATAGCGTGACCGGTCTCGGCACGCTGTTCATTGGCGAGGCCAAAGTGAGCGGGATCACCCGCCGGGCCGTGCGCCTTGCCCTCAGACATCTGTTGCAGCGACCGCGTAGCAAAACCGTGGTGCAGAATCCCGACGACCGCGCCTTCGTCATTGCGCTTGGCGCACCGGAGGAGACCGTGGTTCTCATTCCGGGTTCTGGAGTCGACACCAAGCTGCTCACGCCGCTGCCAGAGCCTCCGCCACCGATCACCGCCGCCTATGTCGGGCGCATGCTCGCCGACAAGGGCGTGCACATTCTGATCCAGGCGCTCGTTTTGCTCGGCAAGCGCGGGGTCCCGCTTCAGCTCTTGCTCGCTGGAGATTGCGACAAGGAAAATCCCGGCTCTCTCGTGCCGGAGCAGCTGCGAGAATTTGCAAACCTCTATGGCATCAACTGGCTTGGCCACGTCGCCGATATCCGCGATGTGTGGAGGCGCGCGCATTTTGCCGTGCTTGCCTCGCGTCGCGAGGGCTTGCCGAAAAGTCTGCTCGAAGCCGCCGCTTGCGGGCGTGCCATGGTGGCGACCGACGCACCAGGCTGCCGCGAGATCGCGATCGAAGGAAAGACCGCGCTCACCGTGCCGGTCGATGACGTGACCGCCTTAGCCAACGCCATGGAAAAGCTCGCGGGCGATGCCGCCTTGCGCCAGAAATTCGGCAAGGGGGCACGGGCGCTGGTCGAGGCCAAGTTTTCGGCCGAATCCATCGGCCAACAGACCGTGGCCCTCTACAAGTCGCTCAAGGCGCCGTAGCGCCGTTCTCCGCGCGCATCATCTTGACGATGCCGTCGCGGGTCGAAACCGAAGGGTGCCAGCCGATGCCCATCAGCTTCGATGCATCGATGACGAAGTTGCCTGAGATGCGCTCCCACTCGGCCTCCCTACCCAACGACCTCATCAGCCGCTTCACGCCTCCAAGCGGCACCTTGACGAGATGTGGCGGGCGGTGAAGCCCCTCGCGCATGGCGGCAACGAGGTCTGCCACGCTGATCGGCTCGGCGTCTGCCACTAGGAAAATCTCGTTAGCCGCCCGCTCGGAAGCGAGCGCAAGCGAGATGGCAGTCACGAAATTGTCGAGCGCAAGCAGCGAACGGCGATTGTCGAAGCCCGCAAATGGCAGCGGCATTGGCGTTTTGGCGAGCGTGGCGAGCGATGCGATATTGCCTTTCACGCCTTTGCCGTAGACGACGGCTGGTCGAAGCGCGGTGAAAGAAACGCCGCTCGCAGCGATGAGGCGCTCGCCCTCGAGCTTCGAGCGCCCGTAGACATCGGTCGGCTCCGGAGGGTCCTTTTCGGTGATGGTGTGATCTGCTGAGAGCCCGGCTTGCGCCCGCACCGAAGAGACGAACACGAGCCGTTCGACCTTCCCGCGCGCAGCCTCTGCAAGCTCGCCTGGCGCTTCCGCGTTGATGCGCATATAGAACGCATCGGGCAGCAAGCCAGGCGCATGCGCGATGCCGGCAAGATGCACGACATGGGTGATACCATCGAGCAGCTTCGACCAGTCAGTGGCTTGCGCGAGATCCGGCATTGCGGCGCGCTCGACGTTGGTCGGCGCGAGAATTGCGCCGGGATCGCGCGCGGCGGCCCTGACGCTCCAGCCTTCCTTGGCGAGGGCGTTGGCAACCCGCCTGCCGATAAAGCCGGTAGCGCCAGTGACGAGAACGCGCCGGTCCACTTATCGTCCCCGGGCAAGTGCCAAAAGCACGAGCGCCGTCGCGAGCATGCCGAGAACAAGGCAGAGAATGTCCACGGGTAGCGACCGGGCAATCGTGGTGAGGACGGCGAGGAAGGCGAGGAAAGTGCCGAGGAGGAAAACTCGCGCCGTGACCTGTGGTACCCGCAGACCTTGGGTGACGGCGCGCTGATAGAAATGCGTCTTGTGGGCCGACGTAAATTCCTCCCCCGCGAGAATGCGGCGGAGAAGCGTGACCGTCGCATCAGCCAGAGGATAGAGCGACAGGAGGAGCGCGGCGGCAAGGTGCGCCTTGGCCACGAAGATCAGCATGAAGGCGAGACAGAACCCAATCGGCAGGCTGCCGGCATCGCCGAGAAAGACCTTGGCCGGATGCCTATTGAACACAGCGAACCCGAGAATCGCGCCAAGCAAAGCGAGCGCGAGCAGTCCGATGGTTGCCGGTACCGCGCCTAGCGCCTGAAGGGCGGCAACCCCAAGCGTCATAGGCACAACCTCAGCCACCGTCATCCAGTCGAGCCCGTCGAGAAAATTGATGGCGTTCACGAACCACACCGTGCCGAGCACGATCAAAATTCTTTCGACCACCAGGGGAAGAATGTCGGGGAGGACCTGAAATCCTTGCGGAAGGCTGAGAGCGAGCACAATCGCAGCAAGCGTTTGGCCCGCAAGGCGCCAGGACACGGGGAGAGCGTGGGCGTCATCGAGCGCGCCTAGAACGGTAAGCGCGGCGGCGGCGGCAAGAATGGGGAACAGGCGCGGCCCGGCGGCAATCGGCCAGAAGTGAATGGTGAGCCAGCATCCGGCGAGCACTGAGAGGGTTACGGCGAGACCCGCGCCTTGCGGCGTCGCCACTGTGTGCGCCGAACGGTGGTTGGGCGTCGCCATGAGATAGCGGACGAGCAGAGGTTTCAGAAGAACGACCAGGAGGGCCGAAAGGATCGCACATCCAACGACCAATGCGGCCGAAAGCGCAGGCTGATCGGGAATCATTAGCTCAGTGAAGCGTGCGCGAGACGGCTTGCCATTCGCCCTTGCCGGGCGCCGGATGGGCTGTGCTCGCCGGCACATAACCCTCGACGGTCGTACGCAGCAGCTCCTGGAGCTCGGCCTCGTCCATCCTCTGGATCGCGTCCTCAAGCCGCTCGAGAGCCGCGGTAAGGTCTTCGTAGGGCAAGATCGGCTCCGAGTTCTTGAAGATGCGAGGGTGACTCGTGCCGGTCGTGTTCTCACCGATCAAAAGCTCCTCGTAGAGCTTCTCGCCGCGCCGGAGACCCACATATTCAATGGCGATATCGCCATCGGGGTGAGTCTCGTCGCGCACTTCGAGTCCTGACAGGCGGATCATCGTCCGGGCGAGGTCGTCGATCTTAACCGGCGTTCCCATCTCGAGCACGAATACCTCTCCGCCGGTCGCCATGGTGCCGGCCTGGATGACGAGCTGGGCAGCCTCGGGGATCGACATGAAATAGCGGATTACCTCTGGGTGGGTGACCGTCACCGGTCCGCCGGCCTTGATCTGATTGCGGAAGCGACGCACCACCGAGCCAGACGAGTCGAGCACATTGCCGAAGCGCACCATGGTGAAGATGGTCGAGGTTCCACGCTGCTCGGCCAGCGCCTGCAAAATCTGTTCGGCAAGGCGCTTGCTGGCCCCCATGATGCTGGTCGGGCGCACCGCCTTGTCGCTCGATACAAGCACGAAGCGTTCGACGCCGAGTTCCTTGGCGGTCTCGGCCACGGTGAGCGTACCGAAGGTGTTGTTCTGCAATCCCGCGAAGGGATTGGCTTCGACAATCGGCACATGCTTGTAGGCCGCGGCGTGATAAATCACCTCGACGCCTAATTCCCGGATGGTGCGGGCGACGAGCTTGCGGTCGAGC
Organism: Methyloceanibacter sp.; assembly: GCA_035689365.1. Classification (GTDB taxonomy): domain Bacteria; phylum Pseudomonadota; class Alphaproteobacteria; order Rhizobiales; family Methyloligellaceae; genus Methyloceanibacter. The sequence goes on from DASSLP010000190.1 coordinate 4,336, forward strand.
ACCGAGCCAAGCACTTCGACAATAACGGTATCAGGAGACGTGTCCTCGCCGGCCTCTGTTTCCAGGCGGCGCTTCAACTGATCAATTTCCATCGAGATTTCGTAAAGCGCGACCTCAGACAGCTCGAACAGCACGAGCGTCTTGGGCGCGAGCTTGAGCAGCTGCCGGCTGAGCTCGGCGCCGATCGAGCCTCCGGCTCCAGTGATCATCACTACCTTGCCGCTCACATTGGCCGTGAGCAGCTCGAGATTGGGAGTGACCGGATCACGTCCCAACAGGTCCTCGACCTCGATGGGGCGGAGGTCGCTCACCTCAACGCGGCCCGAGGCGATCTCCTCAAGCGCGGGCAATGTCTTGACCATGACCGGATAGGCTTCGAGCAACTTGAGCGCGAGGCGCCGTTCGCCGCGAAGTGCCGAAGGCGTCGCGAGCAGAACCTCCTTCACCCCATCCTTGTCGATCACCCTGCTGATCTTCTCCGGTCTCACGACCTTGACGCCATGTACGAACTGGCCGGCGAGCGACGGATTGGAATCGATGAAGGCGACCGTCTTGTATTTGCCGGTCTCATTCAGCGCGCGCAAAAGCTGAATGCCGATCGTGCCTGCGCCATAGATGATGACGGGCTTCCGCTCGTCCAAGCTTACGGGCTTATGCTGCGGCGCGGCTCTGAGCAGGGCCGCTCCTGCCCATTGCCGGCTGAGCCGAATGAGGAGCGCTGCGATCAGCCCGTAGATTACGACGGCGGACCGCGGGTGATCCTTGACGCCGCTCATGTAGACAACGAGCGCCCACGCCACCACGGCGATGATCACCGCCACATAGATCTTGGTGGTACCTTCCGGACCGATGAACCGGGTTACGAGCTTGTAGAGACCGCGCAGATAGAAGACGACGACGCCAATCAGCGGCGCCGCCGCCATGAGCAGGACCTTGGGCAGCGTATCGGGGATATAGAGATGGCTAAGTCTGAGCGAGTAGGCTGCCCACAAGGCGACGGTGAGCATCACGAGGTCGTTGACGATCAGGAGGATCCGCTTGAACCAGCGCGGACGCTCGATCAGCCACACGGCAAGCTGCATTAAGGGCCACCCCGAACCGGTCTTTACGCCGGACCCATAAGCTTCAATCCACGGTGGGAGATGCGCTGCACCATAACCGAACTAGTAAGGGAACGGAAGTGAGCCAAGCGGGCCGAAGTCCCAGAACTCTCGGATTTTCCCGATACCCCCCGGCCGGCCTTTAGCCCTGGATCACGACATAAAGACGGCGAGGGCCGTGCGCTCCTGTGACGATTGTCTGTTCGATGTCCGCTGTGCGCGATGGTCCGCTGATCATATTGACGGTGCGCGGCAGGGCCCGCTCGCCATAGATCCCGCGCAATCGGTCCCAGGCCTCCTCGTAGGAACCAACGATATCCGGGGCTTTGACCAGAACCATGTGGAACTCAGGCAGGAAATTCAGGGTGGTGGGATTGTAGGCACCCGAGACGAGGAACAAGGTGCCGGTCTCGGCCGCGGCGACGAGGGCGTACGACAGGCAGGCTTTGTCGGACGGCTCTGCGGGTCCGAAGGCGCGGCTGATATCCCACGCCGCCTTCCATGGGAGTGCGGCCAGACGCGGATCGGCGCCCGTACGCAGGCGTGGGGCCAAATTGTTGGAGGCAAGGTAGGAGGCAATCGCGTTGATCGTGTCCTCCGGCGTGGCGGCGCGGGCGACCTCGGCTCCTTGCGTCGTCAGCATCTCTGCCAGTCGTGACACGCAGGCGGCTGGGCCTAGTAAGGCCTGGACGGGGATTGTACCGCGCGGATGTCGCTCGAGCCGTCGCGCCACGGCAGCGCGCCGCGCGCGGTCCAATTTCGCAATGCCAAGCGCGCTGCGGATGCGTGCGAGAACAGCAGCACGGGCTTCCTCAGGGGCGCTCATTGGCGATCTCTCCGCTGCGCCTTGGCGTAAAGCTGCTGGAAGGTTCTGCCCTCCGGCGCGGGCAGGTCGCGCACTCTGGTCCAGGATGTGCCGAAGGGCAGCCACGTGAATCGACCGCACCCTCCGGCCAGCCGCATCAGCAGCGGCACTCCAAGTCCGGCGATCGCGTGGTAGAGGCGCGGGCGCTTTGCCACGAACGCCCAGACCTTGAGCGCGAGCCGTTCAGACCAAGAGCGCTTTCCTTGCGCAAACTCGCGCTCCCGCCACGCCCGCAACATCGCGGGCAGCGGAATGCTCATCGGACAGACTTCCTCGCAGCGCCCGCACAGGCTCGAAGCATTGGGAAGATCGCGCGCATGATCGAGCCCTTGAAGAGCGGGTGTGAGCACCGCGCCTATCGGCCCTGGATACACCGAACCGTAAGCGTGCCCGCCGATCGTGCCGTAGACGGGGCAGTGATTAAGACAGGCGCCGCAACGAATGCAGCAAAGCATATCCTGGAATATCCCGCCAAGCATATCGCTCCGCCCATTGTCGAGCAGCACGACGTGATATGCGGTGGGCCCATCGGGATCGCCCTCGCGGCGTGGACCCGTCGTGAATGTTGTGTAGGTGGTGATGTCCTGGCCAGTGGCAGACCGCGAGAGCAGACGCAGGATGGTGCACGCGTCCTCGAGCGTCGGCACGATCTTCTCGATCGAGGCAATGACGATATGAGCGCGCGGCAGGGTCGAGGTGAGGTCGCCGTTCCCCTCGTTAGTGACGATCACCGAGGAACCAGTCTCGGCGATCAGCAGGTTTGCCCCGGTGATGCCGACGTCGGCGAAGAGGAACTTCTCGCGCAGGACCGCACGCGCCTCCGCCACTAGGTCTTTCACATCGCTTAGTCTCCGCGATGTCAGCCGTCCCTTATGGGCCCGGCGAAAATCCGCGGCGACAGCTTCTTTGTTGAGATGGATGATCGGCGCGATGATATGGCTCGGGGTTTCCCCTCTGAGCTGAACGATATATTCGCCGAGGTCGGTTTCTATCACTTCGATGCCGGCCGCCTGGAGGTGGGCATTGAGCCCGATCTCCTCCGACACCATTGACTTGCCTTTGGCGACAAGTTTCGCGGCGTGCTCGCGGCACAGCTTAAGCACGATGTCGCGTGCGTCTGCGGCAGTCGGAGCGAAATGCACTTGGCCGCCGCTCTCGACGACCTTGCTTTCATAGGCTTCGAGATAAAGATCGAGGTGGGTGAGCGTGTGGTCCTTGATCGCGCGAGCTTCGGTGCGGAGCCCATCGAACTCCGGTAACTTCGACTTGGCTGCTGCGCGTTTGGCGACAAACCCGGTTTTGACGTTCTGCAGCGCTCTTTGCAGCTCGCCATCGGCGACCGCTTTTGCCGCCGCCTTCTTGAAGGATAGGGTGGCTTCGGCCATGACGCTCAGCCCGACTTTGACGCAGCGATCGCTGGCGTGTCGGTCATGCCGGCAAGTACCTCTGCGACATGGCGCACTTCGATCTTTGCGCGCTGGCGGCTGAGCCCTCCCGCGATCTGCATGAGGCAGCCGAGATCGGCGGCAAGGACCACGTTCGCCTCGGTGTCGAGAATATTATTCAGCTTGGCATCAAGGATCGCGCCGGAGATGTCCGGATAGTTCACCGAGAAGGTGCCGCCGAAGCCACAGCACACCTCGCTCTCGGGAAGCTCGATAAGGGTAAGCCCGGGGACGTTCGCTAAGAGTCGCCTTGGCGCATCCTTGATGTGAAGCTCGCGCAAGGACGAACATGAGTCGTGATAAGTGACGGTCCCCTCATAAGTCGCATCGAGTTCGGTGAAGCCGAGTACGTCCACCAGGAAGGACGTGAGCTCGTAGCTCTTGGCGCCAAGAGTTTTGGCGCGCTCGGCGAAGCGGGGATCGTCGGCCAGAAGGCGCGGGTAGTGAACCTCGAGCATGCCGGCGCAGGAGCCCGACGGAGCAACGACATAGTCGAAGCGCTCGAAGGCCTCGATCACTTGCCTGGCGATCGCCGCCGCATCTTCGCCATTGCCTGAATTGTAGGCCGGCTGTCCGCAGCAGGTCTGGGTGCGCGGCACCTCGACCCGGACGCCCCCCGCCTCGAGTAGCTTGATCGCGGCAAAAGCGACGCTTGGCCTGAACAGATCGACGAGGCAAGTGACGAAGAGGCCAACCAGAGGGCCGTCCTTGGCATCTTCAGGCGGAGGACTCATGGCACTGAGAAGCTTTCCGCGCCTTGTGGCTTAAGCTAGGAGCCAGGATGTAGCATCGGGGGCGAGGCTCAAGAAATGCGATTCCGAGAGGAGCGTGAAAGAAGGATGCAGGCAAGAGCCTTGGCAGTGTTAGCGTGGCTGCTGCCAGCCTCGCCCGCGCTCGCCACCGATTCCGCCGTAGTGACCCTCGTCACTCCCATTGTTTATGGCACGCATCTACCCGGCCTTGGCGAGCCTGCCGCGCGGCTCGCCATGCTGATCAAGGAGCGCTCTGGAGGCTCGCTCGTGCTCGACCTCAAGGAGCCAGGCGAGGGGACCAAGCCGCAGGAGATCCTCGACAAGGTCGGCAGCGGCAGTGTCGATGCGGGATTTGCCACGGCAAGCTATTGGACCGCGAAGATCCCGGCCGCCGCGCTGTTCACTGGCTTCCCCTTCGGGCCCGACGGCAAGACCTATCGCGACTGGTTCGAGACCGGGAACGGCAGCAGGCTTTATCAGGAGATGTACGACCATGCTGGCGTACAGGTCCACGTCATGCCTTGCGCCTTCGGCGGTGCCGAGGCCGGCGGGTGGTTCGCCAAGGAGATCAAGACACCCGACGACATCAAGGGCCTGCGCATGCGCATCTTCGGGCTCGGCGGCCGGGTCATGTCGAAACTCGGCGCCACCACCGTGCTCGTGCCGGGCGGAAGTCTGGTGAAGGCTTTCGATAAGGGTGACATCGACGCGGCCGAGCTTTACACGCCGGCGGTCGATCGTGAGCAGGGTCTCCAGTCAAAGGTCAAGCTTATCTACGTGCCTGGTTGGCACCAGCCTGAGACGGTGCTTGAATTGCTGATCAACAAGGATCGCTGGAATGGACTCACCGCCGAACAACGCTCCGTGATCGAGGACGTTTGCCACACGATCCTTGATGAGACACTTAGCGAGGAGGCAAAGCTCCAAGCCGACGCGCTCGCTGATCTTGCCGCCAAGGACAAGGTCCGCATTGCCGAATGGCCCGACGACGTCCTCGCTGCCTTCCGCGCGGCCTGGACTGAGGTCGCCAAGGACGAGGGCGAGCAAGACTACTTCTTCAAGACTGTTCTGGACGACATCGAGAAATTCCGCGCCAAGGCAGAAAGCGCGAGCGGAACTGAAGGGCCCGAGGCGAAGGCTCCGGCTACGCCGCAAACCGCGCCAGCGCCTCGGGCCACTCCATGAGGTCTATTGTCCCGTCTGGGTCTGTAGATAGGCGATGATGTCGGCGCGCTCCGCGGCATCAGGCACGCCCGTGAAAGCGAGAGCCATCGGCGAATCGGGGATCATCGCCTTTGGATTTGATATCCATTTGTCGATGTTTTCTGGCGTCCACACGAAGCCTTGCTCGCCAAGTTTCTTCATGCCCGGCGAATAGGGGTAATCGGGGATGCTTGCCGCCTTCCGTCCGACCACGTTATTGAGTTCGGGCCCGACCAGCGTCTTTGCGCCGGGGCCGACCTGGTGACAGATGGCGCATTTGGCGAACGCCGCTTTACCCTTTGTCGCATCGCCCTCGGCGTAGGCCGACCCGCTTAAAGCGACGAGCGCGACCGCACCAAGCCAACAGAGCCCAACGATCCTCATCTCAATCCCTCCTTGAAAAGGCCCGCAGAGTTCTCCCCCGCTCTCAGCGGGCCGTTGCCCAACATCTTCTCTTGGCTGTTCGGTTTCGCCCAACCTAGTAGAAACCTCAATTTGCCATGAAAAGTAGCCGCCCGCGACACCATAACTGCGGAAAACCGCAGGTCATTGGCGGAGATGACTCGGCACGGTAGCCCCGGCCGCGGGGGCGTATTGCCCCACAACGTCGCTCATGCGAAAGACTAGGCCGAAATTCCCGCCTTTATCGTCGCAGGAGGCGTTGATGTCGCAGCTTTCCATGCCGAGACCTGATCCCGCGATTGTCTCGCGGCGGGCCGACATCGTGCGGCAGCTGAAGAAGCTCGTCCCTGACGCGATCCTTATCGCCGACCAGGAGGGCCGGCGCACCTTCGAGACCGACGCGCTCACGGCCTATCGCTGTCTGCCGCTTCTGGTCGTGCTGCCCGGAACGACCGATGAGGTCAGCAAGATCCTCCGCTTTTGCCACAACAATCACATCAAAGTCGTGCCTCGAGGAGCCGGGACCTCGCTCTCCGGAGGAGCCTTGCCGCTGGAAGACTCGATCGTGCTTTGCCTCTCGCGTATGAACAAGGTGCTCTCGATCGACCTCCCCAACCGTGTGGCGCGCGTCGAGGCGGGCATCACCAATAGTGGCATCACCGAGGCGGTCGCAGGCCAAGGCTTTTTCTACGCGCCGGACCCTTCGAGCCAAATCGCCTGCACCGTTGGCGGCAATGTCGCGACCAATTCCGGCGGCGCCCATTGCCTAAAATACGGCGTCACCACCAACCACATCCTCGGCGTCCGTATCGTGCTGATGAACGGCGAGGTCGTCGATATCGGCGGCAACTATCTCGACGCGCCGGGCTACGACTTCCTCGCCCTGATCGTCGGCTCTGAAGGCCAGCTCGGCGTGGTCACCGAGGTCACTGTGCGCCTCCTCAAGGCAGCCGAAGGGGCGCGACCGATGCTGCTCGGCTTCGACTCAAGCGACGCGGCAGGAGGCTGCGTCGCCGGCATCATCGCTGCCGGCATTGTACCCGTCGCGCTCGAATTCATGGACCGCCCGGCGATCCATGTCTGCGAGCATTTCGTGGCCGCAGGCTACCCGCTCGATGTCGAGGCGCTCTTGATCGTTGAAGTGCAGGGTTCCGAGGACGAGATCGACACACTGCTCGAGAAGATCAGCGAGATCGCCATGGACTATAACCCGGCGGTCATGCATCGCAGCCAAAGCCCGGAGGAGAGCGCAAAGATCTGGAAGGGCCGCAAGGCAGCGTTCGGCGCCATCGGCCAGCTATCGGACTATTACTGCATGGACGGCGTGATCCCGTTGTCGAAGCTTACCAAGGCACTCGACGAGGTCGGCTGGATTTGCCGCAAGTATCGCTTTGACGTGGCCAACATCTTCCACGCCGGCGACGGCAACCTGCACCCGCTCATTCTCTATAATTCCAACGATCCGCTTCAGCTTGAACGGGTCGAAATGTGCGGCGCCGAGATTCTCAAGCTGTGCGTCGAGCTTGGCGGCTGCCTTACCGGCGAGCATGGCGTCGGCATCGAAAAGCGCGAGCTCATGCGCGTGCAGTTCTCCGAAGCCGACATCGCCCAGCAAATGCATATCAAGGCCGCATTCGACCCTGACTGGCTGCTCAATCCCGGCAAGGTATTTCCGCTGGAAGGAAATAGGGTCCAGTGACTGGGCATATGCGCGTTGGCTTCCACGCTCCTGACACGGTGGAGGAGCTTGCCTATCTCGTTGCCGAGGCAGCCGACACGCGCACACCGCTCGAGGTGATGGGCCACGGCACCAAGCGCGAGGTCGGGCGCCTAGTGCAATATGGTGCGGTGCTCAGCACCGAGAGTCTGGTCGGGGTGCCCCTTTACGAGCCGACCGAGCTTGTGCTTGTCGCTCTTGCTGGGACGCCGGTCTCGCAGATCGAGCAGATGTTGGCCGAGAACGACCAGGAGCTTCCCTTCGAACCGGTCGATCTTGGACCGGTGCTTGGCTTTGGACCGGGTCAGGCCACGATCGGCGGCGTGCTTGCCACCAATATCTCCGGCAGCCGGCGCATTCTGTCGGGCTCTGCGCGCGATCACGTGCTCGGGGTTCAGGCGGTGAATGGTCGCGGCGAGACCATCAGAGCCGGCGGCAGGGTGATGAAGAACGTCACCGGCTATGACCTCGGCAGAGCGCTTGCGGGTTCATGGGGCACACTTGCCGTTGTCACCGAGGTTGCCCTCAAAGTGCTCCCGGCCCAGCGCGAGGTGCGGACCCTACTGTGTTTCGGGCTCGCCGATCCGACCGGCGTTGAGGTCCTGGGTCTTGCCCTCGGCACTCCCTTCGAGGTTTCCGGCACGGTGCACGTAAACGGCGAGCTCGCGCGGCGCTTCTCCGACGAGGAGATCAGCGGAGCTGGACAGACGGTCACGGCGGTCAGGGTCGAGAATTTCCCCGCCGCTGCCCGCTATCGCGCGAGCCGGCTTAAGCAGATGCTTCAGGCCTATGCCCCCGCGCTTGAGCTCGACACGGTGCGGAGTCGCATGTTCTGGGAGGATGTGAAGTCGCTCAGGATGTTTCAAAAAATCGGCAAGCCGCTCTGGCGCATCTCGATGGCCCCGACCAACGCGACGAAACTCGTGCACAGCCTGTCGCGCAAGATCGATGTGCGGCCTCTCTATGACTGGTCTGGCGGGCTCATCTGGCTTGAGACGCCGGCCATCTCTGATGCAGGAGCCGTCGAGATCCGCCGCACCCTTGCCGAATTTGGCGGCCATGCCACACTGATCCGCGCCGAGCCTCAAGCGCGGGCGGTGATCGACGTTTTCCAGCCGCTCGACCCGCCGCTCATGGCGCTAACGGCCGCGCTCAAGCAGGCCTTTGATCCGGTCGGAATTCTGAACCCCGGCCGTATGTACGCAGGAATCTAGGCGAGACCATGCAGACCAAGTTCAACGCGGTACAGCTCGCCGACCCGACCATCGCCCGCGCCGATGCGATCCTCCGGCGCTGCGTCCATTGCGGCCTATGTACCGCCACCTGCCCGACCTATGTGCTGACCGGCGACGAGCGCGACAGCCCGCGCGGCCGCATTTACCTCATGAAGCAGATGTTCGAGGAGCGTGAGGTCACGGCGACCACGACCCACCACATCGACCGCTGTCTTTCCTGCTTCTCCTGCATGACAACGTGTCCCTCTGGCGTCGACTACATGCATCTCGTCGACATGGCGCGGGTGCGCATCGAGGCCAAGGGCCATCGCACCCCGCGCCAAAACACCAATCGCTGGCTGCTCGGCAAGATCTTACCCAACCCGCGTCGTTTCCGGCTCGCGCTCATGTTGGGCTCGTTGATGCGCCCGTTTCGGCGCCTGCTCATCAAGATGGGCTTTGAGCACATCGCCGCCGGTGTTGCGCTGGTGCCGCCAGGCGCAATGAAGATCAAACTCACCAAACCGAAATCGGCAATCGGCACCGAGCCGAAGGCCAAGCGCGTGGCGCTGATGCTCGGCTGCGTGCAGGAGGTGCTCGCGCCGCAGATCAACCTCGCCGCCATCAGGCTGCTCAGGCGGCACGGCGTCGACGTGGTGGTGGTCAAGGACGAGACCTGTTGCGGCGCTCTCGTGCATCACCTTGGCAAGGAAGAAGAGGCGCGCGGCTATGCCCGCCGCAATATCGACGCGTGGACCGCGGTGATGCGGGAGAAGATGGTCGACGCCATCGTCGTCACCACGTCGGGCTGCGGCACCATGGTCAAAGACTACGGCAATCTGCTTGCCCGCGACCGCGGCTATGCCGAGCGCGCCGCCTACGTCTCAGGGCTCGCCCGCGACATCACCGAGTACGTCGAGCAGATGGGGCTGATGCCGCCCATGATGTGGACTGGCCTCCGGATCGCCTATCACGCCGCCTGCTCGCTCCAGCATGGGCAGAAGCTCGATATGTTGCCGCGCACCCTGCTCAACCAGGCGGGGTTCAATATCGTCGAGATTCCCGAGGGGCATCTCTGCTGCGGCTCTGCCGGGACCTACAATCTGCTGGAGCCCGATCTGTCGGCGCAGCTGCGCGAGCGCAAGCTCGGCAATATCGCGAGTGTCAAACCTGACGCGATCGTGACCTCCAATATCGGCTGCATGGTGCAGCTTCAGGGAGCGGGCGTCCCCTTCGTTCACACCGTGGAGTTGCTCGATTGGGCGACCGGAGGTCCATGCCCGCCGTCGCTCGAGAAGCTCGAATCGATGGCCCACCCGGTCGAGGCGCTAGTCGAGATGGCGCGCGAAGGCCTTCTGGTCGACACCTCTGCTTGATACCGGACAGGTGACACCCTATACCCGGTTAGGCTAGAAGCGGGCGGCTGGAGCCCGTTAGAATCAGCCGCCAATCCATGAGCAAGAAGACCGAGCCCGCTTGCCCCGAGGCCTGCCTGCCTAAGGGCTTTTCCGACATTTCCGCGAGCGAGATCCGCGCGACAGAGAAGATGCTCGGCACGATCAGGCGCGTGTTCGAGTCCTACGGCTTCGAGCCGCTCGACACGCCGGCCATCGAATATTCCGACGCGCTCGGCAAGTTCCTTCCCGACCAGGACCGGCCCAACGAGGGCGTGTTCTCGTTCCAGGACGACGACGATCAGTGGCTGTCGCTCCGCTACGACTTGACCGCGCCGCTCGCTCGTCATGTGGCAGTCAACTACGGGAAACAACCCAAGCCCTATTTCCGACGCTACCAAGTGGGACCCGTATGGCGGAACGAGAAGCCAGGGCCTGGACGCTTCCGGCAATTCACCCAGTTTGATGCCGACATAGTCGGCTCCTCGTCCATGGCCGCGGACGCAGAGCTTTGCATGCTCGCGGCCGACACGCTTGAAAAGTTAGGCGTGAAGCGTGGAGGCTATATTGTGAAGTTTGCCAACTCTCGCGCGAGTTACAACATCAAAGTAGGGAGTCGTAAGGTCCTGGACGGAGTTCTCGAAACAATTGGCCTTGGTAGTCACGCCCAAGCAGGCAAGCGCCTCGCAGTCCTGCGAGCCATAGACAAACTGGACAGATTAGGCACTGAGGGCGTGCGAGCGCTTTTAGGTTATGGCCGTAAGGATGAAAGTGGCGACTTTACAAAGGGCGCAGGACTCGATGAGCAAGGAATCGAAACCGTTTTAGGCTTCGTTTCTCCTAATGCTTTCCTGTCTTCCAATGCCATTGAAGAATCGAGCCTGAAAAGACTCGCTCCACCGACAGGACGTTCAACTTCGAAATCGGTAGCGCTATGGGAACCCGCCGATAACTCGGTATCTCGCTACTATATCCATTTGGATACGTCGCTAATTCTAAATAACTGGAGTAATTTAGTGTGGTCGAGTGAAATCGGACAGAAAGGCGTGGAAGAGCTGGATACGATGCACTCTCTTCTCAAGAAAGTTGGCTATGAAAAGAGAGTAACATTCGATGCGTCAGTCGTTCGCGGTCTGGAATACTATACTGGTCCCGTTTTCGAGGCCGAGTTGAACTCCCCCATAACGGACGAGCGGGGCCAAACGATTCGGCTTGGCTCAATTATTAGTGGCGGGCGATATGATGGCCTCGTTGAGAGATTTACTGGTCAAAAGGTGCCTGCAACGGGCATCTCCATCGGAGTTTCGCGACTTCTCTTCGGTTTGCAACGCATCGGCAGGTATCAAGCAACCACCACGCAAGGTCCCGTTCTTGTGTTGGTACTCGATCGCGACCGTATTGATTACTATCAGCAACTGGCTTCAAAACTTCGGAAGGCACGTATCCCTACCGAAGTCTATCTCGGCGAATCCGGGATCACAGCGCAAATGAGGTACGCGGATAGGCGGCGCAGCCCTTGTGTAATTATTCAGGGGTCAAACGAGTACTCCAATCCGTCGGGTCCACTCGTTTTAATTAAAGACTTGGCCGAGGGAGCCCGCCTTTCAGCAGAGATCGCGGACAGTGTAACTTGGCGAGAACAGCGGCCAGGGCAGGTGTGCGTGCCAGAGCAAGAGATGGTCTCCGTGGTCAAAGACGTTCTACGGCGCCGCAAAATCCTCTCTCATCACAAACTCTAACAGCAATGGCCGCTGAATCGGCTAGGAAGTTCGAGGCTCTCGAGGCCCAGGCGACGGCCCTGCTCGACGTGTTTAAGCGGGCAGGCTACGAGCAGGTTGCACCTTCGATCATCCAGCCGGCGGACGTTTTCCTCGACCAGATCGGCGAGCAGGTCAGAAGCCGCACCTATGTGTTCACCGACCTCGCCGGCGACGAGCTTTGCCTCAGGCCTGACCTGACCGTGCCGGTCTCGCGGCTCTATCTCGAGCGGCACCCCGAGGCCGATACGCCGGCGCGCTATTGCTATAACGGTCCGGCCTTCCGCTTTCAGCCTGACCGCAATAATCAGGCCCATCCGCGCGAGTTCCGCCAGGCGGGCATCGAAAGCTTCGGCGAAAAAGACAAGGAGAGCGCCGATGTCGAGACCGTGGCGCTTGCTGTCGAGGCCGTGCGCAGCGCGGGTCTCAAGAATTTCTGGCTCCGCTTCGGCGACATTGGTTTGTTCTATGCCTTCATCGATGCGCTTGCGCTGCCCGAGCGCTGGCGGCTGAAGCTGCGCCACTATTTCTGGAGGCCGCAGGCGTTCCACACTCTGCTGTCGCGTCTTGCGCGCGGCGAGCGGCCCGATGCCGAAGGACCGGTGACGGTGCTTGCCCGCACGCTCAACCGCGACGACCCTGAGAAATCCGAGGAGCTTGTGGCGCGCTATCTCGACGATAAGGGCCTGCCGTTCGCGGGCAACCGCACGCTGAGCGAAATCACCGCGCGCCTGCTCGACCTGTTGGGTGATCTCCGCGCAGAGCCTCTCAGGAAAGAGGTCGCGACCGTTATCGACTATTTCCTTGCTGTGTCCGCGCCGCCGAAAGAGGCGGTGGAGCGCATTGCGATGATCGCGAAGGGCGCGGGCATCGATCTTGCACCCCCGCTTAAGGCCCTCGTCCGCCGCTTCGAGCGGCTCGAGCAGGGCGGCGTCGATCTCGGCAAGTCTACCTTCGCCACCGAGTTCGGCCGCAGCTTCGAATATTATTCTGGCCTCGTCTTCCAGATCGAGGTGGAAGGCGAGGGCGATGTCGGCCAGATCGCTGGCGGCGGGCGCTATGACGGGCTGCTGGCCCATATCGGCGCGCCGCGCGAGGTGCCGGCTATCGGCGCTGCCATCCACACCGAGCGACTGCTCGCTGCCGTCGAGAGGAGGGCGTGATGGCCAGCCCGAAACTCTCGATTGGCGTGCCGTCCAAAGGCAGGCTCAAGGACCAAGCCGCGGCCATCTTTGAAAAGGCCGGCATCCCGTTGCGCAACAAGGGCCACGAGCGCGGCTATCGTGCCACGCTGGACGGACTTGACGGCGTCGAGGTGGTGCTGACCTCTGCCGCAGAGATCGTGCACGAGCTGAAATCGGGGCGCGTGCATCTCGGCATTACGGGAGAGGACCTGATCCGCGAGACGCTCGCTGATGTTGACGGCTCGGTCGAGTTCCTGGCGCCGCTCGGCCTTGGCCGCGCCAACGTCGTCGTCGCGGTCCCGGACTGCTGGATCGATGTCGCGCGCATGGCGGACCTCGAGGACGCCGCCGCGCAATTCGCCCGCGCGCACGGCCGCCGTCTTCGCGTCGCCACCAAATATATGAATCTCACGCGCCGCTTCTTTGCCGCGAGTGGCGTGGCCGGCTATCGCATCGTGGAAAGCGTTGGCGCCACCGAGGCCACACCGGCCGCTGGCACCGCCGAGCTAATCGTCGACATCACCACGACCGGCACGACGCTCCGCGCCAATCACCTCAAGGTGCTGGAGGACGGGCTGATCCTGAAATCGCAGGGACACCTCTTTGCCTCACGCGCCGCCCCATGGGACGCCAGCGCCAAGAAGCTCCGCGACACAATTGCCGGCCGGCTCAACACTTTACGAGGTCTGCCTTGATGTTCGCCCGTTTCGTTCTTGCGACAGTTCTCACTACGCTGTTGACGACAACGGCGTTCGCAGCGCCGTCGCGCATCATCATCCTGCGGCACGGCGAGAAGGCTAATCCTTGGCGATTGTGCGAGGTCGGCGTGCAGCGCGCGAACGCGCTGGCAGCCACCTATCTCGGCCAGAACGCCACGAAGTCACTCTTCGCCAACGGCGAGGAGCCGGCCTTCTTCTTCGCCATCACGTTGCACACGCTCGAGCTTGCCGCGCCATCGGCCGCGAGCTGGTCGAAGCCGCTCATCCTCTATTCGGTCGTGCCGGATGAGTCAGATGACGACGAGTTACACGAGAAGGCCTTGAACCGCCGTACTCAGGAAGCGGCGGCCAATATCATGCAGAACCCGGCGCTCAACGGCAAAACCATCGTCATGGTGTGGGAGCACAAGCATATCGCCAACGCGAAGCTCGAGGCGAAGTTCGAGGGCGAGGCCATCACGCTTCGCAAGCTGCTCAAGCTCGACATCCTACCTGGCGTGCCTGCGACCTGGCCGGGAGACAACTACGACTATTTCTGGATCGTGGATTACCCGCCAAACTCGAACGTCCCGTCGAAGTTCACCATGGTGAAGCAGGAGTTCGGCGACCCCTTTGTCAGTGTTCCGTCGAATGATTGGAACACGCCGAACGGCCTTGAGGCCTCGAGCGGGTGCAAGGTCAAGAACGATTAACCGCCGCGCGTGCTTGCCGTCGCTTTTGCTGCGTGCCATCCGCGGTCACCGCCTCGGCGAGGCGATGGAGCCCAGGAGACTCCGGCGAAAGCTCGAAGAACCGGCCGTGGAACTGAATAAGACTCGAGCGGTGGCCGATCGAGACGATGGCCGCATTGGGCAGCCGGTTGAGCAGCAAGCGATAAAGCTCGGACTCAGCAGGCTCGTCCAAGGCGGATGTCGCCTCGTCCAGGAACAACCAATCGGGCTTTTGCAGAAGCGCGCGGGCGATCGACAGCCTCTGCTGCTCGCCCCCTGAGAGCTTGTCCGCCCAATAGGCCGTCACGTCGAGTTCATCGCGCAAGTGAGAGAGTCCAACGTCGTCGATCACCTCGTCGATCTCCTTCGGCGCAAAGGAGTCCTCGGGCCCAGGATAGGCGAGCGCACCCCGCAAGGTGCCTAGCGGCAGATAGGGACGCTGCGGCAAAACCAGCACATTGGCGCCCTTGGGAATGCGGATCGAGCCTTCGCCGAACGGCCACACGCCGCCAAGCGCACGGAACAGGCTCGTCTTTCCCGACCCTGACGGACCGGTTACGAGCACCCTCTCGCCAGGCTCGATGCTGAGATCCTTGACCCGCACGATCTCCTCGCCGCTCGGAATGCTCACGGCAAGGTCTTCGACGTGAAGCGCGTTTCCGCCGTCTGCGATCAGCTCGACGCGCGGCGCGGTCTGATCGAGCCCGCGTGCCCAAACGATCGAGGACTCGAAGCCGGCAAGCCGGTCGAGCACCGCTTTCCAGTCGGCGATGTTGGTGTATGCGGTGACGAAGAAGGAGAGCGAGCTCTGCACTTGCCCGAAGGCCGAAGCGACCTGCATCAGCCCGCCGAGCGTCATGGCTCCGAAGAAATAGACCGGGCTCACCACCAGGAAGGGGAAGATGATCGCGACCTGGTTATAGCCGGCGGTGAGGAAGGTAAGCCGCTTGGTTCGCTGCATGATGCCGTACCAGTTGCGCACCACGTTGGCGAACCGGTCGCGCAGACGTCCCTCCTCGGCCTCTTCGCCCGAGAGCAGGGTGACCTGCTCCGCATTCTCCCTGAGGCGGACCAGCGAGAAGCGAAAGTCGGCTTCGTAGCGCTGCTGGTCGAAATTGAGCTTGATCAGCGGGCGGCCGACAAGGTGTGTCACCCAGGTGCCGATGATGGCGTAGATCAGCGCGGCCCAGACGAGATAGCCGGGCACCTCGAAGGACTGCGAACCGATCATGAGCGGGGTGGCCGCGGACAGGTTCCACAGGATCACCACGAACGACACCAGCGTGACGATGGAACCAAGCAGCGCGATGCCGATATCGAGCGTGTTGGCAATGAATTGGCGGATGTCGTCGGCGATACGCTGGTCGGGGTTGTCGGCCTGGTCGCCCTTGAGCCGCATCCGGTAGTGCGTGCCCTGCTCGAGCCAGCGGCCGAGATAGCGCTTGGTTAGCCAGCGCCGCCACCTGATTTGCAGCCATTGCTGGAGGTAGATCTGATAGACGGCGGTGATGATGAAGGCGGCGGCAAGGATGCTGAACACGCCGAGCTGGTAGATGAAGACATTCCAGTCCTTGTTCTGCAGCGCGTTGTAGAAGGTGTTGTACCAGCTGTTGAACTTCACGTTCAGCCAGACCTGGAACAGCTGGAGAGCGATCACTGCGATCAGCAGGATTCGTCCGGGCCATCTATCGTCCCCTTGGAAATAGGGGGCGGCAATATGAGTGAAATTCCTCGCAGAGGTGCGGAAATTCGCCATTAAGGGGCTGCTCCAAGGCTCCCGGATTTTTTCGGGAGCGACAAACCTGCCGGACAATAAGGTGAAGGCAGGGCCCTAGGAAATTACGATTGCGTAAGGCCTAAGTGAATGCCTGGCCTTCGTCCTGCTCAAAAAACCGTGTGACTATGACTGTCATCCTTGTATCTCCGTGATTTCGTGTTAGCAAAATCGTTAGCAGCGTGTGCATTGTTAGCAGTCAGTTAGCACGCATGTGAGCCCACGTTAGAGCCGTTTCACCCACAGTTTTAGTTAGCAGCCGATTAGCAAAGGAACCGCCACCATGGCACGCAAGACGCTGACCGATAAGAGCGTGCTCGCGCTCAAACCACGCGACAAACTGTATGCACAGCCTGATCCTCAATTGCCTGGGCACTATATTCGAGTCTCACCGACTGGCAGCAGAACATTTGTCGCAGTGACGCGCGACCCAAATGGCAAACAGGTTTGGACCACTATCGGCAAGGCGCACCTGATTGGTATCGAGGAAGCGCGAGCGAAGGCAAGAGAGATTATCAACCGCGTGAAAGGTGGGCAGCGCGTTGAGGGACCGGAGTCATTTCAGGAAGTGGCAAGCGAATGGCTCAGGCGTCATGTCGATGCCAAGGCCATAATCACCGCGCCCGCAATCCGCGGCAATCTTCACAATCACGTGTTGCCCGTATGGGCTGGAAGGGAATTCGAGTCCATCAAGCGCAGCGACGTTGCCGCTTTAATGGATAGGGTTGAAGACAACGCTGGCCCGGTTGCGGCTGATCGCGTGCTGACAATTCTGAGCAGCATCTTTAGTTGGTACGCCGCATGGAATGATGATTACAACAGTCCAATCGTGCGCGGGATGCGGCGCTCAAATACAAAGGAGCGTGCCCGTGACCGCATTCTCTCTGACGACGAAATCAGACTGATCTGGAGCAAGGCGGAAGGCACCTTTGGCGACCTCGTTAGGATGCTTTTGCTGACGGGTCAGAGGCGCGACAAGGTAGCGTCTATGAAATGGGATGATGTGTCGGTTGACGGTGTGTGGTCCGTCAAGAACGGTGTGAAGCGCGAGAAGGGCACAGGCGGCGAGTTGGTGCTGCCGACCATGGCGCTCGATATCATCCGCGCTCGACCACGCTTTGCATCTAATCCCTACATCTTTCCCGGCCCAAGTGGCGCGTCGTACTTTAGAACCTACGATAGAGCCAAACGTGCCCTCGACCGTGCCATAGGTCCATTGCCTCAGTGGCAGTTGCATGACCTTCGGCGCACTGCTCGCTCGCTTATGAGCCGTGCCGGTGTGCGCGATGAACATGCTGAGCGCGTACTAGGTCACACCATCGGCGGCGTTGAGGGCATCTACAATCGGCATGACCACTTTGAGCAAAAGCGGGAAGCGCTAAAGATGCTTGCCGGTCTCATCGACAACATTCTACGCGGTGATGCCGATGAGAAGGTGCGAAGGCTGAGGGGGTGAGGGCCGTTTGATTTGTGTGTGGTCACGCGGCAAATGCGGTCGTGAAACTGAGACAGATAATTATTCTTGCTGCCCTGGTCCTGGTGTTTGCTATCGCCGTTCGATGGTCCGCCGGGAATCTCATTCCAGTAGATTTGAAGGATTGGAATTGCTGCCGGTCACTCTTCGAAGGGCGATAGATTACAGGCCATTTTCGTGATGGCGTCAGCCGTGAGCATCGCTGCCGTTGCGCCCTCCAACGGGGCGAGCATCAAGCCAAGCCTGCACCTCTTCCTCTGACCAAGCGCGGGTATTTGGTCCGAGCATCCGGCCAGCCGGAAAGCCTTGCTCCCGAATCCAGCGTTGCAAGGTTTGCCAGTTGCCGACGATCCCGCGTGCCTTCAGGTCGGCAAAGCGGAGATAGATGACGGCTGCACGAGCGTCTTCCACTGTTAGCTCCTTTCAGCGGAAGGAACCTAAAAAGCGCGTGCCGAAGAAGGTCAAGAGTTAGCACTAGACAAAATAAAGCTTTTTACAACTAAACCTAAGTAATTATACCTTTTGAGACTAGCCTAGCTAATTGTACCTAGTCTCCGCCAAACAATACTTCCTTGAAATTGTGCTCCCCCGACCGCAACTACCACACCCGCAGCCAAGGCTGCGGACTGAGTTCCGACAGGAGAATGGAGGAGCCGGGGCTTTGTGATGGATGAAATTTTCTAACCAGCACCGCTGTGACGAGCTATCCTAAAACGGATAAACTAACTCCGTCCCTTCGTTCTTGCCTATAGGAGGGTAAGACGCGCTCAATGAGATGTCACTAAAATGCTAACCCCAAACAAAGAGCAAATGGAAGTAGAAGAGGCTAAGTCCGTTCCAAATTCTTGTCTCATTGGCGCTCTCGACAATCCTGATGTCGATGTACTGATCAACAGAATAAAAAAGTGGAGACAAATAAAGTGGTGGAAGATTGGTCATCAAGCTATTGCATGTCGCCAATCAACTCGCCTCACCAATTGCCTTCAGGACCTCGACTGTAACATATTTATGGACTTGAAATTGTGGGACATCCCAAGAACAGTCATGGCCACGATAAAGGCTTACGGTGAGAATAATCGCATCCATTCTTTATCTTTGGGTGACGATTGCATCACCAAAGATGCGGCGGATTTGGCAAACTCCTATGGCATTAAGTTATGGGCGGTTGTTAATAGGGCATCGGCGCATGGGACAGGTCGATCAGTGAGAGCAGATGTTGCTTGCGCTGGCATCATTACTGCGTCGCCCAACTTTTATCGGTATGGTGATAAATATTCCGATAAGAAGGTAATAGTTCCGGCTGTTAGGCTTCCATGGCAAAGTAATGATGACCATCCAAAGGTCTGGACACCATGGGGCGCAGTTGCGGCTGGCGCTGACTATATTGTAGTCGGTAGAACACTTTCTGATCCTTGGTGGGAGGAAAATATTATTTTATCCTGTTGAGCGTGCGGGACGGCCACAGAAGCCCCGCTACTCAAAGTCAAAAATAGGGTGGTTAGCAAAAATAGGGTGGTAAGGGAA
>DASSLP010000191.1:0-4713 GCA_035689365.1 Methyloceanibacter sp.
CGACGACTCGCGTTCAATGGAACCGAAAGAGCGATGCTTGTGCAAAACATCGAGAGTCCAAGTCGCCCGCTGCGAAGAAACGGCGCGCGAAGATGTCGGCTCATGGCACATAGCTGACTATTGCAGGCGTTCCGCAAAAATGTCTGCTCTCAGGGGCAAAGCGCCGGACCCGATCCCTTAGTCAGGGAACAGATCAGGGTTATCTGTAGTTTAGCCGACAGAGGGATCACTAAAGAGCCGCCTCGGGAGTCAGTACGCTAGGAAGCACAACCGTAGCCTCGGACGCAGCGCAATATTGTTCGGGGGAACGAATGCTGTCCTATCTCGAAAATTTTGTCGAGGCGTTATTCCCGTGGTCGAAGCCCGGTGGCGGAAAGACGTCTCTAGGTGTTTGCACGACTTGCACCTGGTGCGATGGCAGAGGCTACTTAAAGAAAAACGCCAATGTCTGGCGTGCATGCCCAGAGTGCTATGGAGGGCACGTTTGGAGTCCACGGCAGACGGAAGTCTTCGCTTTCTCTTGAAGTCACCGTATCGGCGGAAATTCCCTGTATCAGGGAATCGGCGGACGGAGACAGGTTCGCCGCTGACTGCTTCCACCGCCAAATTCGTCGCTCTTCGAAAGGACTCGTCCCAGATTTCACTCTGAGACGTCATTGCATAAGGTCCCGGGTGCGGGGATAGAGAGCGCGGAACGTGCGGTAGCGGTGTTCGTAGATGTCGCGCGTTGTCGGGTCAGGAATGATCTCGTGGGCAACCGGGTTCCATGTACGGATGTCGCTTCGGCGGACATCGCCGACGGCAAGAGCGGCGAGGAAGGCGTCGCCATAGGAGGCGCCCAGCGTTTTCTCTCGGATTCTCTGTCTGCGCCCCGAGATGTCGCTCGTCGCCTGCGCCCAGACTCGGTTTTGCACGCCGCCGCCGGCGGCCAGAAGGCAGCGCGGCTCTTCGCCGGCCTCGACATAAGTTTCAAAGATGTGGTTTGTGGCGCAGGCGATGCCCTCGAATACAGCACGGTAGATGTCGCCGCGCGTGTGGGTCAGGTCGAGTCCGAAAATTACACCGTGGGCGCGCGGATCGTGAATCGGGGTGCGCTCGCCCGAAAAGTAAGGCAGGACCACCAGGCCGCGCGCGCCGGGCGGCGACGCTTCTGCCTCAGCGGCAAGGGTAATCACGGCGGTGGCGGGATCGAGTTCGCGAGCGAACTGTTCGCGAAACCAGTGGCTCAGGGTTCCGCTGGTGGCGAGGCCCGCCGCCGCCGCGTGCTCGCCGGGAAAGACCCATGGCGCGTACCAGAGTCGCCGATCACGGACTCGGCCGGCAGCCAGTGCGATGATGAAGATGGTGGAGCCATACATAACAAGCATGTCGCCAGGATCGAGCACGCCGACGCTGATGGCTTCCGAGGCCGCGTCGATGGTGCCGGTGGTGACCGGGGTGCCGACCGCGAGTCCGGTGACCTCGGCGGCCGCTTTGGTGACACCTCCGGCGATTTCTGTCGTCCATAGTAGCTCAGGGAGCTTTTCGAGCGGCAGGAGATCGGGCGCAAGCACGTCGCTCCATTCGTTCGAGGCGGCGAGATAGAGAGGACCGGTGTTAATCGCCGAATAGTGGTCGAGGACGTAACGGCCGGTGAGTTTCCACACGAGGTAGGTGGTGGAGTTCACGATCTTGGCGGTGCGGGCAAAGATCTCCGGCCGATTGCGGCGCAGCCAGAGGATCTTCGGGCCGACCGACTGGCTGGTCAGCGCCTGACCGCAGTGCTCGACCAGCGACTCTTCGCCTATCTGCGTGGTGAGTTTCTCTATCTCGGCGGCGGCGCGTGTATCAACGCCATAAAGCACTGCGTTCATCAGCGGCTCGCCACCGGCATCAACGGGCAACATACAAGGGCCGATGGCACTGCACGCCACCGCCCGGATGTCAGCGGGAACAATGCCGCTCTCGGCTATCAGCTGCCGGCTGATTGCAGTGAAGTCATTCCACCAATCCTCGCGGGGGCGGTGCTCGGCCCAACCGGCTTGCGGCACGATCATGCGGTGGGAACGGCTGGCCTCGGCGACTATTCGGCCGCTTTCGTCGACGAGGGCGCCCTTGCTCGCATAAGTGCCGATATCAATGCCGAGATAGTGGCGCATCGGGGGATCAAGGGATCAGCGCCATGCCAATACCGTGAGTTTGCGACCGATACGCCAAGTGGCACACTCTCGGGATTGTTTCCTTAGCCGGCTGACGCCTTAACGTTGGCCTCACGCATCGCGACTACGCGCCACGTCGGATCGAACAAAACGCACTCAGCCACAAGAGCGGGGGTTTTTGGCAAGCTCATCGTCGTTTCCTCCCGCTCCCGGCAGCTGGGGCGTTCCGCACCCGTAAGGATAGACTATCGCAGTCCATCCTTCCCGGTCGTCTATTCTGTTCGGTTGCTTTCTTGCGCTTTATAAGCAACGAGGACGCCGGAGAGGACTCTATGGCCTTTAACGGAACTCACAAAGGCCCCACCGGCGGATTCGCACACCTCTTAGCATCGACCTCCCATGGTATTTTCGCCGGCCTCATCTCGAGCTTGATCGCGGTCGCCTACGGGCTGTCCTTCGCTGCCCTTATCTTCACCGGGCCGCTTGCGAGGGCACTGTCATTGCCGCTTACGCCGATGCAAGCCGTGACGCTCGGGATTTGCGCGGATGGTTGGAGCAGGCACTGCGCAACGCCGCGTTCGCCGAGGACCTCACCGCAATTTGCGAGCGGTTGGAGACTCGTAAGGGGGAGATCATCGCCTCACAAGGCGATGCTGCCGACTCGATGCATTTCGTCGTCGAAGGCCGCGTCGGAATCATCGTAAGGCTCGATGACGGACGCTCGGTGCGCGTGCGGAGCCTCGGCCCGCACACGACCATCGGCGAAATGGGGCTGATCACCCGTCAATCGCGGAGCGCGACGGTTCAGGCGGAGGCCGATAGCGTGCTCTATGGGCTGAGAAGCCTATCAGCGGCTGAAGGCCGAGAACCCATCGCTACATCAGGCCTTGCTCACTTACATAATTGCGGTGATGGCCGAACGGCTGAACGTCGCAAGCAAAGTGATCGATGTGTTGCACCGCTAGAAGCTCGGGAACGGATAACGCAGCAACGCTAATCCATTCCTCCCATTCCGCCGCGATGCCTCATGTTGCCTTGGCATGACCCTTACCTCCCAGGGTCACGTACTGAAGCGGGCCGCGACCTTGTCGGCCAGGGCATCGATCCTGTTTGCGGGCGCCGCTCCTATCAGCAGAAACCTGCGGCCGCCGGCAGTCCAATAGATGAAGTTCAGACCCTCGCGGCTCTCAACCTCGCTCTCGCTCTCTCCGCCAGGCTGGGCCATGATGCAAAGCTCGACTGGTCCGTGCTTGTTACTTGCGTAGAGCAGCTGGGCAACTTGGTGGCCTTGAAAGCGCAAGAGCTCGGCGCGCTTTAGCGTAAGCCCTTCGAGCGTTACCGTCGGCCCGGACAGATCGAGATTGAGCGCTTGCCCTACCTTGGCGAGCTCCGCCTTTTGCTTTGTCTCATCGACCTCGATCGCCGCCACTGAAGCGGCGTCGTAGAGCGACATTTGGCCTACAACCGCGTCGATCCATTGATCCTCGTCGCCGCCGGCTTCCTCCAACAATTCAGCCGGCGGCTTGGCGATAAAGTAACCGGCTGCACCTCCGAGCAACAGTAAGAGGGCTGCCGCAGCGGCAACAAGCAGCCGGCGGTAACGCTGATCCCCCCGCGTCGCCTTAGCGACAGCAGACGCAAAAGCCATCTCCAAGCGCGGACGCGGGGCGCCCTCAAGCAGCGCATCGAAAGACGCACGTATCGGGCGAACGCCTTCGGCAAGCTCGGTTAGGCGAGCTCTCAGCGCAGCTTCGTTGTGCAGCCTCCGCTCAAGCTCCTCGTGGGCCTCAGGCTCGAGCTCGCCGTCGAGATAAGCGACGAGCAAGGCGTCCGTATCGATGTCCTCTGACCTCGCGACCATCGTCTATTTTTCCTGAATCCCCTCCCCGGCCTGTTCTTGCAAGTTGCGCAGCTTCAGTCGCGCCGCAGCGAGTCGGCTCATGATGGTGCCGGGCGGCACGTTCAAAACGCTAGCGGCTTCCTGATAGGTCAGCCCTTCGACATAGACAAGAAACACGGTCTCGCGTTGCGCCTCGGGTAACAGTTGCACCTGCCTGAACACTTGAGCGGCGAAGATATTCGTTTCGA
The DNA here is from genome assembly GCA_035689365.1 of Methyloceanibacter sp. GTDB lineage: Bacteria > Pseudomonadota > Alphaproteobacteria > Rhizobiales > Methyloligellaceae > Methyloceanibacter. Next base: position 4,227 of record DASSLP010000191.1, read on the forward strand.
TTTGCTCCGCGCCCTCAATCACGAGCGCTTCTTCCGCATCGATCAAACCATGCCCGGCGCGGATTTTTTGCGCGCGCAACTGATTGATCCAGATTGAGCGCAGGATCGAGAATAGCCATCGGTCGAGTCGTGTGCCGACGGCGAACTGGGAGGATCTTTCCAAGGCCCTGACACAGGTCGCCTGCACGAGATCTTCAGCCGTAGCGTGATCGCGCGAGAGAACAAGGCCGTAACGCCACAAACGCGGCAGGAGCGCCGGGAGCTCGGCGATGATCACATCATGGGCTGTGGCCGTCATGCCGAATAGCTCGATGACATGGAGTGTTTAGCGTCGCGTGCCGTCCCAAGCGGTAGCCCAGGCACAACTCCAAGTCGTTGGACACGAGGGAGTATCATGATGCACTTAGCTGAATCCAGCCGCCGGCAGCCGCCGCGATTGACCATTTTGTCACTGGTGTTGACCGTGCTTGCATGGTCCTTGCCAAGC
>DASSLP010000192.1:0-10769 GCA_035689365.1 Methyloceanibacter sp.
CCAGCATGAAGGAGTGCAAGGCCTAACCACGCCCAAAAATTCATCAGATCGAAGGGGCCGGCCTCGCGCTGGCCCCTTTGTCATGAGTGAGGCGGGGCCGCTCGCGTCGAGGAATGTCCCCCGCTAAAGCGGGCGCGGAGATTCGCCGCTCCGCGCGATCTCTTCAGCCTAAGCCTCAGGCTATGGGTGACCGCCGTGGGGCAAGTATCCGGCGCAAGGCGATTGCAGCCGCCAATCATAGCCGATGGTCTGGCAAAGATAGACTTTAGTCAGCGGATTGTTGTGGACTTCCTCCGCTGAAACGCGCGTTCCGTAGCTATTCGCGACCCGAGCAATCTCCTGGTCCCCGCAGTAGGGTGTCGCGATAAGACCGTATTTCGTGACCTGAAACTCACCTTGGCACTGAATGCGGGCGTCGGCTTCCTGAAGCGAGACCGTGCTCAAAAGCACGATGGCGCCCAAGCCAGCCAAGCCTGCTTGCAGGGCTCTGCTTATCAAAATATCCTTTCGCTAGGCCCGCCAAACCCCCATCATCTGTGTGCCCGCCCCCCACGTTGCAAGTCTCGCGGCAGTTTGGTGGAGCCGAGGGGGATCGAACCCCTGACCTCAGCAGTGCGATTGCTGCGCTCTCCCAACTGAGCTACGGCCCCAGAAGCGAGGCATTTAGGGATCGGCCTTAGAACCTGTCAAGCGAGCCAAGGCTTAACCCTTCCTCCTCCTCTTGCCCTGATCGCCGCCTCTCCGCTACATGGTCCGACCAAAGTGAGGAGGTCTTTGATGGTACCCCTGATCGGATTCATTGTGCTCGTCATCGACCTCTATATCTGGGTCGTGATTATCGGCGCGATCCTGAGCTGGCTGATCGCCTTCAACGTGGTCAACACGCAAAATCGGTTCGTCTACTCCGTGGCGGCCATGCTGTACCGCCTGACCGAGCCTGCCCTTCGACCGATCCGGCGCGTCCTTCCCAATCTCGGTGGCATCGACATTTCGCCAGTGATCCTGATCCTCTTCCTGCTCTTTATCCGCGACGTGGTTCTGCTCGGCTGGATCCTGCCTCTGTTCGCCCCATCTGCGGTTTGAGCGAGCTCAAGCTTCGTCGCATGAAGGACGGCGTGATGCTGCGGGTGCGGCTCACGCCTAAATCCGCGCGGGACGAGATTGCGGGTATCGAGAATTTCGGCGGCGAGACTGTCTTGAAAGCCCGTGTGCGGGCGCTGCCGGAGCGAGTCCGCGCCAACGAAGCGCTGGAGCGGCTCATCGCGGCATGGCTGAAAGTGCCGCGCTCTTCGGTGAAGGTGGCGCTAGGCGGCAAGTCGCGGCTGAAGCAGGTGCTGATCGAAGGCGATGCCGATCAGCTCTCGCGCCTGCTCGAGGCGAAGCTAGGTGCGCTCACTGAGCGCTGAGGCGATTTCCTCGACAATGGCCTCGGCTGCTTTGCGCGGATCGGGCGCGCGCGTGATTGGACGGCCAACCACAAGGTAATCGGCTCCCGCCTTGATGGCCGCCGCCGGTGTCATGACGCGTGTCTGGTCTTGGGTGTCCTCGCCGGCCTGGCGGATGCCTGGGGTCACGATCAAAGATTGCCGCAATCGCTCGCGCAAAGCGCGCGCCTCTTGCGCTGAGGCGATGATCCCGTCGAAGCCACCGTCGCGCGACATCATGGCGCGACGCTGCACCACGGCAAGCGGCGCCTCGTCGATACCGTGCTCGGCGAGATCGGCGCGCGACAGGTTGGTGAGCACCGTGACGCCGAGAAGCTTGAGCGGCGCGTCGCCCCGGCCGCGCACCGCGGCCGCGATGGTCTTGCGATCCATGGCATGCACGGTGAGGAACGCGGCGCCGCTTTGCGCGATCGTTGCTGTCGCGCGCTCGACGGTGGCCTCGATGTCGAGCAACTTCGCATCCACGAACACCGTGCGGCCTGCCCGCGCAAGCTCCTGCACGAGCTGAAACCCGCCTGAGAACAGCAGCTCGAGTCCGATCTTATAGACGCCGACACTGTCACCCAGCTTGTCGAGGAGTGCCTTGGCGTCGCCGACGCTTGGCACATCGAGTGCCACGATCAGCCGGTCGCGCGGCAGCGTCACGCCGCGAACTTCTTTGCCGCGATGGCCAGCGCTTCGACTACTGTCTTGCATAGTTCCTGCTGTCCTTTGTCCTTGAGGCTACCATCGGTGTCGAACGCATCCATCGCGCGCGGCACGGCGATCTGCTGCGGAATCACCGTCGCGCCGATCCCTACTTCGAGGATCTGGCGGAGCTGGAGCAGGCTTCGCATCGCACCGTAGCCGCCAGGCGAAGCGCCGGAGATGGCGAACATGCGCGTCTTATAGACTTCGAGCCCGGTCTCGCCCTTGGCTTTTACCCGCGTCACCCAATCGATGGTGTTCTTGAGCAGCGGCGTGATCCCCGAATTGTATTCGGGACTCGCAATGAACACGCCTTGATATTCTTGAAGCAGCGCCTTGAACTCTCGCGCCTTCTCGGGCGGACCGTCCTTGGCTTCGAGGTCGCCGTTATAGAGCGGCATGGGATAATCCTTGAGGTCGACAAACACGGCCTCGATGCCGTTGGCCTCGGCAATGTGGCGGCCAAGCTGCGCAAGCTTCTTGTTGTAAGACCCTTCCCGTGTGCTGCCGGCGAAGAATAGTAGCCGCATCTCGCTGTCCCTCTTGCTTCAAGCGTGCAGATGCCCGCGCCACTCTATGTCAAACGCGAAGTGCAAGGGTAGGAGCTACTCGCGGATGCCTTCGAAAAATTCCTTGACCCGCGCGAAGAACCCGGTCGATGCCGGGCTGGTGTCGGGGTTCGAGGCATCCTCGAACGCCTTAAGGAGGTCGCGCTGCTTGCGCGACAGGTTCTTCGGCGTCTCGACCTCGACCTGGATGTAGAGATCGCCTTGCTGCTTTGAGCGCAGCACCGGCATGCCCTTGGCCTTGAGGCGAAACTGCTTGCCGCTTTCGGTACCTTCCGGGATCTTCACCCGCGTCCTGCCGCCGTCGATGGTCGGCACCTCGATCTGGCCGCCGAGAGCTCCCGTGGTCATGGCAATCGGCACGCGGCAGAACAGGTCCGCGCCATCGCGCTGGAAGAACTCATGCGGCTTGATCGAAAGGAAGATGTAGAGGTCGCCTGGTGGACCGCCGCGCACCCCCGCCTCGCCTTCGCCGGCGAGCCTGATGCGCGTGCCGTCCTCGACGCCAATGGGAATGGTGACCGATAACGTACGCTCGCGCGTGACGCGGCCGGCGCCGTTGCAGGATGGGCAGGGCCTATCGATGGTCTCACCGCGTCCCTGGCAGGACGGGCAGGTGCGCTCGATGGTGAAGAAGCCTTGGCTTGCCCGCACTTTGCCGATGCCGCCGCAGGTTCGGCAGGTGCTCGGCGCGGTGCCGGCCTTGGCCCCAGAGCCCGAGCAACTCTCGCACGTGACGGAGGTCGGCACTCTGATCTGCGCCGTCTTGCCTTCATAAGCCTCGGCGAGCGTGATCTCCATGTTGTAGCGGAGGTCCGAGCCGCGCTCGCGCGCCGAGCGTTGGCGCGGGCGGCGCTGACCCATGAACTCGCCGAACAGATCGTCGAACATCGCCGACATCGACGCGGAGAAGTCGGCGCCGAAGCCGTGGCCTGCGCTGCCGCCAAGCCCCGGGTCGAAAGCCGCGTGACCGTAGCGGTCATAGGCGGCGCGACGCTGCGGATCCTTCAGCGCTTCATAGGCCTCGTTGAGTTCCTTGAAACGTTTCTCGGCGTTGGGATCGCCGTTGCAGCTATCAGGGTGACACTCTTTGGCGAGACGGCGAAACGCAGCTTTGATCTCGCTGTCACGAGCACCGCGCGATACACCTAGAACGTCGTAATAGTCTCGCTTTGCCATCGCCCCTCCGGCCCTTGCACCGCCTCCGGGTTAAGCGGCGCTTAAGCCTCTTCTGTTGGGCAAAACGCCCGGCCATCTAATGGCCGAGCGCCTGCCATCTCTTCTCGTTACGCCGACTTCTTGCTGTCGTCGTCTTTGACTTCCTCAAAGTCGACATCGACCACTTTGTCGTCGGGACCGCCGGAGGCAGCCTGTGGCCCTCCGCCCGCCGCCTGACCTTGGCTCGCCTGATACATCGCCTCGCCAAGCTTCATCGAGGCTTGGGCAAGCGCGTCTGTCTTCGCCTTGATCGCGTCGCGGTCCTCGCCCTGGAGGGCGGACTTAAGATCCGACACAGCGGTCTCCACCAGGGCCTTGTCGCCGGCAGGGACCTTGTCGCCGTAATCCTTAAGCATCCGCTCGGTCGAATGGACCAGTGCCTCGGCCTGGTTCTTTACCTCGACCAGCTCGCGCCGCTTCTTGTCTTCTTCGGCGTGGGCCTCGGCCTCCTTGACCATGCGGTTGATGTCGGCCTCGGTCAAACCACCTGATGCCTGGATACGAATCGACTGCTCCTTGCCTGTCGCCTTGTCGCTTGCCGACACGTTGACGATGCCGTTCGCGTCGATGTCGAAGGTCACCTCGATCTGCGGTACGCCGCGGGGGGCCGGCGGAATGCCGACGAGATCGAACTGACCGAGTAGCTTGTTGTCGGCCGCCATCTCGCGCTCGCCCTGGAAGACGCGAATGGTGACCGCGTTCTGATTATCCTCTGCCGTCGAGAACACCTGGCTCTTCTTGGTCGGGATGGTGGTGTTGCGATCGATCAGGCGCGTGAACACGCCGCCCAGGGTCTCGATACCGAGCGAGAGCGGGGTGACATCGAGCAGCAGCACGTCCTTGACGTCGCCTTGCAGCACGCCGGCCTGGATGGCGGCGCCCACCGCCACCACCTCGTCAGGGTTCACGCCCTTATGCGGCTCGCGACCGAAGAAGTTCTTCACCGTCTCGACCACTTTCGGCATGCGCGTCATGCCGCCAACAAGTACGACCTCGTTGATCTCGGCGGCCTTTAGCCCCGCATCCTTCAGCGCGTTCTGGCAAGGCCCGACGGTCTTCTGGATGAGGTCGTCCACGAGGCTCTCGAGCTTCGCGCGCGTGAGCTTCATGGTGAGGTGCTTTGGCCCCGACTTGTCAGCCGTGATGAAGGGCAGGTTGATCTCGGTCTGCTGCGTGGATGACAGCTCGATCTTGGCCTTTTCAGCCGCCTCCTTCAGGCGCTGAAGGGCGAGCTTGTCGCCGCGCAGATCAATGCCGGATTCCTTTTTGAACTCGTTGGCGAGGTAATCGACGATGCGCATGTCGAAGTCCTCGCCGCCGAGGAACGTGTCGCCATTGGTCGACTTCACCTCGAACACGCCGTCGCCGATCTCGAGGATCGAGATGTCGAACGTGCCGCCGCCCAAATCGTATACGGCGATAGTCTCGCCGCTCTTCTTTTCAAGACCATAAGCGAGCGCAGCCGCAGTCGGCTCATTGATGATGCGCAACACTTCGAGGCCGGCGATCTTGCCAGCATCCTTGGTCGCCTGCCGCTGTGCGTCGTTGAAGTAGGCGGGGACCGTGATAACCGCCTGTTCGACCTTCTGGCCGAGATAAGACTCGGCCGTCTCCTTCATCTTCTGCAGGATGTAGGCCGAGATCTGCGAGGGAGAATATTGCTTGCCGTGGGATTCGACCCAGGCGTCGCCGTTGGAGGCGCGGACAATCTTGTAAGGAACGAGCTTCTTGTCCTTCTCGACCATCGGGTCGTCCCATCTGCGGCCGATCAGGCGCTTGATGGCGAAGAACGTGTTCTCAGGATTGGTGACGGCTTGTCGTTTGGCGGGAAGTCCTACGAGGATTTCGCCGTCGTCGGTGAAGGCGACCATCGATGGCGTGGTACGCATGCCCTCGGCATTTTCGATGACCTTGGGGTTTTTCCCCTCCATCACCGCGACGCATGAGTTGGTAGTGCCGAGATCGATTCCGATCACTTTCGCCATTTACAACCTCTCTTTCCGGCAGACCGCCCAGGTCCGCGTGCGGCACCCGGCTTCGCGCGTAACTTAACCGTCGGTCCCCAACGATTTTGGCGTGTCCGCCGACTCAACCGGCGGCGTTCCGCGGTTATATAGGTGGCAACCCTATGGCCCGCAAGGAGAAGCGGGTGCGTAGAGGCGGTCGGGTGATGAGTCTCACGCGACGCGCTTCCAAGCGGCGATGAGAATTGGCGTGAGGCAGTAATAGCGTCCGTCCTCGCCGGCCTCCGCCATCTCCACCTTGAAGGTTTCGGCTTTCGTGGGGTCGGCGATGCCAAGCTCAGCGGCCGAAGCGAACAGTCCCTGATAGACGCCGATCAGCATAGCGGCCATGTCTTTCAGCGGCAGGTACTTAGCCTCCGTCAGCGTCCCGTCAGGCAGCCCGATGCCGGCGGCCTCGAATTGCGCGGGAAGCTGACGCCCTTCCCGCAAGTTGCGACCGTGGCCTCTGAACACGCCCTCGAACACGCGATTGAATTCGGCCATGGCCGGGCACGGGGGCTCGATTGCGATCGCACCGAAGTCGAACTCCTGCGCCGCCACCACGCCGCCCGGCTTGGTCCACTCCAGCATCTTCTCCAAAACGGCGACCGGGTCTTGCATATGCATGAGGAACAGTCGGCAGTAGGTGAGGTCGAACGGACCGCCAGGGACTTTATCCAGGTCGAGCACGTTCGCGTCGATGAGCTGAAACTCCGCTCCGCCTCCGGCCCGCAGGTCGGCGAGAGCTTGGGCGCCAAGCTTGGCGTCGATCTCGATGCCGGTGACACGGCCTTGCGGCCCGACTCGGTTCGCCATCAGCCGCATGACGGCGCCGGGTCCTGCGCCAACGTCGAGTGCGCTCATGCCTGGCCCAAGACCGACTTTGTTAAGCACCGCCTCGGTCGCGGACTGCCACATGCGCGCCTGATCGCGCAGGCGCTGATATTCGTTCGCGTCCCGCGCGTGGATATAGCCGTCGGGATTGACCCTCCGCGCCTCTCTCGCCACTCGCCCCGCTCCTCATGCTGAGCCAGCCGCGCTATACCGCGAACCTAAGGCAGCGGTGCGGCGGAGCAAGGCTTGCCATGCAATATTTTCCCGGAAAACTCGAGCGAAAGGCGCAAATAGCGCTCCTCGCCGAGATCCGCGCCATCATCGCCGAGGCGCCTCTGTTCACGCCGGCTATGCCTCGTTCGGGCAAGGAGATGTCAGTGCGCATGACGAATTGCGGGCCGCTCGGCTGGGTCACCGACAAGGAGCGCGGCTATCGCTATCAGTCAACGCATCCGCTCACAGGCAAGCCTTGGCCTGCCATGCCGCAAATGCTGCTCGATCTTTGGCGGGGGGTCACCGATTACCCGTTTCCACCGGATGCCTGCCTCGTCAATTACTACGCCGGCGACGCCAAGATGGGGCTGCACCAGGACAAGGACGAAGAGGATTTCGCGGCGCCAGTGCTCTCGGTGTCGCTCGGCGACACGGGAATCTTTCGCGTCGGGGGGACGTCTCGCAAAGACCCGACAGAGAAGCTCGAACTGAAGTCAGGCGATGTGGTGATGCTGGGCGGAGCGGACCGGCTTGCCTATCACGGCATCGACCGCATCATTCCAGGCACTTCGGATCTCATTGCCGAAGGCGGGCGCTTCAACCTCACTTTGCGTCGCGTGACCAAGCCCAAGTGAGCGCGGACGGAATTTAAGTTAAATGACCTCGGGCTCGCCCGGCTTTCCGCCGCCAGGGACATCGTCATTGGCGGGCCGCCGCGTGCCGAAACTGTCGCCGTCAGTTTGCGGCTGCTTGCTCGCTTTGGCACCGCCTTTGGCGACCGCGACAAGGGCGGGCCTCAAGCAGCGGTCGCCAATCGTGTAGCCGGCCTGCATGACATCGACCACCGTACCTTCCGGCACGTCGGGATTCTGCACCTCATACATCGCCTGATGGCAGTTCGGATCGAAGCGCTGCCCGAGCGGCTCGATCCGGGTGACGCCGTGACGCTCGAGCACGTTCAGAAGCTCACGCTCGGTGATCTCCACCCCATCAAGGAAGCTCTTGAGCGCGGGGTCTTGCGCCGCGGCTTCTGCCGGCACGTGCTCGATGGTGCGCTTGAGATTGTCGCCGACCGTCAGCACGTCGCGGGCGAACTTGGAGATAGCATAGCGCGCCGTGTCGGCCTTCTCGCGCTCGGTGCGCCGGCGCAAATTCTCCATGTCGGCCATTGTCCTGAGCAGCCGGTCGCGCATGTCGGCGTTCTCGGCGAGCAAGGCTTCTAGGTCGACGCCCAGCTGCGCGCCGGGCTCGGCGTTGTTATTTGGCGTCTCGGCTTTCGGGGATTCGGCAGATGCCGGCTGATCCTCGTGGGCCTCGCGCGGATCGGTCTTGTCGTCGGGCATGGACGGCTCGGCGAAGCTGTTTCACTCGGGAGTAAGCGGGATATCGACCGTAATGTTGCAAAAATCAAGGGACAAGGCGCCCAAGCAGCCTTGCCGTATAGTCGACCATGGGAATGATACGCGCGTAATTGAGCCTGGTCGGGCCGATCACCCCGAGCACACCGACGATTTTCTGCTCGGTATCCTCGAATGGCGACACGATGAGCGCCGAGCCGGACAGCGAGAACAGCTTGTTCTCGGCGCCGATGAAGATACGCACGCCCTCGCCGCGCTCGGCGAGGCCAAGGAGCTGCATCAGGTCGGTCTTAGTCTCGAGATCCTCGAACAGGAGCCGCACGCGCTCGAGGTCTTCCATCGCTTTGACGTCCTCGAGCAGATGGGCGTGGCCGCACACGATGAGGCTCTTGCGCTCGTCGCCGTCCCCCGACCATGTGGCGAGTCCCTCGGTCACTACGCGGGCGGTGAGCTCGTCGAGCTGGGCGCGCCGCGCCTCGATTTCCCGCTCGATGCGAATGCGCGCCTCGGCGAGAGTGAGACCGCTAATGCGGGCATTGATGTAGTTGGACGCTTCATGCAGCGAGGAGAGCGGCAGGTTATCGGGCAAGGTGACAATGCGGTTCTCGACGTCGCCATCCTCGGCAACGAGCACAGCAAGCGCCCGGCCCTGCCCGAGATTGACGAACTCGATCTGCTTCAGCCGTTTACTCTGCTTCTCCACTAGGACGACACCGGCGCAACCCGAGAGGCCCGACAGCAGCTCGCCGGCCTCGCCGAGCAGATCGTCGAGCGCGCGGCGCCTGCCACCGCCGACGATCCGGCTTTCGATCTGATTGCGCTCCTCGTTGCTGATATCGCCGATTTCGAGCAGTCCGTCGACGAACAGGCGCAAGCCCGAATGTGTCGGCAATCTCCCCGCGCTCGTGTGGGGAGCGTAGATGAGGCCGAGACCTTCAAGGTCCGACATGACGTTGCGCACCGAGGCCGGCGACAGCGTCATCGGCAGCGCGCGGCTCAAATTGCGCGAGCCGACTGGTTCGCCGGTGGCAAGGTAAGCCTCGACGATGCGCTTGAAGATCTCGCGCGAGCGCTCGTTTAGCTGGCGCAATCCGGCCGGGGCTTCCGACGCGGCTTTGGCTTCGTTGACGTCAGAATGGCGCATCGCGGGGCAAATTTAGGAGCGCCCCTAGCCCACGTCAAACCAGGGCTTAATTGACCTGAGCGAACTCTGGCACGACGGCCGACGCGAGCTCGTCGGGCGCGCCGAAATGGGCGAAATAGCGCGTCCTGATCGCTTCGACCGGAAGGATGATCAGAACGTCGGTGGTGCCGAATTGATGATCGATCACCGCCCCATCGCCGATATAGGCGCCGAGCCTGAGATAGCCCTTGATCAAGGGCGGCAGCGCCTTGAGCGCTCTCCGCGCATTGACCCGCTCGCGCGGCATCATGTTCATGTCGACACGAAGATGACGGTGCGCCGTGACCCGCCAATCTTCCGGCGCGAGCGCCGTGTGGTAGAGGAAGCTCAAGGCCTCGGCGTGCTCTTTTGGATCGATGCCCTCGAAGCTCGCGCAGCCGAGCATGACATCGACGCCGTGCTCCCGCACATAAGACCAAACGCCTTGCCATAAGAGCTCGAGCGTCCGCCTGTTGCGATAAGCCTTGAGCACGCAGGAGCGCCCGAGCTCCATGAAGCTGTAGTCGGGCCTGGCCTCGACCAGTGGCGCGATGTCGTATTCGCCCTGCGTGTAGAAGCCGTCGTAGAGGTCCGCCACTTCCTGGCGCAGCACCCGGTACGTCCCCACCACTTTGGACGGCCGCCAGCGACGCCCGTCGTTGGGATCGCCGCGATCGATTACGAGCAAATGGTCGAACACGGCGTCGAAGGCGTCCTCGTCGCGCCGCGACAGCATGGCGAGCGCTCCGGGAACCGCCGACATCTCTTCGTAGAACACCTTGTAGCGCACCCGCTGGGCACGCCTGATCTCGCCGCGTTTTCTTGCGAGCCGCACTTCGAGCGAGCCTAGGCGGCCATAGATCTTTGCGGGCTGAAAGCGGCGGGCAAGAACTCCTCCGGCGTTGGGGCGCCGGCGCCCCATGAAGGGAAACATGCCTCCCTGGTTCGGCCTGAACATCAGGCCCGGAAACCTGGCTCCCCCCCGAAACCTGCCGGCAAACCGTCCTGACGTTGACTTGATCGGCATGGGAGCCTGGTTGGCAGTTCCTGAGCGATCACGCTCCGGGCGACCGCGGGGCACTTTACCACTCCGTCCGCGGATACCTGATTCGGCCACAACACTCGCCGGTTAGCAAACCAATTCGAAGCCTATGTGACAGCTTGGGGATAGGCCCCACGTTTTCCGGCGCCTTTTTTGCCGGAATGAACGACTAGTCCGCCGTCGGCGAGACGTGGAATTCGAGGATATTGGGCAAATCGGCCAATGTGCCTGCCAAGGTCTT
>DASSLP010000193.1:0-25372 GCA_035689365.1 Methyloceanibacter sp.
ACACCAGCGCCGACAAGAAGGTCCAAGCCAACTAGCCTCGCTCTCTTGTCTTCACCTGGGGATTGCAAGCGCCGCGATCCTTTTACCTCTCACCGGTGGGGAGAGGGCTGTTCGCCCTGCGAGCGAACGCGAGCAGTCGGGAGAACAGGGTGAGGGGGCGCTCACTTCTAGTCCTAAACCCCCTCACCCGCTCGCTACGCTTGCGTCCTCTCCCCACAGGGGAGAGGAAAGATTTTCGTCGACCATCCCCGGGCTCCAAATCGCACTTAGACTCCGCATCACCTCGTCCACTTGAAGGGCGCATCATGAGGCGTTCGTGAGGCGGGACGGGCTGCGGCGCCTGCGGGCCGGCTGACGCACAGTCCGGCACTCGGGCGGCATCGGAGCTCCCTCCGGGGCCACTAGTAGTCCCCGCCAGGAGCTAGCTGACATCCCGGCAGGCCATTCGCGGCGGTGCCGGCGACGAAAAGCAGGGCCCGGTGCCGACAAGACGTCCGCGATTGGCGCGCCGGGAGGCGCCAGCGTGTCTCCGCAAGGAGACGCGAGCCATAGGTTTGCGCTTTTCGGCGCGCCATCCCCCTCATGCCTCGCGGGTTCGGCCCGGTGAGAATTTTCGTCGTGCCCGCGAAAGTGACATTTCGGCAAACACCCATGCCTTTTTCGCCACCTTTTTCTGGCGGATCATTGCTCGGGCGAGAGTCTGCCCTTACCGTCGGGTAAACATCGGAGATGCAGATGCCAAGTCTATTCGGCTACACCAGGACCTTTGCTCGTGTTGCCGCCACGACGGCGCTGCTGTGCAGCCTTTTGCTCCCCGTCGGGTTCGAGCCCGCGGCGGCCGCACCCGGTTTTGTGAGCGATCCCGCAAGTGGTGCGAGTGTCCTCCAACAGGCGCAAATCTTCAGGCGTGGGCGTCCTCCGATCTATCCTTATTACTACAGCCCTGGGCGGCCCGGCGGGTACAGCTTCTATTTCGGCTTCGTGCCTTACGAGAAGGGCGACTACGAAACTCAGGCGATTCAGCGCGCGTTCCCGCAACTGAACTATCCGCGCAGTATGCGCTATTGGACGCCGCAGTCGGGATTCTAGCGCCGGGCGGCGAAGAACTCCTTGAGCAGTGCCGCGGCGTGCGTTTCGCTGAGGCCGCCGATGACCTCGGGCGCATGATGGCAGGTAGCCTGCTGAAAGAACCGGGGACCGTGCTCGACTGCCCCGCCCTTCGGATCGGCGGCGCCAAAATAGAGGCGGCGGATGCGGGCGAACGAGATGGCCGCCACGCACATGGCGCAAGGCTCGAGCGTGACATAGAGGTCGCAAGCGGTGAGCCGTTCCGAGCCGAGCTTGGCCGCCGCTGCGCGGATCGCCAGAAGCTCTGCATGCGCAGTGGGATCGCGCAGGGTGAGCGTGCGGTTACCGGCCTGCGCCAACACCTCGCCACCGGCGCTCACGATTACAGCGCCGATCGGCACCTCGCCGAGATCGCGCGCCGCTTCGGCCTCGGCGAGCGCAAGCTCCATCGGCCGCGCCGCCTTGCGACTTGTGCCCGCGTCTGCAAGCTTCGCTATCATGCGCGGCAAACTGCGCGGGAAGCGAGGCGAGCGTCAAGCGGTGCGTAAGGACCCAAAGTCAGTCGGGCGGAGGCTGCCCGTACCCCGGCCGCGGGAGCCGATGCGCATCGCCAAGGCGATGGCCCATGCCGGGCTCTGCTCGCGCCGCGATGCTGAAGCCTGGATTGAAGCCGGCCGCGTCTCGGTCAACGGCAAGGTGCTGACCACGCCGGCCCATGTCGTCTCGGCGGACGACCAGATCGTGGTAGATGGCGAGCCCCTTCCTGCACCACAAGCGCCGCGGCTGTGGCGCTATAACAAGCCGCGCGGCCTCGTTACGAGCCACAAGGATCCGCAAGGACGGCGCACCGTGTTCGATGCTCTGCCGCCAAATCTGCCGCGTGTGGTTTCGGTCGGGCGCCTCGACATCAACACGGAGGGCCTCTTGCTGCTTACCACCGACGGTGCGCTCGCGCGGCATCTCGAGCTGCCGAGCACCGGCTGGCTCAGGCGCTACCGCGTGCGCGCGCATGGCCGCGTCAGCGAACAGGCGCTGCATGGTTTGCGCGCGGGCGTCACCATCAATGGCGTGAGATACGGGCCGGTCGATGCGCGTATCGACCGCGAGCAGGGCTCCAATGTCTGGCTCACGCTTAGTCTTCGCGAAGGCAAGAACCGCGAGGTGAAGCGGCTCGCCGAGCATCTCGGCCTCACCGTCAATCGCCTGATCCGCCTCTCCTTCGGGCCGTTTGCGCTCGGCGATCTTGCCGAGGGCGACATCGAGGAGGTGAAGCGGCGCGTGCTCTCTGATCAGCTCGGGCCGAAGCTTGCCCGTGAATTCGGGCTGAAGGCCTGATGCGAATCGTCGCCGGCAAGTTCAGGGGCGCACGCATCGAGGCGCCCAAGGGACTCGCCACTCGACCGACCTCTGACCGTGTGCGTCAGGCTTTGTTCAACGTGCTCGAGCACGGCCCTCCCCGCTTCGATTTCGAGGGGACGCGCGTGCTCGACCTGTTCGCTGGCTCGGGCGCGCTCGGGTTAGAGGCTTTGTCGCGCGGTGCGCGCCACGCCGTGTTCATCGAGGAGAGCCCAGCAGCACGCGCTGCGATCAGGCGCAATGTCGAAGCGCTCGGACTGACCGGCGCCACCAAGATCTGGCGCCGCGATGCGGCCAAACTCGGCGAGGCCGGCACGCTTCAGCCGTTTCAGCTCATCTTTTGCGATCCGCCTTACGGCAAGGGTCTCGGGGAACGCGCACTTGAGGAGGCGATTAATGGGGGGTGGACTGAACAAGGAGCAATTGCCGTGCTAGAGGAGCACGCCGACGTTGCAATCTCCTGGCCTCCATTCTTTCGCGAGATCGACCGGCGGCGTTACGGCGACACTCAGATCGCGATCGCAAGGCTCGGAAACGAATACGATTTTGGCCCTTAACCCGTGCGGCCCGGTTCGTGGTTGCTGAAAGCCGGCGCGGGGACTGCCATGACAATGAGAGCCTTGCTCTTCGCGCCTCTGGTCGTGGCTCTCCTCGCCGCGGCAGAGCTCGACCAGGGCGCCTTCACTTCTGGCGTGTGGCGCGGAAAAGCCAATTACGACAGCGACGGCAAATTTAGCGACTGCACCCAGCGCAGTCCAGGACCGGCGTGCTGCTCGGCTTCGTGATCAGCAAGGATTTCGACTGGGGACTCGTGCTCGCCGACGAGAGGCGCAAGTTCGACGTGGGGTCGACCGAGGCTGTCGTTCTTCTGACCGACGCGCGCAAACCGATCTCCGCAATCGCCAAGGTCATCGACGTGCATGGCATCCTCATCCCCCTTGAAAGTACCGATCCGGTGGTGGATGCGCTCCGCCATGGCAAACTGCTCACCATCGTTGCCGAAGGCGCCTCGGCAAGCTTCAGGCTCACCGGCACGAAAGATGCGATCGCCGCGCTTGCCGCTTGCGTCACGCGGCACCGCGGCAGCGAGAAGGTGGAGCTATCCACGCGCGCGCCGGTCTGAAGTAAGCTCGCGTCGCATCAGCGGCGCTGGAACAGCTTCTCGATGTCGGCGAGCTTGAGCTCGATATAGGTCGGGCGCCCGTGGTTGCACTGGCCGGTGAAGGGCGTCTTCTCCATGTCGCGCAGCAGAGCGTTCATCTCCTCCGGCGTGAGCCTCCGCCCCGCCCGCACGCTGCCGTGGCAGGCCATGGTTGAGAGCACATGATCGAGCCGTTCGGCAAGCAGGCGGTTTCCGGTGGCGTTCTCCTCTTCGGTGAGCGTGTCGGCAAGGTCGGACAGCAGCCCTTTGACATTGCAGGTGCCGAGCAGCCCTGGCACTTCGCGCACCAACACTGCGGAAGCCCCGAAAGCCTCAACGACGAGGCCGAGGCGCTCAAGCTCAGCGGCTGCGCCGACGAGAAGCGAGGCGGCCTCGCTATCGAGCTCGACCACCTCGGGGATGAGGAGAAGCTGGCGCGAGATGCCGCCATTGGCAAGGCTCCGCTTCAGCCGCTCATACACGAGCCGCTCGTGCGCCGCGTGCTGATCGACGATGACGAGCGCGTCCTCGGTCTCGGCGATAATGAAGGTGTCCTGGAGCTGGGCCCGCGCCGCGCCAAGCGGGTGGTCGGCGACAAGCGCATCACCGGTCGCAGCGTTTCCGCGTGTGTCGCCGCTAGGCTCGGCGAGAGGCGCAAGCGGCGCCTGTGCTCGTTCGGCAAAGCCGAAGCTCCGCGCACTAGCGGGGGCGTGGTGTTGGCTAACGCCCTGCGGCGGCGTAGGCCGACCGGAGGGCTGCACCATACGCTCAAGCGCCGCCTGCGACAGAGAGGCCGTGGCACGATGGCCAGCAGTGCCAAGCGCATCCCTGACCGCGCCGACGAGGAGCGAGCGTACGGCATTAGGATCGCGAAACCTGAGCTCGGTCTTGGCTGGGTGCACGTTCACGTCCACCTCTTCGGGCGGCATGGTCAGGAACAAGGCCAGCATCGGATAACGGCCGTTGGGCACGAGGTCGCCATAGGCCGCGCGCACCGTGCCTGCCAGCAGCTTGTCACGCACCGGGCGGCCATTGACGATGAGATAAAGCTGGAGGCCGTTCGGCCGGTGCAGCGTCGGCAGACCGGCAAAGCCCTCGACCGAGATCGCGCCACGCGACGCGAGCACCGGAAGCGCATCCTTGACGAAGTCTTCCCCTAGGATGCGGCCAAGACGCGACAGGCCATGGTCCATCAGGCCGGGCGGGCAAGCATCGAGCCGCAACGTAGTACGCTCGCCCGTGGCCACGCTGAAGGCAATCTCGGGATGAGCCAGCGCGAGCCGCTTGACGATATCCGCGATAGAGGCGGTCTCGACCCGCTCCGATTTCATGAATTTGAGCCGGGCCGGGGTCGCGTAGAAAAGATCGCGCACTTCGACGCGGGTGCCGCAAGCTAGCGCCGTAGGCTTGAGTCCCGATTTACGTCCCGCATCGACTTCGATCGCAAAAGCGTCGGCTGCGCCAGCGGTACGGCTTTGGATCGAGAGCCGAGCGACCGCGCCGATCGACGGCAAAGCCTCGCCGCGGAAGCCGAGCGTCATGATGCGCGCGAGATCGTCGCCAGCAAGCTTCGAGGTAGCGTGTCGCTCGACGGCAAGGGATAAATCGTCAGGCGCCATACCTGAGCCATCGTCGGCGACGCGGATCAGCCCAAGTCCGCCGCCCGCAACCGCAACATCGATGCAGCGCGCGCCGGCGTCGATCGCGTTCTCGATCAGCTCCTTGACGACGCTCGCAGGCCGCTCGACGACCTCACCGGCCGCGATGCGATTGACGAGATCCGGCGGCAGCTGTCGTACGGGCATTTTGGGCCTCTGCCTGTTCGCCGGCAAGATACCGGCGGGTCAGGATTTTACCCGATTCTACCGCCGGCTGGTCGAACGGGTCGACGCCGAGAAGATGCGCGGAAAGAATGGTCTCGAGCATGAAATGCATCATCAGCGCGCCGAGAGCGCGCTCATCGAGCGTGTCGAGGTCGATGGTACGGACAGGCCGGCCCGCATTGGTCAGCGCCTCGGGAATCGCGCGCTGCTGCGCCACAACGAGATCGCCGGCGGCGTGGCCGGCGAGATAATCGGCGCCGGCGAGCTTGGCGAGGTCTGGCGCTATGCGAGGGCCCCGCCCCTCGCAGTTCTCGCGGATAACGGTGATGAGATGCTGCGGAGCGCCGTCGAGATAGAGCTGAAGCTGGCTGTGCTGATCGACTGGGCCAAGCGCTCCGACTGGTGTCGTGCCCTCGCCTTGCTTGCCAAGGCTCTCGCCCCAGAGCTGCACATACCAAGCAGCGAAGCGCGAGAGGCGATCGCTGTAAGGCAGCATCACCGTGGCGCGCACGCCGCGCTCCTTGGCGAGGCCGATCACGACCGCAGCGCCGATCGCCGGAGCGAAGTCGACAGCGCTCTTGGCCTTGAGCATCGCGTGAATGACGCTCTGCGCGCCATCCCTGAGTGCCACCACATCGAGGCCGCGGGCGAAGGCTGGCAAGAGACCGACGTTAGTGAGGCCAGAGAAGCGGCCGCCAATGCCGGGATCGTGGGGAAGCGTCGGGATTGAGAATTCTTCACACAGTGCGCGCAGTCCGTTTTTCACGCCTGGAGCTTTGGGCTCCGTCACGGCGAGGAACAGCTCCGGCATGCTGCCCTCTAACCCCGCCTTACGCACGGCCTCGATGGTGGCGATAATCTGCACCAAGGTCTCGGGGGTGCCACCGGACTTCGAGATCACCACGAAGCGCGTGGTCTTGAGGTCGAGACCCGAAAGCGCAAGGTCGAGCGTGCGCGCATCGAGATTGTCGTAGAAGCGCGTGCGGGGCCGCGCCTCGCTGCCGTGCTTGTCGTCGCCGGGAATGGCCCAGCCGCCGAGTTGGGCCAGCGTCTGGCCGCCGAGGCTCGATCCGCCGGTGCCGAAAAAAACAACTGTGCGGGCACCTTTGGTGAGCCGTTGGTAGGCGTCGTGCGCCGCAGTGATGTCCTCGCGCCATTCGGGGACGCGCAGCAAAGGCAATGTCTTCTTGGCGTAAGCCTCGCGCAGCGACTGAAGCCGCGATTCGAGCTTGGCGAGATTCTTATCGAGGGAGCTTTGCGGTAGTCCCGATTTGCCGATGGCGGATTCGAGACAGCCTTCAACGGATTGCGACAACGTCATGTGATGACCCTAGCGAGACTCGTTCCAATCAAAACGTAATGCCGGTCTCGACAGGCTCATGTCATTTCCGGCTTGACCGGGCAATCCAGTAACCCCGGTCCTCGTTGCACTCCCTGCGCGGTGGTTACTGGATTCCCGCTTTCGCGGGAATGACAATCTCCGAAGCTCTAACCAGCGCCGCCAGTGCTCTTAGCAGCAACCGGCTTGCCGACAATGGTGGTGATGAGGCGGTCGGCCTCGATCAACCGTCTAGCCACGCGCTTGATGTCGTCAAGCGTCACCGCCTCGACCAGCTTGTTCCGCTTGTTAACATAGTCGATGCCGAGATCCTCAATCTCGATCCACAGGAGCTGATTAGCGATGCTCGATGAGGACTCGAATCTGAGCGCGTAGGCACCCGTCAAATAGCTCTTGGCGTTCTCGAGCTCCTCGGCGGTTGGGCCTTGTTCGGCGAGCCGCTTCAGCTCGCTCTCGATCACCTCGAGCGACTGGCCGACCGCCTCGTTCTTGGTCGCCACGCTTCCCACAAACACAGCGCCGTGCTGATAGGGATAGAGGTTCGAGTAGACCGAATAGGCAAGCCCGCGCTTCTCGCGCACCTCCTCCATCAGCCGCGAGGAGAATCCGCCTCCGCCGATGATGTAGTTCAGCACATAGGCCGGAATGAAGTCATTGTCCTTGCGGGGGATCCCCCGATGGCCGAACTGCGCCACTGATTGCGGCACGTCCATCTCGATGATCTCGCGCGTCGGTCCAAGTGGCGGATTGGCGTCGGCCACAGGTGCAAGTTCTGAATGGAGCGGCAGGTCGCCGAACAGACGGTCGAGCGCTTTGCCCAGCGTCTCGGGATCGATGTCGCCAACCACCGAGATGACCAGTTTGTCGCGGGCGAAGACGCGCCTCGCATAATTCTTGAGGTCGTCGCGGGTGATAGCGTAGATCGACTCGATGGTGCCCTTGATCGGGCGCCCATAAGGATGGTTTTGGAAGGCTAAACGGTCCCAGGCAAGCGAGGCGACCGTCTCGGGATCGTTCTCGTCGAATTTGAGCCCTGCGAGGATCTGGGCGCGCACGCGCTCAATGGCGTCCTCATCGAAGCGCGGCTTGGTCATGGCGAGCCGCACAAGATCGAACACTTGATCCTTGTTGGCGGTGAGCGTCTGGACATTGCCGAGCATGACATCGCGCCCGGCGTCGAAGTCCATGCGCATGGCAAGCTCTTGCGCGCGCTCCTGGAAGGCGATCGCGTTCAGCTCGCCAGCGCCTTCGTCCATCATCGCCGAGACGAAATAGGCGAGCCCTTCCTTGCCGGAATCGTCCTGGCTCGCGCCGCCGCGGAAGGCGAAGCGGATGGCGATCAGCGGATTGGTGTGACCCTCGACGAGCCAGGCCTCGATGCCGCCGGGGCTTACGACGCGTTCGATTTTCATGCCGTCACCCTCAGCAGCCTGAGCTGTGGAGAAAACGAGCGCTGCGGCTGCCAAAATCGAGCCTTGCCGCAGCAGAAAGGGCGGGAGCCAGAAGCGCATCTCCATGCTCGGCTACGACTTGCCTTTACCTGACGCCTGGGCCGGTTTTGCACCGATGCTGCTCGTGTGGTCAGGGGCGGGCAGCAGATAGCCGGTGACGGAATTCTTGTCGATGAGATATTTCTGCGCCACGGCCTTTACGTCATCCACGGTCACTTTCTTCAGCCGCTCGGGCCAGGCCTCCACATCCTCGATGGTCATGCCTGTCGCGAGCCGCCAGCCATAATGACGCGCCATGCGCGACTGGCTATCCGAGGTGTAGACGAACTCGGCGATGTATGAGGCGCGGGCGCGGTCGAGCTCAGCCTGGGTGACACCATTCTCGCGCAAGTCGGCGATCACGCCGTCGATCGCCTTTTCCAGCCCCTCCGCCGAGACCTTTTCGGCGGCGATGGCGTAGAAGCCGAGCCTGCCCGAATCGAGGCCTGAATCCGAATACCAGCCGCCGGCGCTCGCCGCCTTCTTCTCTTCGATCACGAGCTTCTTGTAGAGCTTGCTGACCGAGCCTGAGGCTGCAATGCGCATCAGGAGATCGAGCGCCTCGGCCTCGCCTGACTTGGCCGAGGCATAGCTTGGCGAGAGATAGAAGCGCTGCACAGTCGTGCGGCCTGCGCGCGGGTCGGCAAGCGTCACCTTAGTCGGCGTGCAGTGCTCCGGCTCTTGCGGGCGATGGCGGCCGTTGAGCGAAGGATTGGGTTTGAGCTTGCCGAAATTCTCCTCGGCAAGCTTCTTGACCTCGTCCGGCTCGACATCGCCAGCCACGATGAGGATGGCGTTGTTGGGCGCATAGAAGCGCTTGTAGTAGGAGAGCGCGTCCTCGCGATTGAGGGCGGCGATCTCATGACTCCAGCCTATGATTGGAATTCCGTAAGGGTGGTTTTCGTAGAGCGCTGCCATCATCTGCTCTTGCAGAATCGAGCCAGGGTCGTTGTCGACGCGCGAGCGGCGCTCCTCGAGAATGACATCGCGCTCGGTCTTCACGTCCTCCTCGGTCAACCGCAAATTCTCCATGCGGTCGGCCTCCATCGACATCACCAGAGGAAGGCGGTCCTTGGCCACGCGCTGGAAATAGGCGGTGACGTCGTGATTGGTGAAGGCGTTATCCTCACCGCCGTTCTTGGCGACGATCTTGGAGAAGGCGCCGGTCGGGATCTTGTCGGTGCCCTTGAACATCAGATGCTCGAGGAAGTGCGCGATGCCAGACGAGCCAGGCGGCTCGTCGGCAGCGCCGACCTTGTACCAGACCATCTGGGTGACGACCGGCGCGCGATGGTCTGGAATCACCACCACCGTGAGACCGTTGGCGAGCTTGAACTCGCTCACCCGCTCGGAGGCATAAGCCCCTTCAACGGCGGCCACAAAGGCAACCGAAGCAAGGCTAGCGCAGGCGACCACGAGGCCCGCTCTCGGATCGAGCGCAGCCATAAGTTGATCGAGCATCCACATCACCATAGAGCGGGACCGGGAGTGCGGCAGCGGGCCTAGCCGGGCAAGATCGTGTCAGGGCCGGTGCGGGGATCCATGGTCTCCCATTTCAGGCTTCGGTCCGGCATTTTCAAGCGAAATGTCCCCGACCGGGGCGCGTGCTTATCGTTCACCTTATCGTTCAGTATTTTGAGGCATCATTGCCAGATGAGACGCCTTTATAGCTGTCGGGTGCGTCCGGATGGAATGGATCCTCTGCCGGAGGTGTGATCTCTTCCGGAACGCGCGGCGGGAGCGGCTTCGTATTTGCGGCGGTCGCGGTGTTATCCTCAGGCCTCTTGTCTGACGGGTCGGGCTCAGGAACGTCGGCGACCGGCGCCGCCCCATCTGTGTTGCGGGCGAACAGCTTGTCGAGAAGCGTGGGCTTGCCGGCATAAGGATTGGTCGGATCGCTTGCAGCCTCTTGCTTCGCCTGCTCGGCCTTCTTCGCTGCCGCGATGTTCTTTGTCGTCACTTCCGGATTGGTCGGCCAGTCGGTGCGCGCGGTAGCCACGGCCACGCCTGATCCAGGCGGAGGCAGAGTCTTGGTATTCGGCGGAAGCAGCAGCGGCGGGCGCTCGGTCATGTGCACGTCGGGCTGCGTGCGGTCGCCGGAGATGCCCATATAGTCGAACACTTTGCCCTGGAACTCGATGCCGCCGCATCCACCAAGCGCAAGTGTGGCGGCAAGCGCTGCGGCAAGGCGCAAGGCGCGGTCAGAGCGGGTTCTGGATTTGACGCGCCCCAATGTTCCCCTCAATATCCGGAAAACACCGGATTTTCTTACATTTTAGAAGGGTTTCCGGCCTTTTTGTGACCCCTGAACAGTGACTCATACAGAAGTCCCAACACCCCGGCAACAATGGCGGTATCGGCGATATTGAACACGTACCACTCGAAGCCGAAGGCGTGGAACGAGAAGAAATCAGCCACCGCACCATAGGCGATACGGTCGATGGCATTGCCGATGGCGCCTCCAATGATCAGCCCGATCGATGCCGCGGCAAGCTGGGAAGTCTGGCGGGCGAGCCAGACCGCAAGCGCAAGGCTCGCAGCAACGGCAAACAGGATAAGCCCTAAGCGGCCGAGCGCGCCTTGCTGCGGCAAGAGGCCGTAGCTGATGCCCTGGTTCCACACGAGAACGAGGTCGAAAAACGGGGCGATCGCGACCGGAGTCTTGGCGCCGATGTTGAACACGTAAAGCATCCACGCCTTGTGCAACTGATCGGCGACGATGGTCAGGGCGGCGACGCCAAGCCCATACGGCGACAACGGCCCCCAGAGAAGATTCCGGCTGCCGCCCATGTTCTACTCGGCGGCCTCGGCGCGGCGCACATCGAACTGGCGCACGGCCTCGGCGTCGCGCGGAGAAAGCTCCGGAAACTCGGGGTCAGAGCCGACCTCAGGCAGGATCTTCCAGGAGCGCGCGCATTTCATTCCCTTGGCGCGCTCGAACACGACTGCGACGCCCTGCACGTCTGGAAGGCGGAAGGCACCATCTGGTCCCTCGCCGATCAGACGCTTCGCCCCGCTTGTGATGGCGATTTCGGCAAGGTCGACGCCATGCAGCGCCCCGCGCAGTTCCTTGTCAGCTACATAGATTTTGGGGGCGGCTTCGAGGCTAGAGCCAATGCGGCCCTCTTTGCGCTCGATCTCGAGCGCACCGGTCACCACGCGGCGCACCTGCCGCACCTTGCGCCATTTCTCGGCGAGCTTCTCGTTACACCACTGCCGAGGAATCTCAGGGAACTGACGGAGATGCACTGAGCCGGTGTCGCTGGGAAAGCGATTGATCCAAGCCTCCTCCATGGTGAAGGCAAGCATGGGGGCAAGCCAGGCGGTAAGTGCCGAAAAGATTTGGTCGAGCACGGTGAGCGTGGCGCGGCGCGTCACGCTGTCATAGGGATCGCAATAGAGCGCGTCCTTGCGGATGTCGAAGTAGAAGGCCGAGAGGTCGTTGACGGCGAAATTGAGCAGTGCATGGAAGACGCGCTTGAAGTCGAATTCGTCGTAGCCCGAGCGCACCGCCTCATCGAGCTCGGCTAGGCGGGAAAGCATATAGCGCTCGAGCCCAGGCATCTCGGCGTAAGGGACGGAGAGGCTTGGACGATAATGGGCGAGATTGCCGAGCAGGAACCGCAGCGTGTTCCTAAGCTTGCGATAGGACTCCACATTCGCCTTGATGATCTCCGGTCCAATGCGAAGGTCTTCAGCGTAGTCCGAGCTCATCGCCCACAGCCGCAAAATTTCAGCGCCTGACTGGCGGATCACGTCTTGCGGCGCCACCACGTTACCGAGCGACTTCGACATTTTGCGGCCGTCTTCGCCGACCACGAAGCCATGGGTCACCACCGCGTCGTAAGGCGCGCGGCCGCGCGTGCCGCACGCCTCTAGCAGCGAGGACTGGAACCAGCCGCGATGCTGGTCGGAGCCTTCGAGATAAAGGTCGGCAGGCCAACTGAGGTCAGTGCGCTTCTCGAGAACGAAAGCATGGGTCGAGCCCGAGTCGAACCACACATCGAGAATGTCATCGACTTTCTGCCAGTCGGCTGGATTGTCCACGAAGCCTTCGAGAAAGCGCTCGCACGCTCCCACTTTGAACCAGGCATCGGCTCCCTCTTTGCCGAACGCTTCGACGATCCTTTCGATCAGCTCGCCGGAATGGCTGAACTCGGCGCGCGGGATCATCTCGCCGCTGTCCTTGTGCACGAATACGGTGATCGGCACGCCCCAGGCGCGCTGTCGCGATACCACCCAGTCGGGCCGCGTCTCGATCATACCTTTGATGCGGTTCTCGCCTTGCGGAGGCACCCATCGGGTGTCGGCGATCGCCCTCAGCGCGCGGGCGCGCAACGTGCTGCGCGCTTCGATGGCCTTGTCCATGGCGATGAACCATTGCGGCGTGGCGCGGAAGATCACCGGTTTCTTCGACCGCCAGGAATGCGGATAGTCGTGCTTATGGCGGGCGCGGGCGATCAGCGCGCCGGCTTGGACGAGTTCGGCGATCACGGCGTGATTTGCGTCGCCGAATTTGCCCTTGTCGTCGATCACGCGGCTCCCTTCGAAGGCGGAGGCCTCCTTGGTGAAGAAGCCTGCCTCGTCCACAGTGAAGGGGATCTTGGTGTCAATGCCACGTGCTTCCAGCGCCGCGCGGTTTTCCTCCCAGATCTCGAAATCCTCTGAGCCGTGACCCGGGGCCGTGTGCACGAAACCCGTGCCGGTATCCTCGGTGACGTGCTTGCCAGCAAGCAGCGGCACGTCGAAATCGTAGCCTCTGCCGCGCAGCGGATGGGCCAAAGTAATGCCGTCGAGGACAGACCAAGGAACATGGCCAAGCCGTTTCCAGCCTTCCACACGCGCCGACTTGAACACTTCATCAGCAAGTTTGTCGGCAAGGATCAGTCTGTCGCCAATCTTGGCCCAATTCTCATCTGGCGCATGCATCACTTCGTAGAGCCCGTAGTCGATGCTTCGCGAGAAGGCGACCGCGCGATTGCCGGGAATGGTCCAAGGCGTCGTGGTCCAGATCACTATGGAGGCGTGGGTGAGCGCAGCAGGAATCAGCACCTCGTCATCGTCGGGGCCAATGTCGTGAGAGGTGCCTGAATAGCTTTCGACCGGAAACTTCACCCAGATCGCCGGGCTTTCGATCTCGGCATATTCGACCTCGGCCTCGGCAAGAGCGGTCTGTTCGATCACTGACCACATCACCGGCTTCGAGCCGCGGTAGAGCAGCCCGTTCATGGCGAATTTCATCAGCTCTTGGGCGATGGTAGCCTCGGCGTCGAAGCTCATAGTGGTATAGGGGTGGTCCCAGTCGCCCTCGACGCCAAGGCGCTTGAACTCCTCGCGCTGCACGTTGAGCCAATGCTCGGCGTAGGCGCGGCACTCGGCGCGGAAGGCGATCATCGCCGCGGAGTCCGAGAGATCGGGCTTAGCCCTGCCCCTGGCGCGGTAATTCTCCTCCTCGACCTTCCACTCGATGGGAAGGCCATGACAGTCCCAGCCGGGCACGTAGTTCGCATCCTTGCCCATCATCGCCCGGCTTCGGTTGATTACGTCCTTGAGGATCTTGTTGAGCCCGGTGCCGATATGGATGTTGCCATTGGCGTAGGGCGGCCCGTCATGGAGGATAAATTTCGGGCGGCCCATGGCCTCCTCGCGAAGCCGGTCGTAGAGCCGAATCTCGCGCCACCGCTTTAGGAGCTCAGGCTCGCGCTCAGGCAGTCCGGCCTTCATCGGAAAGTCGGTCTTGGGCAGGAACAGCGTCGCGCTCCAATCGCGGCCGGTTTGCACTTCGAGCGCTTGCGCTTCGAGACGGCTCATTAGCGACTGGGGCCGCTGCGTTTCAAGCGGCCTTGCCGATGCGCGCAAAGCTCTGGGTTTGACCTTCGCTTTGGTTTTCGCCAGGGCACGACGTTTCGCGGTGCGAGCACGCGCCGCTTTCGGCTTGGCCTTTGATGCTGAGCGCGACTTCGGCGCCGCCTTTGGCTTCGGCTTCGGGGCGGCCTTGACTCTGAGCTTGGCGCCACGAGTTTTAGGTTTTGCAGTGGCCTCGGCCGTTTTCCTCTTTGGCGCGAGGCCTTTACGGGCTCCCTTGAGAGCCCGCGCCGATTTGGCGGCTGCCCTGCCGCTCTTAGATTGTCTTGCCATATATTTGCTTTCCGCCGCCTGCCGGCCGCCTATCCCCGCGGGCGTTCTAGCAACCGAGCCTCGTACATTCCAGTGGGTGTACCTCGTGGAACGGCCCTGGCCTAGTCGCCATGGTCGGGACTAACCGCTAAAATGCTCGACAACGTTCAGGCATAGAGGGGGAAGCGGGCATGGTGCGGTCTCTCTATCTTGCATTGGGACTTTTGCTGTTTACCTCAGCTGCCGGCTTGACTCAGCCAGCCTCGCCCGACCCGTCGATTGCCGCAATCGATAGCGCGAGAGCTGCGACTATTGCGGCGCTAAAAGGCGCCCCTCTCGGCTTCCGGCGCATTCTGTTCGTTACCGAGGCGCCCGGTGGGTTCGCCATCTACGATCCGCGCCCCAACAACGTGTTCAAGCCTGGAGAGCCGCTTATCGTCTATACCGAGCCGGTTGGCATCACCTGGCAGCAGGACGGCGACAAGGTCTCGTCAAAACTCGTGGTCGATTTCCAAGTGAGATCGCCAGACGGGCAGGTCCTCGGGGGTCAGAACGGCTTCGGCGAGTTCGCGCTTACCGCGCGCGAGACGCCGATCGACTACATGGCGCATGTGACGATCAATCTGACCGGGGCTCCGGCCGGCGCCTACGTCCTCGGCCTCACGGTGCACGATACAAATAGCGGCAAGACGGCGAGCGCCGACCTGCCGTTCGAGATCAAATAGTTTCGGTTGTGCGCGCAAGCGCCCTGCCGAGAGGAAAGCGGCGCATCGGATCATCGGCATCGATGCTCTTCAACACCCCGCGCGCCTGCTCGCTATCCGTTCGCATTTGCTCGGCCAGCGCCTGCGGCGTGGCGAAGGTCTGATCCGGACGGAGGAAGGCGATGAATTCAGCCTCGACCTTCTTGCCATAGAGGTCGCCGGCAAAATCGAGGAGATAGGCCTCGAGCACAGGCTGCTCTTCGCCAAAGGTCGGGCGCACGCCCACATAACCTGCGGCGTCGGAGCGGCCGCCGTCATGGTGGACACGCATGGCATAAATGCCGTGGTGCACGTCCTGGCCCGGGGTTAGCGGAAAGTTGAGCGTTGGAAAGCCGAGACCTTTGCCGCGGCCCGCGCCTGGGGTGACGCGTCCGCATGCGCGCCACCAATAGCCAAGCTTGTCTGCGGCCTCCCTCACCTCTCCTTTGCGCAAATGCTCGCGAATGCTGCTCGAGGAGAAGACGCTGTCCTTACTACCTACCGGCGAAACCACATCGACGCCGAAGCCGAGCGTGCGGCCGAGCGCTGCGAGTTCGTCTGTCGTGCCGGTGCGGCCTTTGCCATAGGAGAAGTCGTGCCCCACCACCACGTGACTTGCTCCGAGCCCTGCCGCGATCACGTCAGTGGCAAAGGCTTCAGCGCTCAATGAGGCGAGCGCCTGATCGAAGGGGATAACAAAGGTCTGATCGAGGCCGAGAGCCTCAAGAAGCTCGAGCTTCAGGGGAAGCGGCGTCAGATAGAAGAGAGGCTGGCCGGGCGCGAAGAACTCGCGCGGATGCGGATCGAACACGACGGCGCCTGAGCGGCG
The DNA here is from genome assembly GCA_035689365.1 of Methyloceanibacter sp. Lineage (GTDB taxonomy): Bacteria > Pseudomonadota > Alphaproteobacteria > Rhizobiales > Methyloligellaceae > Methyloceanibacter. The sequence goes on from DASSLP010000193.1 coordinate 15,907, forward strand.
CCCTTCCCTCTTAGCAATGCGGATCGCTTCGCCAAGCACCGCCTGATGGCCGCGATGAACACCGTCGAAATTGCCGATGGCGAGCGCCGCGCCTCGTAGCGTATGCGGCACGTCCCGCCACAAGCGGACAATGTCCATGGTCCATCCTTCGATCTCGGCCTATTGGCGCGGCGCGCGGCGGTCGACCATCATCACCGCTTCGCCCTCGAGCACGGTTTTCCCGTTTACGGCACAGTCGCAAGCAAGCGTGGCGCGCGCCTTCTCCGTATCAAGCCCAGTGATCTTGAGCGTGGCCACCACCTCATCGCCAATATAGACCGGCGCCCTAAATTTCATGCTTTGCGAAAGATAGATGCAGCCTGGACCGGGCAGCTTCGTCCCAAGCACTGTGGAGAACAGGCTTCCCGTGAGAAAACCGTGGGCGATCCGCTTCTTGAAGATGGTGTGGGCAGCGAAATCGTCGCTCAGATGAACCGGGTTGACGTCGCCTGAGAGGTCGGCGAAAGCCAGAACATCCTCGTTGGTGATCTTCTTGGAGACGCTTGCCTCCATGCCGACGGAGAGATCCTCGAAATAGTACCCATGGCCGAGGCCGCTGGCGCCGTTCCCGTTCTTCGTCATGTGATTTTCCCTGCTGGTCTGCTTGTTCCTGGGCAAAATAGCTAAGCGTTTGCTGCAGTGCAATATCGCCACCGAGGCGATGGTTCCCTGTCACCACGCGAGCGCGCGCATGGCCCCAAGCGGCCGACGCTTGGCGTCGGCGAACAGCTCGGCGAGATGCCGCTGATCGAGCGTCTCAGGCCCCGCTTCGCCGCCACTGTTCGCCGGCACGTGCAGCCCGCTTGCAACGAACACAGAGTCAATCCCAAATCTGCCCGCGCCAGCGATATCGGTGTTGACCCCGTCGCCGATGGCAAGGACTTCGGCTTTGGTCACGCTCCGCCCAGCGAGGTCTGAGATCGTGTTGAGCGCAAGCTCATAGATCGGCGGGTGCGGCTTGCCGGCATAGAGCACGCTGCCGCCAAACGTCTCGTAGATCGCGGCGAGCGCACCGGCGCAATAGACGAGCTTGTCGCCCCGCTCGACGAGATGATCTGGATTGGCGCAGATCATCGGGAGCTTGCGCAATGCAAGCTTCCGTAGCAGCTCAACATAGTCCTCAGGCGTCTCGGTCTCGTCATCGAACAGGCCGGAGCAGACCACGAGCTCTGCGTCCTCGGGGGTGCCGAGCCTCACAGAAATGCCGTCGAAGATGGGAAGATCGCGCGCGGGCCCGAGGTGAAACACGGTCGCGTCCTTGTGCTTGCCAAGCTCGTAGCGGGTGAGATCGCCAGAGGTGACGGTGACGTCATATGCATCATCGGGCACGCCGAGGCGGCGAAGCTGTTCCTGCACTCCTGGAGTCGGACGCGGCGAATTGGAGAGGAGCACTGCGATGCCGCCCCCCGCGCGAAAATTGCCCGCCGCGGCGATCGCGCCGGGGAACGCACGATGGCCGTTATGCATCACGCCCCAGATATCGACGAGCCAGGCGCGATAGCGCGGACCGATCTCCTTGATCGAGGAAATAACCGGGATGGTTGGAGCGATCAGTGTCATGCCGCTCGGTTAGAGGCTCGCAGCCTAAGGGTCAAGCTCGCGGGATTAAGCCATTTGTCCCGCTATTTTGGTTTTCGCATGCGGACCAGATCGCTTCGTTGTGATCTTGGCGGGCTTGCGCGCGCCCCTTTTGCCCCCCACATCCCGCGCGCCGAGGAGGGGACGGCATAAGGAGATGGAACACATGCCCAACCCCCTCAAAACCTTAGCTCCCATGGCCGCAGTTGGCCTTAGTCTTGGACTCTTTGCGGCCGCGAGCACGGCAAGTGCCACGCCGATTCAAGCCACTTCGGGCCTGACCAGCCCCGGCCTTCAGGTCGAGGATGCCGGCTATAGGCGCGCACAGCGCCAGTCCCTCTATGTCGAGGACTATTATGGCCCGGACTATTCTGTGCGCTCCTATCGCGCCATGCCGTACGGTGGGAGTGACGAGATCCGCGAGCTGCAGCGGCGCTTTCCCGAGACATTGTGGCCGCCGAGCATGCGCTACTTCCCCTATCAGTAGCCCGCTGCTCTCCTGATTTAGCTGCCAGCGGCGCTTAGGCCGCATCGGCCTCTTCGAGCTCGCGTAGCAGGGCTGGGCTCACCGGCTTGGGCGCGCCGAACAGATTGCCTTGCGCGAGGTCGACGCCGTAGTCGAGGAGCTTGGCTACGGTGCCCTCGTCGTCGACTTGGTCGACGACCAGCTTGAGGTCGAAGGTGTCGAGATAGCTCTTCATGTCGGCACCGGGCAGGCCTTTGCCCCGCACCTCCATGTCGTGCAGAAAAGTCTTGGCGTCGACCTTGACGAAGCGGAAGTGCCGATCGCGCAGCCCCGCGAAATCCACGTCAAGATCGCTGACATGGTCGAGCGAAAAGCGGTAACCGAGCGCGCCGAGCGTATCGAGCGAACCGAGTTCCGACGTCTCGAGGGCAAGAATCGCAGGCTGGTTCACCTCGAAGATCAGGCTTTCGCTCAAGCCGGAATTCTCCTCCATAAACTCGACCAGCTCGGGGAAGAACTCCGGATCGAGAAGCGTGCGCACCGAGATATTGCAGAAGAATCCCTTGATCCTTGATTTCGGGCCAAGACGCCTCAGCGCCTGCACGCTCTTCACCAGTTGCACGTTGTCGATCAGGGGAATCATGCCGGAGCTTTCCGCCACCGAGAGGTAGGCGGAGGGTGTGATCAGCTCGTCGGACCTGGTCCTGATGCGGGTCAAAGCTTCAAAATAGCGCGGCCTCCGCTCGGGCAGGGTTACGGTTGGGCGGAGGTAAAGATCAACGCGGCCGTTCTCGAGGGCTTGCGCTACGACGTCGAGCATCTCGCTATCGCTGTAGCTCCGCGCCGGCTCGGCCGTGGCAGTTTCCTCTTTCAACGCGGCAGGCCGGACGGTCGTTGGAGCATCCTCGCGCGACAGCTCTTCCTCCACGACAATGGTCAGCGTCTCGGCGGCCTCGAAGCCGGCGGGCGTGTCTTCGTCGTCTTCCGCGTCAAGCTCGGCGGCGAGCGAAGGGATCGGAGCCGCAACCGGGACGGCAGGGGCCGGGGTCGGGGCGGACGCTGATGTCGTCGTGCCGCCAGTGGCCGCTGCCACTTCGCGCGAGAGCTGCTTGATGAGGCCCTCCAGCGTTCGTAAGTCGCTGGCGATCTTGTCGCGATGGCTTCTTGCCTCGCCTTCGAGCTCGGTGCGCAGGCCGTCGATCTTGCTGTGAACCTCATCGAACTCGGAGGCAAACTGCTCGTAGCGGCCGATCCCGCCAGCGCCCTGACCGCCCTGGGTGACGGCCTGATCGAGCCGCTCGACGCGGTCGTTGAGGAGGTCGAGCCTCGCCACGTCGTCTTCGACACGGTCGACACGCTGCAAATCTGCGTCGATGATCTCGAGCGCTTCTTCGAGCTCGTTCAAGCGGTCGGTCACCGGGGCCGATTTCGTCGAACGCGCGATCATGAGATAGGACGCGGCCATCACCATATAGAGCGCCGCGGCAGCAATCACCGCCGGGACGTAGGCGATGCCGGAATGAACGACGAGCCCGGTCGCAAACGCGACTGCCGTGACGGCCATGGCGATCAGAACGACCACGTCAAGCATGGCTAGCCCTGAGGAACTGCTCTGCCTAGAGGCCATGGTCACGGTGCTCGCCAAACCCGCATCCCCCGGTAAAAATCATGCGGCGACAGCCCCCTGTAAGGCAATACTAATTTGGCAGCCCCCTGCCCTTTTGTTGATACCAGCCCCATACGGCAAGGCCAAGGCATGCGCCTCGTGCAACAAGCTCGGACGGCGAAGTGCATGTGACAGCTGCAAACGTCGCACGGTCTCGACCTTCGCCCCTGTTATGATCAAATAAGGCTGGGCCCTTGTAATCCAAGCGAGTTCATCATGAGCAACAGTAACGCCTCAGCTGCGGTCCAGCCCTCGAGGGCGGCAATCGAGCATGTGACTGTCGCCACGGGAGTTCCCTACGAAAAACTCGTCGCCGCATTCGAGGCTGAGCTCGGACGCTTCGATCCGGCGGCCGCCAAAGCGCTGGTGGAACGCCGCGCGCCGTGGAGCGAAGTGGAAAAAGAGCTAGAGCGGCTTGGTGGCACACATGGACTCATGATCGTCGCCGGTGCCAATCAGGGTGCGATCACCTCGCTATCAGGCAAACTGAAGCGCTGCATGCTCTATCTCGTCTGCAATCCTTGTCATCGCCGACAAGATCATTGCCATCGATATTCGCGCGAGCTTCTATGTGCCGTTTCGCGTCGCGCTGTTCGACACCGGCGATGGCGGCGCCATCAGCTATGACCGTCCCTCTTCATTTCTTGCGACACTCAGTCAACCTGAGCTGAAGCAGTTCGGCGCCCTGCTCGACCAGAAGATCGATGGGGTGATCAAGGCGTTGCGATCGAAGCTGAAAAGTTACCGCCTGTCACGGCATTGAATTCTTAGTGCCTTGGCGAACGGGGAACGGAGCTCCCGCGTTTTATCTCAAGGAGCAGTTATTCCATGGTCCATCGCAAGCTTGGTACTAAGGGTCCCGAGGTCTCGGCCATCGGCCTCGGCTGCATGGGCATGTCCGACCTTTATGGTCCCGCCGACCGCAGCGAGAGCATCGCCACCATCCATGCCGCGCTCTATGCGGGCATCACTCTGCTCGACACCGGCGATTTCTACGGCATGGGCCACAACGAGATGCTGATCGCGGAGGCGCTTAAGGGTCGCGACCGCTCCTCGGTGGTGATCAGCGTCAAGTTCGGAGCGCTGCGCGACGCGGCTGGAAATTGGATCGGCTATGACGCGCGGCCTGCAGTGGTGAAGACATCTCTCGCTTATTCGCTCCGCCGGCTCGGCACCGATTATATCGACATCTACCGTCCTTCGCGCCTAGACCCGGCGGTGCCGATAGAGGACACGATCGGCGCCATCGCAGAGATGGTGAAGGCAGGCTACGTCCGTTATATCGGGTTGTCCGAGGTTGGCGCCGACACCATCAGGCGCGCCAATGACATTCATCCAATCAGCGATTTGCAAATCGAGTATTCGCTCATCTCGCGCGGGATCGAGAGCGAGATCCTTCCCGCCTGCCGTAAGCTCGGGATCGGCATCACTGCCTACGGCGTGCTGTCGCGCGGGCTGATCAGCGGCCATTGGTCTAAGGCGCGCGAAGGCGAGCGTGGCTTCCGTGGCAACGCCCCTCGCTTCCAAGGCGCCAATCTCGACGCTAATCTTGCGTTGGTGGAAAAGCTACGCGGCGTCGCCGAGACGATCGGGGTGTCGGTGGCGCAGGTCGCCATCGCCTGGGTCGCGGCGCAGGGCAAAGACATCGTGCCGCTCGTCGGTGCAAGGCGGCGCGACCGTCTCACCGAGGCCCTCGGTGCGATCGACGTGAAACTGTCCCCCGACGATCTTGCCGCGCTCGCGCGTGCGGTGCCCCCCGATGCTGCCGCCGGAGAGCGTTACCCGGCATCGGCGCTCGCGTTTATGGACAGCGAGAAAAAGCGCTCGCGGGCTTGACGTTCGGGGCCTTTGACCGCAATTGCCCTTGCTTGACAGTGCGCTTGCCACGCGGCTAAAAGCGCGCTGATTAGCACTCTTTTTGCGTGAGTGCTAAAATGCGGCGAATTCATCCTCCAGGAGCAATATCCATGAAATTCAGACCCTTGCACGACCGCGTCGTGGTCAAGCGGCTCGAGGAAGAGCACAAAACCAAGGGCGGGATCATCATCCCGGACACCGCAGCCGAGAAGCCTCAGACCGGCAAAGTTATCGCCGCAGGCCCAGGCGCCCGTGGCGAGGACGGCAAGCTCCAGCCCATGGGAGTCAAGGCCGGCGACAAGGTGCTGTTCGGCAAATGGTCCGGCACCGAGGTCAAGATCGACGGCGATGAGCTCCTCATCATGAAGGAGTCGGACATCATGGGAATCCTCAGCTAAGCCCGGCCCCTACCCCAGACCTAAAGAACACCGGAGCGAATTCAAATGGCAGCTAAAGATGTGAAGTTTTCCGGCGACGCGCGCGAGCGGATGATGCGCGGCGTCGATGTATTGGCCAACGCGGTCAAGATCACGCTCGGGCCCAAGGGCCGCAACGTCGTCCTTGAGAAGTCGTTCGGTGCGCCGCGCTCGACCAAAGACGGCGTCACTGTGGCCAAGGAGATCGAGCTCGAGGACAAGTTCGAGAACATGGGCGCACAGATGCTGAAGGAGGTCGCACAAAAGACCAACGACTCAGCGGGTGACGGCACCACCACCGCGACGGTGCTGGCGCAAGCCATCGTACGTGAAGGCCTGAAGGCGGTGGCTGCCGGCATGAACCCGATGGATCTCAAGCGCGGCATCGACAAGGCGGTGACCGACGTCGTCGACGAGATCAAGAAGCAGTCAAAGAAAGTGAAGGGCTCATCCGAGATCGCCCAGGTCGGCACCATTTCCGCCAACGGCGAGAGGGCGATCGGCGACATGATCGCGCAAGCCATGCAGAAGGTCGGCAATGAGGGCGTGATCACGGTCGAGGAGGCCAAGAGTCTCGACAGCGAGCCGTCGAGGGCATGCAGTTCGACCGCGGCTACATCTCGCCCTATTTCATCACCAATGCCGAGAAAATGGTGGCTGAGCTCGAGAACCCATACATCCTCATCTACGAGAAGAAGCTGTCGGGCCTCCAGTCGCTACTCCCGCTGCTCGAGGCGGTGGTGCAGTCTGGCCGCCCGTTGCTCGTCATTGCCGAGGACGTCGAGGGTGAGGCGCTGGCCACGCTCGTGGTCAACAAGCTCCGCGGCGGGCTCAAGGTCGCTGCCGTGAAGGCGCCGGGCTTCGGCGACCGCCGCAAGGCCATGCTGCAGGATATTGCCGTGCTTACCGGCGGCGAGCTGATCTCCGAGGACCTCGGCATCAAACTCGAGAACGTCACCGTCAACATGCTCGGCAAGGCAAAGAAGGTGTCGATCACCAAGGACGACACCACCATCATCGATGGCGCCGGCAAGAAGGCCGACATCCAGGCTCGTATTGCCCAGATCAAGCAGCAGATCGAGGACACGACTTCGGACTACGATAAGGAGAAGCTGCAGGAGCGCTTGGCGAAGCTCGCCGGCGGCGTTGCTGTGATCAAGGTCGGCGGCGCGACCGAGGTCGAGGTCAAGGAGAAGAAGGACCGCGTCGACGATGCGCTGAATGCAACGCGCGCGGCGGTCGAGGAAGGCATCGTTCCGGGCGGCGGCGTGGCGCTGCTCTGGGCCGCGAAGTCGCTCAAGACTAAGGGCGAGAACGAAGACCAAGAGGCCGGCATCAACATTGTGCGCCGCGCGCTTCAAGCGCCGATCCGGCAGATTGCCGAGAATGCGGGCGTCGAGGGCTCGATCGTGGTCGGCAAGCTGACCGATCAGAGGTCGGCCTCCTTCGGCTACGACGCTCAGAACAACGAGTATGGCGACCTGATCGAGAAGGGCATCATCGACCCCGCCAAGGTGGTGCGCACGGCGCTGCAAGATGCGGCTTCTGTCGCTGGCCTTCTCGTCACTACCGAAGCCGGCGTGGCTGAGGCGCCAAAGAAGAAGGATGAGCATGTCCATATGCCGGGCGGCGGCATGGGCGGCATGGATATGATGTAGGCCTGAACGAAAGCGCCGCCTCCAGGGGCAGCGCTTTCTGGTTTTGGCGTCCATTCTTGTCCTGCCGGTTTTCAAGGCAAATTGTGCTTGAAGACGAGGATCGGGCGGCTTGAGATTTCCGGCTTTTCAACGGAAAAGTGCGAGCCGTCTTTTTTTTGACGCGCCATAATCTACAAGAAGCACTGGAATACAGCCAATTTCAGGTATTTTAGGCCGTTTCTGCTAACTCCCCCGCTAACAAAACTCTAGCGCGCGACTTTCCCTGCGGGGGAACTGCCTGACAAGATAAGTCTTATGAGTACCGGCCTGAATATGGGTCAATGAGTGCCGGTCATGTAAAAGGAGGAGTCTATGAAAAAGGTAGTTGCAGCAGTTGTTGCTCTTGGGCTCGCAGCAGCTTTCACCGCGCCCGCTTTCGCCGCTGACGTGGCAACTGCGAAAACAAAGGCTGACTGCGATAAAGCAGGCGGGGTGTGGGACGCGACCGCCAACAAGTGCAAGCCCAAGATGTAAGCATCCTACTTTGAGTCGAGACCGAAGCCCCGGCCAATCGCCGGGGCTTTTTGGCGTCAGGAGTTCTGATCAGGCGCTTTTAGACCGCCACGCAAAGCCACACTCCAGTGCTAATAAAGAAATGGCCCAGGAGGCTCGTCCTGAGGCCAGTTGCACTTAGGAGAGCGGATGTGGCTGAGTCGGACCACCCCGCAAATTGCTTTTAGCGCCCAAGGCGCGTTCTGACTCACCCGTTAAGAGTCCATTTTGACGCACCCCCATTTATCCCGTTGGGGAAACCAAGGAGGAGAGAGCAATGAGCAAATATATCGTGACGGCTTTGGTTATTGCGTTTGCCACCCCGGCTCTGGCCCTAGAGTCGGGCGTCTATTATGTGGGCCTCGACACCACCACGCACACCTGCTCGGTGATGACCGAGATGAAAGCAGGCATGAAGATGATGGGAAAATACAAGTCCAAGGAAGAGGCTGAGAAGGCCATGGCCAGCATGAAGGAGTGCAAGGCCTAAGGTCAGGTCCAATAAAGACGCATGAGCCCCGGCCAGTCGCCGGGGCTTTTTTTGGCCTCAATGCGTCGTCCGGCGCGGGCTTGGCCTTGGTCGTAACGCTCTGGGTCTTGGCTCTTCTTCTTTCGGAGGCTTGCCCATTCGCTTCCTCACCGCGTCTCGTACCTTGGCGCGTCCCTTTGCCTGCATGCTCTCTTTAAGAGCCGCCATGATGTTGATGACTTCAGGTGCCTTGCCAGTCGCAACCCCGATTTGAGGTGCCCGCCGCTCGATCTTGGCGCTTAGTAACTCACGCAACGCTTCGGCATATTTGTCGGGTATCTTTTCAGGCTCGAAGCGTCCACTCACCGCTTCAATCAACTCCTTAGCTAAACCGACTGCTTTTGCCTCCGATTTGGTGTTGATGCCCTCGAAGTACGGTGCGGGGTCACGAAGTTCATCGGCATAGCGAAGGATGGAAAGCATCAATCCGCCGTTCAGCGCCTTGATGCCAACCAGATGTGCCCGCCCTCCCATGATGAGTTGGCCAATGGCGACCTTGCTTGTCTCGGCTAAGGCCCGCTGCATGATGGTATAGCCCTCATCAGCTTCGTCACCATCTGGGACCAGGTAATAAGGCTTCTCCCAATAGCGGGTATCTATCTCGTCCTCGTCAACGAAGCGCACCATGTCGATGGTGTGTTTCGCCTCAAGCTTCAGGTCATCAATCTCTTTGGGGTCTATTAGGACGTACTGCCCTTTGGCGTACTCGTAGCCTTTGACGATTTC
>DASSLP010000194.1:0-39584 GCA_035689365.1 Methyloceanibacter sp.
TCAGCTCCTACGATGTCGAAGAAGACAAGGACATCTCGCTCCTCATCAAAGCGACCAAACCCGGCACTTACACCGTCGAGAAAGCGCCTCCTGAGAGCGGCGAGCAGGGCTCTGGCCAGGGCGCCCCGCAGGCAGCGCCTCGAGCCGGCGCTCCGAGCGAAGGCAAGGCTCTGGCCAAGGGCGAAAAGCCCGGAGTGGAAGACTAATCGTCATCACTGCGTCACTTTCTCAAGTGCATTTGCCCCTTGCGCCAATGCGCGATGCCGCCTATTTGAGGGACAAGCACTGCAGGGCTGTTGGCCACAGTGCTTAGTGTTGAGTCTTGCGCTAGACCTGCGAATCGTTGCAGCAAATCTAAGCGCCTGAAAGAAAGAACACGCGAGGCGCTTCGGGCCTCGCGGAAACTTTGCTAACGCATGAGCTTTTCAAATCTTGGCTTAAGTCCAAAAGTCCTGTCTGTCGTTGAAGCGGCAGGCTTCGTAACTCCGACCCCAATTCAACTGAAAGCCATCCCCGCCGCCGTCGCCGGCCGCGACGTGCTCGGCATCGCCCAGACGGGGACCGGCAAGACGGCCTCCTTCGTTCTGCCGATGCTGACGCGGCTCGAACGCGGACGCGCTAGAGCGCGCATGCCACGCTCGCTGATATTGGCGCCGACCCGCGAGCTTGCCGCCCAAGTCGCCGACCATTTCGAGATCCTCGGCAAGAACCATAAGCTAACCGTGGCCCTCCTGATCGGCGGCGTGTCCTACGAGGACCAGGACCGCAAGCTCGATCGCGGCGCCGACGTGGTGATCGCGACGCCGGGCCGCCTTCTCGATCATTTCCAGCGCGGCAAGCTCCTACTCAATGGCGTCGAGATCGTGGTGATCGACGAAGCGGACCGCATGCTCGACATGGGCTTCATTCCCGATATCGAGCGCATCTGCAGACTCCTCCCCTTCACTCGCCAGACGCTGTTCTTCTCGGCGACCATGCCTCCCGAAATCCAGCGCCTCGCCGACAAATTCCTCCATAGTCCCGAGCGCATAGAGGTTGCTCCGCAAGCGACCGCCGCAGCGACCATCGTGCAAAGGCTGAAAAAGGCCCCTGGCGATCCTGCCGGCAAGCGGGAGGCGCTCCGAGCGCTGATGCGGGAGATCGACGTCAAGAACGCCATCATCTTCTGCAACCGCAAGAAGGACGTCGGCATCCTCTATCGCTCGCTACAGCGCCATGGGTTCAACGTCGGGGCGCTGCACGGGGACATGGACCAGCATCAGCGCACGGCGACGCTCGACGCTTTCCGCAACGGCACCATCGACTTTTTGGCGGCGAGCGACGTGGCAGCGCGTGGTCTCGATATCCCGGAAGTAAGCCACATCTTCAATTACGATGTGCCGATCCATCCGGAGGATTACGTGCATCGCATCGGGCGCACGGGACGGGCGGGGCGCGAGGGCTTCGCGGCGACGCTGGTAACCTCAAGCGATCTCAAGGCAATCAAGGCCATCGAAAAGCTGCTCCGCCAGGACATCCCGTGGATCGACGGGGCGCCAGAGCCGTCGGAGACGAATGGAACCGGAAGCGAGCAAAGGTCTAACGGGCGGCATCGCAGGGGCGGGAGATCGAGACGTCAGAAGCAGCGGCAGGTGCAGGCTGCACAGGGATCTCACGCAAACGGGGCGCCACGGAACGGTATTGCGGGAAACTCCAGAGAAGACCGCCGGCCTGATTTCCGGCACGACCACCAACACCAGCACAAGCAACACAACGCGCCAAAGCCGGCACACGTCGCGCACGCCGTTGCCGAACAGCAGATCGGCAAGGCGGCGCCGCAACCCAATCGCGGGAAGACGCAAGGCATGGGCGACCACGTCCCAGCCTTCATGATGCGCCCGGTGCGGGTGACTTAGCTCTAAGACGCCTTCTCGGGGACGGCGGCGCTCTCAGCCGCGGTCGCAGCAGGCTTGAGCGAGACCGACTCGCCGCAGCCGCAAGCGCTCGTCTGGTTCGGATTGTTGAACACAAAGCCTGAGCGCAGCCGATCGGTGCGGTAGTCCATCTCGGTGCCGACCAGGAACAACACTGCAGTGGAGTCGATCAAGAGCTTGACGCCCTTGTCCTCGACCACCTCGTCGTGCGGCCCGCGCGCCTCGGCGTATTCCATGGTGTATTCCATGCCGGCGCAGCCGCCGTTCTTCACGCCGATGCGCACGCCTTCGACCTCTTTGCCCGACGCAGCAGTCAGCGCGCGGATGCGCGCTGCGGCGGCTTCGGTCAGGCTCATCACTTGCGGGCGGGGACGGACGGTCGTGGTCATGGTGTGAAGTTGGGGCAGATTTGAAAGCGCTTCAAGGGCCTAGAACATGTTGAGCTCGAGCTTCGCCTCGTCGGACATGCGGCTCATGTCCCAAGGGGGGTTGAACACGAGATTGACCTTCACCTGGCCGACACCCGGCACCGCAGAGACGGCGTTCTCGACCCAGCCCGGCATATCGCCGGCAACCGGGCAGCCCGGCGCCGTCAGCGTCATGTCGATTTCGATATTGCGGTCATCGTCAACGTCGAGGCGGTAGATCAAACCAAGTTCGTAGATGTCGACCGGGATTTCGGGGTCGAACACGGTCTTGAGCGCCGCGATGAGGTCAGTCCTGAGCCGCTCAAGCTCTTCGGGCGGGATGGCGGTGCCGTCGCCCTTAGGCCCATCAACGGCAGCAACTGCGCCCTCGCCGCCTGTCGCGCCGACGCAACCCTTAATTTCGGCAGGCTCTTCGGCTGTCGCCGTCTCAAGCTCGGCGCCCACCCGGGCAACATCCTCTTTCTGGGTCTTCTCAGTCATTTGGTCTCTAGACCTCAAGCAAACATCTCACGCGCCTTATGCAGCGCTTCCACGAGGCGGTCGACCTCTTCGACCGTATTATACATGGCGAACGATGCCCTGCATGTCGAGGTCACGCCATAGCGGGCGAGCAGCGGCTCGGCGCAATGGGTTCCAGCTCGGACTGCGACACCATAGCGGTCGAGGATCGTGCTCACGTCATGCGGATGCGCGCCGTCAATGTTAAAGGCGACGATGCTGCCCTTGTTCTTGGCCTGGCCGAAGATGCGCAGCCAATTCAGCTCGACGAGGCGGCCCATGGCATAGTCGCGCAGCACGTCCTCGTGGGCTCTTATACGCTCGCGGCCGACGCTCTCGACAAACTCTATTGCCGCGCCAAGCCCGATCGCTTGCACTATGGCGGGCGTGCCGGCCTCGAAGCGGTGCGGCGGTGCGGCGTAAGTGACCTCATCCTTGGTCACGTAGCCAATCATCTCGCCGCCGCCCTGGTAGGGCCGCATCGTCTCGAGGTGCTCCTTCTTGCCATAGAGCACGCCGATGCCGGTCGGGCCATAGAGCTTGTGGCCGGTGAAGGCATAGAAATCGACATCGAGATCCTGGACGTCGACGCGGAGGTGCACCGCCCCTTGCGCTCCGTCGGCCAGCACCGGGATGCCGCGCTCGTGCGCGATCCTCACTACCTCCTTCAGCGGCACGATGGTGCCGAGCACGTTCGACATGTGCGTCAAGGCAATCATCTTGGTGCGCGGGCTGATGAGCCGCTCGAACTCATCAAGCAGGAATTCGCCAGAGTCCGATACCGGCGCCCACCTCAAGACCGCGCCTTGGCGCTCGCGGAGGAAATGCCAGGGCACGACGTTGGAGTGGTGCTCCATGATGGTGAGGAGGATCTCGTCCCCTTCCCTGATATTGGGAGCACCATAGGAGGAGGCGACCAAGTTGATCGCCTCGGTGGCATTGCGGGTGAAGATGATCTCCTCGTCGAAGCGCGCATTGATGAAGCGCCGCACCGTCTCGCGCGCCTTCTCGAAATTTGCGGTCGAGAGGTTGCTCAGATAATGCAGCCCGCGATGGACGTTGGCGTATTCCTCGGCATAGGCGCGCTGAATGGTGTCAAGCACGACCTTGGGCTTCTGGGCAGAGGCGCCGTTGTCGAGATAGACGAGGGGCTTGCCGTGCACCTTCTGCGACAGAATCGGGAACTCGGCGCGGATCGCCTCCACGTCGAAAGGTGCCTTGACCGCCTGAATGTCCTTTGAAGTGGGTGTGAGCACGGTCATTGCCTGCTCCTTCAGCCCGTGCTTACGCCGAGCCAATCGGCAGCGGCCTTGGTAAACGCCTCGCGCAGCCCCTCGTCCTCGATGCGCTCAAGCGCCTCGCCGACAAAGGCCTGAATCAGGAGCGCGCGGGCCTCGGGCTCAGGAATGCCTCGTGCTTCGAGATAAAACAGAAGGTCCTCGTTGATCTGGCCCGAGGTCGAGCCATGGCCGCACACCACATCGTCGGCGAAAATCTCAAGCTCTGGCTTTGAATCGAACTCAGCGCCTTCCGACAGGAGCAGGCCCTGCGCCATTTGCTTGGAGTCGGTCTTCTGCGCGCCTGGCGCCACGATGATCTTGCCCTGAAACACGCCACGCGCCTCTTGGTCGAGCACGGCCTTGAGCAGCTCGCGGGTGCCGCAACGCGGAACAAGGTGCTCGACCAGAATGGTCGTGTCGCAATGCTGGCGGTCGCGTAGGAGAAAGGCGCCAGAAATGTTGGCTTGGGACCCTTCGCCGGTGAACTGCGCATAAATCTGATTGCGGGCGAGTGCCGCGCCGAGCGAGAACTGAAACGCCTCATAGCGCGCATCTGCGCCAATCTTCACCAGCCAGGTGGTGAGATGGAGGGCGTCGCCCCCCTCCCGCTGCAGTTTGACGTGATGAAGGGCCGCCTTGTCGCTGATAACGACCTCCGTCACGGCATTGCGCTGCAAGCCGCCATTGCCGAAGCTGCCATAGCATTCCAGCACCATGGCCGAGCTCCCAGGCTCGGCGATCACCACATTGCGCGTCACGGCCGAGGCCGCCTCGCCCTTGCCGTCGAGCTGAATAAGATGAATGGGCCTGTCGAGCGTGACGTCTGCGCCGATGCGCAAGGCGACGCCACCGGTCATTAGCGCCGTGTTCAAAGCGAGCACGGGGTCGTCCTCGCGGGGATTTATATGTCCCAACGTCTTTTTCAGCCAAGCAGACGGCTTCTCCAGCGCCTGAGCGAGCGAGATCACCTCGACGCCGGCAGCCTTCAGTCCCAAAAGGTCTGACAGATCGGCTCTGAGATCGCCCCCGACGATGACCAGGCGATAGGCGGGGAGCACGGCGAAATCGCCGCCGATGGCTTTGCTCATCTCAGCCTCGCCAACGGCCACACCCGTCGCGCTGAGCAGCGGATAGGCGTCGGACAGGCGGGAACGAAGGTCGGTGTATTTCCACGCTTCGACGCGCCGATGCGGCAGGCCGAGCCGGCCATAAGCCTCGATGGCCTTCCGCCGCAAGCCGGACACGAAGGGATCGCGGGCGCCGGGAAGCGCGTCGGCGGCCTGCTCGAATATGTCGAGAAAGCCCTGCTCGCCCTTGGTGCGGAACTGCTGGACCGGCAACTCCATGTGGCGTCGCTCCCTTACGTGGCCTCGAATTCGGCGTAGCCGGACTCTTCAAGCTCGAGCGCAAGCTCTGGTCCGCCAGAGCGCGCCACCCTGCCGTCGGACAGGACATGCACGCGATCCGGCACGATGTAGTTCAGCAGCCGCTGATAGTGGGTGATGACGAGCATGGCGCGGTCAGGCGCGCGCAGCGCGTTCACGCCTTCGGCAACGACGCGCACGGCATCGATGTCGAGACCTGAATCGGTTTCGTCGAGCACACAAAGGGCAGGTTCAAGCAGGGCCATCTGCAGGATCTCGTTGCGCTTCTTCTCGCCGCCGGAAAAGCCGACATTGAGCGGCCGTTTCAGCATTTCGGGATCGATCCTGAGCAACTTTGCCTTCTCGCGTACGAACCGCAGGAAATCGGGCGTCGACAGCTCGGCCTCGCCGCGCGCCTTGCGCACGGCGTTCACCGCGGTACGCAGGAAGGTCATGGTGGCGACGCCGGGAATCTCCATCGGATATTGGAAGGCGAGGAATACGCCCGACACGGCACGCTCGGAGGGATTCATGGCGAGAAGATCCTTGCCCTTCCAGGTAACGGTGCCAGCGGTGACCTCATACTCCTTCTTGCCGGCAAGCACGTAAGCGAGCGTCGACTTGCCGGAGCCGTTAGGGCCCATGATGGCGTGCACCTCGCCATGCGGCAGAGTGAGGTCAAGGCCCTTCAGGATCTCGCGGCCTTCGACATTGACGTGCAGGTTCTTGATCTCAAGCATTACCGTTCTTCTCTAAGCCTCTGATGAGTTTCACGCCTCGCCGTCGAAATAGTCGGCTGGCTGGATGCGGCCCATCCCTCTAAATGTCGCCGTGGAAAAATCGGCATTCTTGATGCCGGCGGCGACAGCGACCTTTCCAGAATCGGGATAGTCGACGACATCAACGCTCCCGAGGGTCGAAATGCCGAGATAGCGAAGCTCTCCATCGCCGGTATTGATGATCTGGTGCGATTCGGTGCCGGCCGGAGCGGCGACAATATCTCCGGGGCGAAGCGGGAAGACCTTGTTGCCCCACCGATATTCGCCTTCGCCCGAGACAATGAAGAAAAGCTCATCCGCTACGTGATGACGGTGGAACGGAAAGGCGCGCTTGCCGGGCGGCACAACATGCACGGCGCAGCCGAGGTTGGAGAGGCCAAGCAAGGGCGCCACAGGGCCCCATTTCGCGACAAACTTCTCGCCATTCCCGCGATCAAGCAGCGGCACATCGACGATGTTGATGATGGGCTTTTCGGCCATTGGCGCGCTCGCGAGTGGTTATCGTTGCCTAAGGGGGCACGACCCTACCCGACGCTTCCTTCGAGGCTGATGCCGATCAGCTTCTGCGTCTCGGCCATGAACTCCATGGGGAGATGCTGGAGCACGTCGCGCACGAAGCCGTTGACGATCAGCGCCACCGCCTCCTCGGCCGAGAGACCGCGCTGCAGGCAGTAGAACAGCTGGTCATCGGAGATCTTCGACGTGGTCGCCTCGTGCTCGAAGGTCGCCGACGCATTCTTCGCCTCGATATAGGGCACGGTATGCGCGCCACACTTGTCGCCGATCAAGAGCGAGTCGCAGTTGGTAAAGTTCCGCGCGTTGGCCGCCTTGCGGTGCGCCGACACAAGTCCGCGATAGGTGTTGTTGGAATGACCAGCAGCAATGCCCTTCGAGATGATGCGGCTCGACGTGTCGCGGCCGAGATGTACCATCTTGGTCCCTGAATCGACCTGCTGATGGCCATTCGAAATGGCGATCGAGTAGAACTCGCCGCGCGAACCGTCGCCGCGTAGGATACAGCTCGGGTACTTCCAGGTGATGGCAGAACCGGTCTCGACCTGCGTCCAGGAAATCTTGGAGTTCTCGCCGCGGCAATCGCCACGCTTGGTAACGAAGTTGTAGACGCCGCCTTTGCCTGCAGCATCGCCAGGGTACCAATTCTGCACGGTCGAGTATTTGATCTCGGCGTCGTCGAGCGCCACGAGCTCGACCACAGCGGCGTGGAGCTGGTTCTCGTCCCGCATCGGCGCCGTGCAGCCTTCGAGATAGCTCACATAGGCGCCCTTGTCGGCGATGATCAGTGTCCGCTCGAACTGGCCGGTCTGCCGCTCGTTGATGCGAAAATAGGTTGAAAGCTCCATCGGGCAGCGCACGCCAGGCGGTACATAGACAAAGGAGCCGTCGGAGAACACTGCCGAGTTCAGCGTGGCGTAGAAATTGTCGGTGATGGGTACGACCGAGCCGAGATATTTGCGCACGAGCTCGGGATGGGTCTTCACTGCCTCAGAGACCGAGGTGAAGATTACGCCGGCCTTGGCCAGCTCCTCCTTGAAGGTGGTGACCACCGAAACCGAGTCGAACACGGCATCGACCGCGACGCGCGCGCCATCGACGCCCGCGAGCACCTTCTGCTCGGAGAGCGGGATGCCGAGGCGCTCATAGGTCCTAAGCAGCTCGGGATCGACGTCGGCAAGCGACCTTGGGCCGTCCATGCTCTTGGGGGCTGCGTAGTAATAGAGCTCCTGAAAGTCGATCTTGGGGTACTTCACGTTCGCCCATTTCGGCTCCTGCAGGGTGAGCCAACGGCGATAGGCCTCAAGCCGCCACTCGGTCAGCCACTCGGGCTCGCCCTTCTTCGCCGAAATGAAGCGGACGATGTCCTCGTTGAGGCCCTTAGGGGCCTTGACCGACTCGATGTCGGTAAAGAAGCCGTACTTATACTTGTCGACGTCGATCGCCTTAACGCGGGCGACGGTTTCCTGCACTGCCGGCATTGCCTACTCCAAATTCCTTTCTCTTGCAGCTGGTTAAGCCGCCACCTTCCGGCTCTGCTTGAGCCGTTTGATCAACTCAGGGAAGGCCCGGAGGAAAGCCTGTATATCGGTATTCGAGGTCGCAAAACCAAGGCTTACGCGGATCGCCCCTTGCGCAAGTTCAGGCGCAATCCCCATGGCGCTCAACACATGAGAGGCCTCGACCTTGCCCGACGAGCAGGCCGAACCCGAGCTTATGGCAACGCCTGCGAGATCTAGCCCAATCACCAGCGTCTCTGCCTTCGCTCTGGGGACGGCGAGGCAAGTCGTATTGGGTAGCCTCGGCACGCGCGACGAAAGCACCACGGCGTCGGGGGCAATCACGAGCGCCCCAGCCTCAAGCTCATCCCTAAGTTTGGCAACTTCAGGAGCCTTAGCGAGGTCCGCGGCGGCAAGCTCGGCCGCGACACCGAAGCCAACAATTCCGGGAACATTTTCGGTTCCCGCGCGCCTGCGGCGCTCCTGGCCTCCGCCCTTGAGCAGCGGCTCGACGGATACATCTTCGCGGAGCACAAGCGCGCCAATGCCCTTTGGCCCTCCGATCTTGTGCGCCGAGAGGCTCAGCATGTCGGCGCCAATCGCGCCGATATCGAGTGGCACACGTCCCGCCGCTTGAACCGCGTCGGTATGCAGCAGCCCGCCAGCCTCGTGAACGATCTTCGACGCTTCGGCCACGGGCTGGATCGCGCCAGTCTCGTTGTTGGCGGTCATCAGGGACACGATAGGCCTCCAGCCGCCTGGGCGATGCTTTTCGAGCTCGCGCGCAAGAGCATCAAGGTCCACCACGCCGTCAGACGTGACGGGAATCGTGGTTGTGGTTTCGCGGTAGAACCGGCCGCCGGATCGGACCGAGGGATGCTCCACGGCAGACAGATAGCAGTGCCATGCCTGTCCGGCTTGCGCCGCTAGCGCGAGCGCGTTCGCCTCTGTGCCTCCGCTTGTAAAGATCACGTCCTCCGCCCGCGCGCCGACGAGCCTCGCTACCTTGACCCGCGCAGCCTCGATCGCTGCGCGCGCGGCCCTTCCCTCGGCGTGGACCGATGAAGGATTGCCTTCGAGTGAGAGCGCCGCGATGACGGCGTCGCGCACTTCGTCCCTGAGTGGCGCCGTGGCGTTATAGTCAAGATAGGAGCGCTGGTTCATGCTCTGCCGAAGCTCGCGGCCCGGTGCCGCCGGTTAGCGCTTGCACGAGCCCCCATCGCGCGTGCTATGAAGCGCGGCCTGACATTGAACCGCGCCAAGTGCCCAGCTATGTCGGCGCGGTCTTGTTTGGAACAATTCTAATCTTAAGTCCCGTATAGGATTCCAGAGCGGCAGAGTCAAGTTTTGCAGCGATGGTTCGCGCTTCCCATTTTCAGCTCGCGCGAGCACCTGGCAGCTCCGTTCCCGGTCACGGTGACAGTGGTGTTGAGGCCGAACATTCATGCCTGAAGTCAATATCAGCGGCCCCGCTGGCAGAATCGAGGCCCGCTACCATCATGAGCGCGGACCGAACACCCCTGTGGCGCTCATCCTCCATCCCCACCCGCAGTTTGGCGGCACGATGAATAATCAGGTGGTCTATCACCTGTATTACGCCTTCCAGCGGCGTGGGTTCTCGGTGCTGCGCTTCAATTTCCGTGGCGTGGGGCGGAGCGAGGGTCTGTTCGACAACGGGCCCGGCGAGCTCGCCGACGCGGCGACCGCACTCGATTGGTTGCAGGCCTATAACGCCGATGCAGCAACGTGCTGGATTGCCGGCGTGTCGTTCGGCGCTTGGATCGCCATGCAGCTTCTGATGCGACGCCCCGAGATCGAGGGCTTCATCTCGGTGGCCCCTCCCGCCAACCTCTATGACTTCACCTTCCTCGCTCCCTGCCCCTCTTCAGGCCTCATGGTCAACGGCGCGAAGGATCGAGTCGTGCCGACCGAGGCGGTGCGCGGGCTGGTTGATCGCCTCAAGACGCAAAAGGGCATCGTCATCGACCACGCGACCGTGCCTGACGCCAACCACTTCTTCGAGGGCCGCATGGACGGGCTGATGGAGGTGGTGGACGCCTACCTCGACAAGCGCCTCGGCAAGATCAAAAAGAAGAAAGAGTCGGCAGCCTAACGCCCCTACGCTCCCGTGCATTCGCGCCGCAAACCTGATACAGGCTCTCGCGAACGCGAAACTCGAAACTGCGCCGGGCCCGCGCCATGAGCACTGTCAAGTCGGACGTCCTGCACGAGCTTAAGTCGCGCGGCTTCGTCCACCAGGCGACCGACGAAGCCAACCTCGACAAGCTGCTCAGAACCGAGCGCGTCACCGTCTATATCGGCTTCGACTGCACTGCGCCGAGCCTGCATGTCGGCAATCTGCTCGGCATCATGATGCTGCGCAAGCTGCAGCAGGCCGGGCATCGGCCGATCGTGTTGATCGGCGGGGGCACCACCAAGGTCGGCGATCCTTCGGGCAAGGATGAGTCGCGCAAGCTCCTCAGCGATGCCGAGATTGCAGCAAACATTGCTGGCATCGAATCGGTGTTCTCAAAATTCCTGAGTTTCGGCGGTGGAGATACCGGAGCGGTGATGGTCAACAACGCCGACTGGCTCGACACGCTCAATTACATCGATTTTCTGCGCGACTACGGCCGCCATTTCAGCGTCAACCGCATGCTGACCTACGACTCGGTCAAGCTCAGGCTCGAGCGCGAGCAGCCTTTGAGCTTCATCGAGTTCAACTACATGGTCCTGCAGGCCTACGACTTCATCGAGCTTTACCGGCGCCTAGGCTGCCGCCTGCAGATGGGCGGGTCGGACCAATGGGGCAATATCGTGAGCGGCATCGAGCTCGGGCGCCGCGCCGATGGCGTCGAACTGTTCGGGCTCACCTCCCCTCTCCTCACCACGGCGTCAGGCGCCAAGATGGGCAAGACCGCATCGGGCGCAGTGTGGCTCAACGCCGACATGCTCTCGCCCTACGACTATTGGCAGTATTGGCGGAACAGCGAGGACGCGGACGTCGATCGCTTCTTGAAGCTGTTCACCGAGCTTCCCCTCGACGAGATCGCGAGACTCGCCAAGCTGAAGGGCGCCGAGCTGAACGAGGCGAAGAAGATCCTCGCCACCGAGGCGACCGCACTTGTCCATGGTCGCGATACCGCCGATCGCGCGGCGGAGACGGCGCGGACGACCTTCGAGAAAGGCGAGATCGCTCAAAGCCTGCCAACGCTGGAGGTGCCGCGTGCCGATCTCGAAAAAGGCCTCGGCGTGCTCAATGCGAGCGTGCTTGCCGGCTTCGTTCAGTCGACCGGAGAAGCGAGGCGTCAGATCAAGGGCGGTGGCATCAAGGTGAACGACGAGCCTGTCACCAATGAGCGGCAATTGCTGACGCCCTCCGATCTCACGCCAGACGGCGTGATCAAGCTCTCACTCGGCAAGAAGCGGCACGCTCTGATCAGGCCGGTGTGAGTTCGGATCGCCTTATTGGGGCGGCGGGGGTACGAAGTTGTCCTTCGGTTCCAGTGGGGAAGGCTCAAACCCGCCGCCCGACGACGCTGCGGCAGAATCGGGGACCGAACCGGTGAAATCGAAGATCTGCCGGAAGATGCCGGGCGTGATTGCCGAGATGGGGTTCACGAGCACCTCGGGATCGTCGAGTTTGCCTTTGATGGCGAAGGTAATGCCCACCACGCCCTCGCCCTGACGGCCGACAAAGACCTTGCCGAGGATGGGAATGGCGCCGAGCGCCGAATTCAGCCCGTAGAGGGGAACATAGGTGCCACCGAGTTCGACGGTTTGCGCCTTGAAGTCGACGGTGCCGCGCATGGTGGCGCCGAGCTGAGTGCCGTTCATATAGGCGTCTCTCAGCCGGAACTTGCCGCCGCCTACGGTGAACGGCGCGCGTAATTGGTCGAAGACGATGTGCTGTCGCGTCACCTGCTGCTTGCTCTCGCCAAGAACCGCGGTCGAGTTCGGGTCAGTGAGCACGTCGTTGACTACCGAGTCGCCAAGCACGGTGAAGTTGCGGGCCCACAATGTGCCGCTCTTCGAGCCGGCTGCGCCCGCATCGAGATTGACCTGAAGCGATGCCTCTCCACCTTCGACGCTTGGATAAAAGCCGATGAGGCGGAAGGCTGCACCCGCATCATGCGCCTCGGCCTTGATCAGGCGAGCCCCTTCGCTCTGCTCGAGGTCGACCGCCGCCGGGCTGTTGCCGTTCAGCTCGGCCGTGGCGTCGAGGGCAACCAGCCGCCCGTTGCGCTTCTTCATGGTGACCTTCACGTCTTTCGCCACCGTGTCGTAGAAGCCGAACACCGTGCCGATCTCGGCCGAGAAATCGACACCGAACGGATCGGCCGGCTCGGCCGACCCGTCATCCGCAAGCTGGCCCGCAGAGAACAGAGATTGGAAGAATTGCTTGCCGTCATAGCTCGCGCCTTGCGCCTTGATGTCGAGCACGTTGTCGTTGCGCACGATGGCGGTGATCTCGACATGGGCACCGCGGCTAACGGAGAAGTCGGAGAAATAGAACTCCTTGAGGTGCTGACCGGCATCGAGTGCGATCGCCCCGTCGACGGCGATGTCGTCACCGAGGATTTTAAAATTGTCGAGATCGGTCGAGCCGTCCTCCTTGGGCACGATATCGAACTGCACGTTCGCCGTGTGTCCTACCGGCTTGGTCCAGCCCATGTTGCCGAAGAGAAGCCGCGCATCGGTCAAATCGGCCTGCATGCTCATGCTGTGAGCGCCGGAGCCAAAGCCCGAAATCGACAGGGTGACGGGCGTCGGGCCGTGGACCAGATGGTTGACCTTTATCCCGAGCTTCTCACGCGAAGCCTCATCCAGGGATGCCGTCACTCTGATCGGCGGCTGACGGTCGTCCGGCGTGTAGAAGATGTGCTGCCAGGCGAGCTCGGCCGGAACGCCCTTAATGGTGATCTCGCCCTTTGCCTCGACCGCCTGGTCGGTAAGGTTCACGTCAAGGTTGCCGCCTTCGATGTCGACATCGCCCACCAGATTTGAGGCGATGGCGTTGTTGAGCCGTGCCTTGCCGTTGAACTTGATCTGATTGAACTCGAGATCAGCCCTAAGCGGCATCGACAAGGCAAAGTTGCCGCCTGCCGTGCCTTCGAGAAAATTCGGTTTCAAACCCACACTTGTCACGTAGCCGAGGGGTTGATGATCAAGAAGCTCGAGCACCGTCGGTGTGGCGCCATCTGCCCTGAAGGTGACCTCGCCTTGTTGCGGATCCTGACGCAGATCGGGAATAAAGAAGCGGCCTTGGCTTAACGCGATCTCTTGTCCCGACGGCACCACAATCTTGCCTTGCGGAATGTCGACGGCAAACTCGGTTCCCGACACGGTGAGCTTGGCGTCCCCGGTCATGACCGGAGGCATCTTGGGCATATAGGCGATGCTCATGCCGGAAAGGTCGAGCTCGACATTTACGGCGTCGGCGGGAAGCGCCCCTCCGGCCTGAACTTGTGCAAGCTCGCCGGGGTTCAAGGCTACGTTGAACTTGCCGCCCAAAACCTGGCCGCCCGCCACTCGCTCAAGAACCCAGGCCCGGGCTTTGCCGGCCAGGGATTTTGGCCAGAACAGCTTCAAGGTGTCGACCGGCATCGGACTCACCTCGCCCGTCAAATGCACCTCGGGCGAGCCCGCAGCATCGACGAAACTGCCCGCCAGTGAGATCGAGGCCTGCCCGGAGCGAATGATGAATCGGCTCAGCGTCACGCGACCATCTTTCGCGCTGATGCTGCCATTGACCCGCCATTCGTCGACTTTCATCGGCGGCAGCCCGAACTCCTCGACCGCTAGCGTCGCCTCGTCGGCCCGCAAGACAAAGTCCCAGGACGCCGGCGCGCCACTTGCATCGCGCAGCGGATGGAATCGGCCGCTAATGGTGGCTTTGCTCTTTCCCCAGACCAGCGTCGAGGGCGCGATCTCGACCGCGTCCTCCGCCTTCACATAGTGGACCTCGAGATTGCCGTGGTCGATGCGCATGGGACTGTCGGGATCCCAAGGCGGCGTGATTTGGCCGCTCTCCAATTCGAGCTTGGCGTCGCCATCCAGGAATTCACCTGAATTGGAAAGCTCGACATTGGCCTCGCCATCCACCGCCATGTCGAGCGCCTTCAGCGCGCCGAGCGAGGAGAAGTTTCCGGCAATGCCCGATGGAACAAGATCCTGGATGAGCGCGGTAATACCGAGGCTCTGCCGCTTGACGTGCTGTTCGGTGCGAACCTCAAGCTGCCAATCTCCCTTGGACGAGGCGATGTCGGCTTGGCCCACCAGGAGGCTTCTTTGGTCTTTGTGCTCGAGATCGACAGAGAAGTCGGGCACTTGCCATGATGTCTCGGTGCCGCTCTGATTGAGCACTACCAGCGCATTCTTGACGGCAAACCGCGTCAAGTACGAGCTGTTTCCGCTGCGCGCGCGTTCGAATACCTGGGTCACAGTGCTGGTCACGTCGAGCACGCGGCCGCCTGCCACCGGCGCTTCCTGACGCTTGGCGATGGTGGTTTCAGGCGGTGCCGGAACTTGAGCCTGACTGACCGGCGGTTCAGCGGCCAACTGAGATCCGGCGGTGACCGGTTCGCCCGCCGCAGGCCGCGAGAAGGTCAACGCCAAGCCGCGATCGGAATCATAGAAGAGGAGAAGCCGCGGGCCGATGAAGTCGACGCTGCCCGGAGCGAACCGTCCCGACAGCAGCGCACTTCCACTCATGCCGATGGCAGCGAGCGGCGCCTGCGCGAGGATCGCGCCATTCTTGTCCATGAGCCTGATGTTGCGCAAACGGAACAGCACGCCGGGTCCATCGAGCGAGCGTTGGAGGATCGCATCGTCGATTTTCACGTGCAGGTCCGATAGTTCGCCGTTGATCGCGCCCTCGATGGTGGGGACGAGGCTCGGGAACGAGATTGGCCCGCGGCCAAGCCGCCCATAGCCGGCCACGATGATCACGAGGCCGACGACGAGGATGCCGGCGAAGATTTCGCGACAGACATGCGCGCTGCGCGTAGAGAGTTTCTTGAGTTCGATCTGGACCGGCGGCGGGACCCGCTTCACCAGCGCCCTGCCCCGCTCAGGCAATGCGAGAAGCGCCTTACCACCTTCGGTGGTGAGTTTGGCAAGAGCGCCTGAGAGCGGCTCGTTCATCCCCTCAATGGTCCCGCCATGACGAAAGTCGTGAGAGCAACATGCCGCCCGTTCCGTCGAGAGGCTGCGAGCAGCCGAACGCCCAGACGGCCCCGCTTTTCACTCGAAAGCGACGCCTCACGTTACCCATGGCCCGTTGTCGGCATCCCCCCAACGCTGAGCCCTCGAACCCCACACTAAGCTGCCTTGTTACCGTGACGCCAATGCGAGGCTAAGGGCTTATGGCATAAGAAGGACTAAAATCGGCTAAAGGAAGGCGGTTCTTCAAGCTCCTGCTGGAACTTAGCCGGACGACGGGAACACAGCCCGAACTGTCATGAGAACGCCAATGACAAGCGGAAAGCGAGGCGATATTGTCAAGCAAGGAGTGGGCGCTGGGGTGCTGATCCTCGAGACGGGAACCTCCGCGACAATCCCTTCAAGCGGCTTATTCCTGTTTGAGTCGCGATTCCAAGCGCCGAGGAAGGTCTTCGGTGCGGCGTACAGTGTCATGGGGAGATACCAGTATGTTCACCAAGAAACCCGATCCGGGTGAGAGCGTAACGAAGATGGGGGAGCGGTCCGCTGGTGAGATGAAGACTCCCTTCACCGAGCGGCCCACAACCTATGCGGCCAAGAGCCCAAGCCCGAGTGCAAGCAAGATGGTCCCCTCGATCATCGGCGAGGACTTGTCGATCACCGGTAATGTCACGTCCAAGGGCGAGATTCAGGTCGACGGCGAAATCCAGGGCGATATCCATTGCGGCTCGCTCCTGCTTGGCGACAAGTCGCAGGTAATCGGCAGCGTCATCGCCGAGGACATCGTGGTGCGCGGCCGCGTGGTGGGCTCAGTGCGGGGCCTTCGCGTCACGCTGCAGGCGCAGTCGCATGTCGAGGGCGATATTTTCCATCAAAGCCTCGCCATCGAGCAGGGCGCTTACTTCGAAGGAAAATCGCGGCGCTCCGACGATCCTCTGGCTGAGGTCAAAGCGGCCCCAGGGCCGTCCAGCCGTGCCGACAAGCCAGCGGGCTTCGAGGCGGGAAACGGCTCGAGCACCGTCGCGGCCCGCGCTGCTGAATAGCGGCACGCACTTTCGAACGACTTGATGGGAGCCGCGTCTTGAGCGCGGTCTCTAGACCTTTGCGTCGGCGTGAATGCGCTCGGCGAGAGCCGCCTCGATGAAGCGATCGATGTCGCCGTCGAGCACGGCGGAGGGGTTGGTGCTCTCGACCCCCGTCCGCAGATCTTTCACGAGCTGGTAGGGCTGCAGCACGTAAGACCTGATCTGGTGTCCGAAGCCGATGTCGGACTTGGCGTCGGCGGCTGCTTGCGCCTCTTCCTCTCTCCGCTTTAACTCGGCCTCATAGAGCCGCGCGCGCAGCATGGACCAGGCGGTCGCACGATTCTTGTGCTGCGAGCGCTCGTTCTGACATTGAACCACGATGCCGGTCGGAATGTGCGTGATACGGACCGCGCTGTCGGTCGTATTCACGTGCTGACCGCCAGCTCCCGACGAGCGATAGGTGTCGATGCGCACGTCATTATCATCGATGTCGATCTCGATCGTATCGTCGATGGCGGGATAAACTGAAACCGAGGCGAAACTCGTGTGACGGCGCGCGTTCGAATCGAAGGGCGAGATGCGCACCAACCGGTGCACACCTGACTCGGTCTTGAGCCAGCCATAGGCGTTGGCGCCCTTCACCAGCACTGTCGCCGATTTGACGCCGGCCTCCTCGCCATAGTGCTCGCCGATAATCTCGACCTTGTAGCTGTGGTCCTCGGCCCAGCGCACATACATGCGCTCAAGCATCTGCGCCCAATCCTGGCTCTCGGTGCCGCCGGCGCCGGCGTGGATTTCCACATAGGCGTCGTTGGCGTCGGCTTCGCCGGAGAGAAGCGCCTCGACCTCGCGGGTATGCACCTCCTGGCGCAGGCGCTTGAGGGCATTCTCGGCCTCGGCGATGACGCTTTCGTCACCTTCTTCCTCGCCAAGGGCGGCAAGCTCGACGTTGTCGTCGAGCTCGCGGATGATGCGGTCGAAGGCGGTGAGCGCGGCTTCGAGCTGCTGGCGCTCGCGCATCAGGCTTTTCGCGCGCCGCGTGTCGCTCCAGAAATTGGGGGCTTCGGCTTCGCGGTCGAGGATCGCTAGCCGCGCCTTGGCCTGGTCAGGGTCAAAGATGCCTCCTGAGCAGGGACAGCGACTCTTTGATCTCGTTGACGACCGACTCAGTTTCGGCGCGCATTGCTTCCTCGATAAGCGAAGAGATGGGGTTGCCGTCAGGCGATTACGCTGCGCCCGACCTGCATTGCCCAACTATATGGGAACTAGTAGAGGCCGCCGGTACCCGATGTCAAAGCATGGTCGTTGCCCGGAGGCGGACCGGGGGGCGGGCCAGGCGGGGCATCTGGCGGAGGGCCGCCGAAACCGTCGGACGCGACCTGACCCCCGCCTAGTCCCTCGTCCTCAGGAACTGAGCCCGCAGGCTCCTGGCCCGGCTTGAATGCCTCCAATATGGCGGTCTTATCGCCGGCCCCTGCCGGCAGGCCAGTTTTGTGATTGACGCGCACGAGCTTGATGCCGGGCGGAGCTCTGAAGGGAACTGGAGGAACGTCGGCCAGCGCCTCTCTCATGAAGTCGCGCACGACTGGAGCCGCGAGATTGCCTCCCGTCTCGCCATGCCCGAGCGAGCTTGGCTGGTCGTAACCGATATAGACGCCGACGGTAAGGTCGGGCGTGAACCCGATGAACCAGGCGTCCTTGTAGTCGTTGGTCGTGCCGGTCTTGCCGGCGATCGGCCGATTGAGGACTTTCAGCTTCTGCGCCGTGCCGCTTTGAATGACGCCCTCCATGACGTTGGTCATCTGGAAGGCCGACATCGGATCGACGATCTGTTTGCGGTCTTCGGCGAGCTCAGGCTCGGCCTGGCCCGACCATTCCCGCGCCGCACAAGCGGTGCAATCGCGATCGTCATGACGCCAAATGGTCCGGCCGTAACGATCTTGGATGCGATCGATGAAGGTCGCCTTGATCTGCTTGCCGCCGTTATCGATCATGGAATAGCCGGTGACCATGCGGAGCAGCGTGGTCTCGCCCGCGCCGAGCGCCATGGAGAGCGCCGGCATCAGATTGTCGTAAACGCCGAAGCGGCGCGCATATTCGATGATGATGGGCATGCCCATCTCGTTGGCGAGTCGCACCGTCATCAGGTTGCGCGAATGCTCGATACCGAAGCGTAAGGTCGACGGGCCCGCGGCGGAGCCAGCCTCGTAGTTCTTCGGGCACCACTGCGGCATGCCCGCCCCTTGCGAGACGCAGATTGGGCCATCGACGATGATGCTTGACGGCGTATAGCCGTTATCCATCGCGGTCGTGTAGATGATCGGCTTGAACGAGGAGCCCGGCTGCCGGCGCGCTTGCGTCGCGCGGTCGAACTGGCTCGCGGCGAAGCTAAAGCCGCCCACGATTGCCAAGACCCGCCCGGTATGCGGATCCATCGCCACCAACGCACCGCCGACCGCAGGAACCTGCTGCAGCGACCATTGTCCCTTGAGGCTGTCGTCCGGCGCCCCTGGCGTGCCGTCATCGGTAGGCTTCGGCAGGCGCGGCGAGACATACACGACATCGCCCGGCTTCAACACGGCGCTGACCGAAGCTGGCGTGCCGCCGAAGCCGACACCGACTTTCGGCCGCGCCCATTTCACCTCGTCGTAGGGAATGACTCCGGTCTCGCGCTCCTTGACCAGCACCCCTTGCGGGTCGCGACCTGGCCTAAGCCCGACCGTGGCCTTGTCCTTCGCCACGTCGAGCACCACGGCGAGCCGCCACGGCTCGATGTCGCTCCACACCGGCATGGCGCCGAGCGTCTTGCCCCAATCGCCCTTGATGTCGATCGTCTTCACCGGGCCGCGCCAACCGGTATGGCGGTGGTCGTAAGAGACGAGCCCGTTTACGAGCGCCGTGCGGGCAATTCGCTGGAGCCGCGGGTCGAGCGTGGTGCGGACCGAAAGCCCGCCGCCATAAAGCTTATCCTCGCCGAAGCGATCGATGATGTCGCGCCGCACCTCCTCGGCGAAGAACTCGGAGGCGAGGATCTTGGGCCCGGTCGAACGCTTGGTGACGCCGAGGGGGCTAGCCTTGGCCGCTTCGCCCTCATCGCGCGTGGCAAAGCCGTTCTCGACGATGCGGTCGATCACCCAGTTGCGGCGCGCGACGGCACGGTCAGGGTACCTGAACGGATCATAGTTGCTCGGCGCCTTGGGCAAGGTGGCGAGATAGGCGCAGTCGGCCAGGGTCAGCTCCGGCAGAGATTTATCCCAATAGGTCTGAGCCGCGGCGGCAACGCCGTAACTGCCAACCCCGAGATAGATCTCGTTCAGATAAAGCTCGAGGATCTGCTCCTTGGTGAAGGCGCGCTCGATGCGGATGGCAAGGATCGCTTCCTTCAGCTTTCGCTCCATGGTCTGCTCGTTGCCGAGCAGGAAGTTCTTGGCTACCTGCTGAGTAATGGTCGAGGCGCCGACCACGCGCCGTCCAGATTGCACCGCGCTAAGATTAGTGACGACGGCGCGCAAGATGCCCTGAATGTCAAGACCGCCATGCTGATAGAAATTCTTGTCCTCGGCGGAGATGAAGGCCTCAGTCACGCATTTTGGAATCGCCGTGATCGGCACGTAGATGCGGCGCTCGCGCGAGAACTCGGCGATCAGCGAGCCGTCGTTGGCGTGAATGCGGGTCATCACCGGCGGCTCGTATTTAGCGAGTACTTCGTAGTCCGGTAGCTCGCTCGACACCTTCCACAGCACGAAGGCCGCGGCGCCAGCGACGGCGATGAACAGGATCATGCCTGCCGCGAACATAAAGCCCAGGAAACGCAGGAAGAAGACGCCGCGACGCCTGCGCCGCCGTTGCTCCGGCGGCTTGACTGGAGCCGTAATGTCCATGGTTCAGACCCGTCCCGTCCCCGGTTTTAGTCGCGCGGGGGACCCGAGGCAACCCTAGCGAAAATTATGGCAACAAAACGCTTGGGCCGCGGATTTGGGCGATCAAAGAGGCGATGAATGTCAGAAGGGGTTGCGCGCGATGCGCTTGGCAAAATAGGAGTCGATCGAGCCCACGACGCCGTCGGCCATGCGGTCCCGCCAGGCGTCGGAGGTGAGCCGTTTCTCGTCGTCGGGATTGCTTAGGAACCCGAGTTCGAGCAGCACTGACGGCACGTCGGGGGCTTTGAGTACGCGGAAGCCTGCCGACCGCGGCCGCCTCGTATGGAGCGCAGATTTTGAGGCGAGCTCGCCCACGATGGATCGGGCAAACAGCGTCGAGCGATTCTGCGTCTCGCGCTGAGCAAGGTCGATAAGGATGTTCGCCACCACCTCGTCTGAGTCGCTTGGCAACTCGACACCGGCTAGCGTGTCGGAGAAATTCTCCTTGGCGGCAAGCTCTTTCGCCTCTTCGTCAGAGGCCTGTTCCGACAACGTGTAGACGGTAGCGCCGGTCGCCTTCTCGGTCTGTTTCGGAAAGTAGTCGGCGTGGATCGAGAGAAAAAGCCCTGCCCCCTTCTTCTGCGCAAACGCCACACGTTCGCGAAGAGGGAGGAAAGTGTCGTCCTCGCGCGTGAGGTAGACCTCGTAGCGCCCTGTCGCCTCGAGCTTGGTCTTGAGCAGCTGGGCGAAGGTCAGGACGACTTCCTTCTCGGTGACACCGTCGGCGCTGCTCGTTCCGGGGTCGATGCCGCCATGGCCTGGATCGAGCACGACCACGGGTTTCGCATCGGGGGGTCGGGCAGGAGCTTGCGGCAAGGAGGCAGCTCCCTCGGTCGGCTCCTGGGGCGGCTTGGCTTCCTTGAGCTTGGCTTGGAACGTCTTCTCGTCGGTGGGCACAAGATCGATGACGAGCCGCGCAGACTGGTCGTCGCGCGGCTCGAGCACAAAGGCCTTGTCGATCAGGAACGGTCCGCTGACGTCGATGACGATGCGCGACTTCCCTGGCGCAAACAGCCCATAGCGGTAGGCCGTCACAAGTCCCCGCTTCTCTTTGCCGACGCCGTCCGGCATCTGAAAATTGACGTCAGGGGCGTCGACGATGACCCGGTAGGGATTGCCGAGGGCAAAGACGTGGACATCGACCTTCTTCGAAAGGTCGGCGATGAAGCGAGTGCGCTCCTTGTCTCCGGCAAGGCGAGCATCGTTTGCGACGGCAGGATTCGCCCCCGCGTTGGCCTTCAGGCCAAAGCCTGCGCTGCACGCGATGACGAAGGCGGCCACGAGGACAGCTCCCACCTGAGCAGAGGCTGGCAAGGCGCGCTTAACTCGCATCGTCCCCACATGCTTGAAGTTTTTGGTTCAGCCGGACGCCAACTGGGCTGTATCGCGTGGCCCGCGATGCCCCAAAATGGGATTGGAACGCGTCCAAATCTTAACCACGTACTTGTTAAGCGACCGTTGTGACCCTTTTTGGGGCGTGCCTAGCCGAGAGGCTTGCCAAATCTCCCGCCGAGCCCGTAATAAGGACCAGGCTCGCTTTCCGAGCCGGAGCCCTTGGACGCCAAACGGCGATAGGGCGGAATTTGTTTCGCGCGTCGGAGCTTATTCGAACGGCTTAGACGCAGGAAGAAGCGGCGGTCAACGTAACAGACGACCGCCTGTTGAAACTTTCTCAAGCCGCGTCTGATACGCGGCGGCGAGGACTGCGATGGAGGGTCAGAATATTCGGTTAAGCCTTGGAAAAAGCGAGGCTTTGCCTGAAGCACTGATCATGTGCCAGCCACCTTCGGCCGCGTCTCGCAGCGAATCATGGTCTAATAGTCATTGGCGCGCGCGGGCCTTGGGCGCGAACCCGGGATGGCGGACTTCTTCCCCGCCTTCTAAGGCCTCAGCGGCGGAGAACAATCAACATGGCAAGCAAAATGCTGATCGATGCGGCGCATCCGGAGGAAACCCGGGTAGTCGCGGTAAGAGGCAATCGGGTCGAGGAATTTGATTACGAGTCAGCGAGCAAGAAACAACTTCGGGGAAATATCTATCTCGCCAAGGTCACGCGCGTAGAGCCGTCGCTTCAGGCCGCTTTTGTCGATTACGGCGGAAATCGCCACGGCTTCCTAGCCTTCACCGAAATTCATCCCGACTACTATCAAATCCCGGTCGCTGACCGGCAGGCTCTGCTCGAGGAGGAGGCCGCGGAGCAAAGCCGCGCTTCCGCTGAGGAGGCGGCCGAGGACGATGCCGCTGCAGGGCGTCGCCGCAGGCGCGGCCGCCGCGGCCGTGGCCGCTACGAGGGGCGCAGAGATGTGGAGCGGGCGAGCGCGCAATCCCCCGAGCCTCTGCCCATCGCGCGGCTCGAGCCAGATCCCGACGACGAGATCGATACTACACCGCGCGAGGAGGGCTCGACCGTCGCCATGGAGGCGAGCGAGCTCGTCCACGAAGTCTCTGAACCCGCGCGCCCAGCCGAGGAGCCGGAGACTGCCGAGCTCATAGAGCTGCGCACCGTAACCAAGGTCGAGGAAGACGACGACGATGCCGAGCCCGCGGAGATCGTCGGCCAGCCGGTCGCTCCGAAGGAAGGTGCTGCCGAGGTCGCAGCCGAGACCGTCGAATCGGTCGGCTCTGAGGATGCGCTGGAAGAGGTTCCCGAGCGTGTGCGCCGCCGCCGCGGGCGCCCTTACAAGATCCAGGAGGTGATCAGACGGCGCCAGATCATCCTCGTCCAGGTGGTGAAGGAGGAGCGCGGCAATAAGGGCGCTGCGCTCACGACCTATCTCTCGCTTGCCGGCCGCTATACGGTGCTCATGCCCAATACGGCACGCGGCGGGGGCATCTCGCGCAAGATCACCAATCCGACCGACCGCAAGCGCTTACGCGAGATCGCAGGCGAGCTCGAAGTGCCCGAGGGCATGGGGCTCATCATTCGCACCGCCGGCGCGCAGCGCACCAAGACCGAGATCAAGCGCGATTACGACTATCTGCTCAGGCTGTGGGAGAATGTGCGCGACCTCACGCTGAAATCGACCGCGCCTGCCCTGGTCTACGAGGAGGGCAGTCTGATCAAGCGCTCGATCCGCGACCTCTACAACAAGGACATCGACGAGGTGCTGGTCGCCGGCGACGATGCCTATCGCGAGGCCAAGGACTTCATGCGCATGCTCATGCCGAGCCATGCCAAGAACGTGAAGCCCTACAAAGAGCCGGAGCCCATCTTCATTCGTTATCAGGTCGAGCGGCAGCTCGCGGCGATGTTCTCGCCCCAGGTGGTGCTCAAGTCCGGCGGATACATCGTGATCAATCAGACCGAGGCGCTTGTCTCGATCGACGTCAATTCGGGCAAGGCGACGCGCGAGCACAATATCGAGGACACGGCGCTCAAGACCAATCTGGAAGCTGCCGAGGAGATCGCAAGGCAGCTTCGTCTGCGCGACCTTGCCGGGCTGATCGTCATCGATTTCATCGACATGGACGAGCGGCGCAACAATCGCCTGGTCGAGCGACGGCTGAAAGAGGCGCTACGCAATGACCGCGCACGCATTCAGGTGGGGCGCATCAGTCATTTCGGCCTGCTCGAGATGTCGCGCCAGCGCTTAAGGACGGGCATGCTCGAAGGTTCGACCAAGCCATGCCCCATGTGCCAGGGCACCGGCACGGTGCGTTCGGTCGAGTCGGTCGCGCTCGACATACTGCGTTCGATCGAGGATCGCCTGATCACCGATGGCGTGATGCCGCTTATCGCCACCACGGCGGTCGACGTCGCGCTCTATATCCTCAATCAGAAGCGGTCGCACCTGAACGACATCCAGCAACGGTACCACGTCCCCATCATGATCACCGCCGATGAGGACATGCACATCTCGCAATTCGTACTCGAGCGCGCTGCCGAAGGCGAGATCACCAACGGCGGGGCGGCGGTGGTGCATATGGACTGGGCGCACCATCACGAGCCGCCAGCCCAGGCTTCTGTACCCGCACCCACGCCGGCACAACCTGCTGAGAGCGAAGGCGATCAAGGCCATCGCCGGTCAAGGCGGAGGCGGCGGAGAGGCGGTGGCGGTGGACGCCATGCTGAAGGCGGCGCCGAGCATGTGCGGCGCCCGCCTGTTCCGGAGGCGTCCCAGCCAGAGGACGAGCCGGTCGGAGCTGAGGAAGCCGATAGCGAGGCCGAGGAGCCGCAAAGCTCCGAGGCGCAGCCTGAGCAGGAAGTGCGCAGAGGCCCGCGCCGCAGAGGCCGCCGCGGCGGGCGCCGCGGGCGGTCGCGCGATCGGCAGCCTGGCGCCGAGCGCGGTATCGATACCCCGCGCGACGAGCGCGGCGAGATCCAAGAAAGAGAGCCGGCATTTGCCGCGGCGCATAGCGGCGAAACGAGCTCTGAAGGAAAGGCCCGGCCGAACGGTTCCGATCACGCGGTTCACAAGCACGCAAGGGACACTTCGGCTCGAGAAGTTTCCGAGCGGTCGCATCGCGAGCCTGAGCGTGTCTTCAAGACGGTCACCTCGCATGAGCAGGCCGCTCCGGCCCGCGAGAGTTCAGGCAAGAGCGAGCAACAGCCGGAAGCCCCGCCCCGTCGAGGCTGGTGGCGACGGTAGAAAGTCAAGGAGGCGCGCTATCGGTGCGCTTCCTATTTTCTTTTCAACCAGTCGTTAATGCGGCGTGCCGCTTCGCGCATCCGCGCCTCAGCTCCCGCATAACAGAAGCGGATGTAGCTTTGGCCGCGATCGGGATCGAAGTCGATGCCCGGCGTGACCGCGACGCCAATGTCCTTGAGCATGGTCTTGGCGAAAGCTTCGCTGTCGGCGGTGAAGCGGCTAACGTCAGCATAGAGGTAGAAGGCTCCGTCGGCGGGAAGAATGGATGACAGACCCGCTCGCGGCAACTCTTCGAGCAGCATGGCGCGGTTTCTCGCGTAGCCTGCCTTGATCGCCTCGAGCTCCTCGATCCCATCGAACGCGCCAAGCGCAGCCACCTGCGAGATCGCGGGCGGCGAGATGTAGAGGTTCTGGCTGAGTCGCTCGATCGGCCGAACCAGCGCCTCGGGGACGACGAGCCAGCCGATCCGCCAGCCGGTCATGCTGAAATATTTCGAGAAGCTGTTGACGACGATCGCCTCGTCGGAATGGGCGAGCGCCGTCTCGGCCTCCGCCTCGTATTCGAGCCCGTGATAGATCTCATCGGAGATGAGCCAAAGGCGATGGCGCCTGCACGCATCAGCAATCTGGGCAAGACGCCGGCTAAGTGCCATGGTGCCGGTCGGGTTATTGGGGCTTGCGAGCAGAAGGCCCGCGGCTCCTTCCCCGGCAAGCCGCTCGACATCGGCGACAGTCGGCATCCAGCGCCCTTGGCCTGACGTTTCGATCAGCGCCGGGCGGACATCCAAAACCTTGAGGATCTGGCGGTAGCAGGGATAGCCGGGCGACGGCAGGCCAAGACTGTCGCCTTTATCGAGCAGAGCAAGGAACGCGAGCACGAATCCCGCTGATGAGCCGGCGGTTACCACCACGCGCTCTGGCCTGACGCCCACGCCGTAGCGTTCTGATAGGTGGCGGGCGATGCGCTCCCTGAGCTTTGGCAGACCGAGAGCCTCGGTGTAGCCGAGCCGCTCGCTCTCGAGCGCTTGCTGCGTGCGTTCCCGGGCAGCCCGGGGAGCCGGCGTGGCCGGCTGGCCCACCTCCATATGAATAATGTCATGGCCCCCGAGTTCGCGCGCATTGGCTTCCCCCATCACGTCCATGACGATGAACGGGTCGATGGCGCTGCGTTTGGCGAGCGGCCGCGGCACGTCCTTGGGTTTTGGGGTGGTCACAGCGAACTCATTCATGAACAACGAACTGGCGGTTTTGTAGCGGCTTGGCAAGCGGCACCCGTCACGGTGTCGCCGTATTCAAACGCCAATCAAAGCCAAGTTTGGCAAAGACGCGGCTCGAAGGGGCCAGTTCCACATAGCGCCGGCCGATGGGGAGAAAACCGGCATTCTTTGCCCTGCCTTCGCTAAGCATATACGGTCAGCCGACCCATGCTCGCTCTGGCTCAATCGGGATCCCACCCTGTCCTGCGGCGGCTTCGCACGGGATTGGTGACCGGACTTGCCGCGGCGCTCATCACCTCGACCTCGGCCGAGGCGGCAGGGATCATCCGCGACGCCGAGACTGAATCGCTCATCCGCATCTACGCCAAGCCGATTTTCGCCGCCGCAGGCCTCGGCTCGCAAGGCATCGACATTCACATCGTCAACGACCGCAGCTTCAACGCCTTCGTGGTCGATGGCCACAACATGTTCATCCACGCCGGCACGCTGATGGAGGCGACCAAGCCGAACCAGGTGATCGGCGTGATCGCCCATGAGAGCGGCCATATCACCGGCGGCCATCTCGCGCGGCTGCGCACCCAGATCTCGAAGGCGAAATCGGCGGCAATCATGCTGCAGCTGCTTGGGCTCGCCGCGATGGCGGCCGGCGCCTTCGCCGGCGCCCCAGGCCTGGGACAGGCCGGCATGGGCGCGGCCTATGGCGGCGAGGATGCAGCCATGCGGACTATTCTTGCCTATCGCCAGGACGAAGAGTCGTCAGCCGACCAGGCCGGTGTGAAATTCCTCAACGCCACGCATCAGTCCGGACGTGGCATGCTCGAGACGTTCGAGAACATGGGGCAAAAGTTGATCGGCGTTCAGGGCATCAATCCCTACCTGCAAACGCACCCGCTTCCACAACAGCGCCTCGTTCAGCTGCGCGAGATCGTCACCTCGAGCCCCTACTACAACAATGTCGATCCCCCCGAGCTTCAGTTCCGCCATGACCTGATGCGGGCGAAGCTCTTTGGCTTCCTCGATCAGCCGCAGGCCGTGTTCAATCGCTACCCCCAAACAGATCAGACGCTGCCGGCGATGTATGCACGGGCGATCGCCACCTACCGTCAGTCGGGTATTCAGGTTGCTATGCCGCAAATCGATGCGCTGATCGCGGCCAAGCCCGATTGGCCCTATTTCTACGAGATCAAGGGCCAGTTCCTGTTCGAAAGCGGCAAGGCGGTGGACGCCGTGCCCCCTCTCCGCCAAGCCGTGGCGCTGAACGGCAACGAGCCGCTGATCCGCGTCATGCTGGCCCAGGCGCTGCTCGGCACCAACGATCCTAAGGTCGTCGACGAAGCCGTCACTAATCTTAGGACGGCGCTTGCGCGAGAGGACGACTCGGCCATGGGCTATCGCCAGCTCGCGGCGGCCTATGCCCGCAAAGCCGACGCCGTGCAGGTGGTGGGCGCCAAGCAGCAATTCATGGCCCAAGCCGAGCTTGCATCGGCCGAAGCCTATTTCTATGAAGGGCAGATCAGGCTCGCCAAGCAACAGGCCAAGCGCGCCAAGGCCGGGTTTCCCGACGGCACGCCCAACTGGCTTAAGGCCGACGATATCCTGGCTTTCGAAGTGCCAAAAACCGACTAACTCAGCCCTCGGAGATCCCCAGCATGAATTTCAAGACAGGCCTTGTCACCGCCGTTGTGGCTGCCGTCGTGGCCGCGCTCGTTACCGCGGCAACCATCGCCGTCGTTTGGAGGCTCGCGCCCGGCGCGGTGAACGTGTCCTCGTTCGATGAGAAAAGAATAATCAAAGTCGTTCGCGACTATCTCACGAAGAATCCCGACATCCTGGTCGAGATGACGAACGAGCTCGACAAGCGCCAGGCTGCCGAGCAGGCGGAGAAGCAGCAAAAGGTCATCAGCGACAACGCCGAGGCGATCTTCCGCTCGCCCCTCGCCCACGTCGCCGGCAACCCCAATGGCGATGTGAGCGTGGTCGAGTTCTTCGACTACAATTGCGGCTTCTGCAAGCGGGCCCTCCCCGACGTGGTGAAACTTGCCCAAAACGATAACAAAGTGAGGCTTGTGCTGAAGGAGCTGCCGATCTTCGGCGAGGAGTCGGAGGGCGCCGCCAAGGTTGCGCTCGCGTCCGCCAAGCAAGGGAAATATTTCGAGATGTATCAGAAGCTCTTTACCGAGCCGGGCAAGGCCGACAAGGACAAGGCGCTTCGCATCGCGGGTGAGCTCGGCCTCGACAAGGCGCAGCTCGAGAAGGACATGCAAGACCCGGAAATTCAGAAGTCGCTCGATGAGGCGAAGGAGCTCGCCAATAAGCTCGGCTTGCAGGGCACGCCGCTGTTCCTGATCGGCGACCGTTCGATCCCGGGGGCGCCCGACGACCTTTACGACCAGTTGACCAAGAACGTCGCAGAGGTTCGCGAGAAGGGCTGCAAAGCCACCTGCTGAGTGGAGATCGCGAGACCATCGCGCTTGCGATCTCGCCGGGTCGTTTTTTGCCGAACGGCGGAAAAGCTGATAAAGGGGCCCGTTTCGTCTGCCGGGACCTAGAGCGGGAGCCCGCGAGGTCCGGCATCACCACGCGCCCCAAGCTCCGCCATGGCCAAACCGATCTACGTCCTGAACGGCCCTAATCTCAATCTGCTCGGGTCACGGGAGCCGGAGATCTATGGCAAGGAGACTCTCGACGACGTGCGTGCAAGATGCGAGCGTAAAGCGGCCGAGCTTGGACTTTCGGTAGAGTTTCGCCAGAGCAACCACGAGGGCGAGTTGGTGGCGTGGATTCAGGAGGCAAGAACCGGCGCGGCAGGGCTGATCGTCAATGCCGGCGCCTTCACGCATACCTCGATCGCCATGCTCGACGCTCTGCTTGCCTGCCCCGTCCCTTCCGTCGAGGTGCATCTGTCGAACATCTTCACCCGCGAGCCGTTCCGCCAACACTCCTATATCTCCAAGGCAGTCAAGGGTGTGATCTGCGGCTTCGGGGCACAGAGCTATGAGCTTGCCATCGAGGCGCTTGCCGCAAGGCTCGCCGCCAAGCCCCATTGATGCGGGAAGGGAGAGGACGCCGCCGATGACCAAGAAAGAGGCCACCTTCGACAAGGACCTCGTTCGCGAGCTAGCGGCGCTTCTCGAGGAGACTGGCCTCACCGAGATCGAGATCGAGCATGAAGGTAAGCGGGTGAGGGTCGCGCGTGGGGTGAACCTCACCACCACGCTCGCCACCGATGGCGGCCAGTCTGAGGCGCGCGAAACTGCGGCGCGGCCTGCCACCAATGTCCGGTCCCCCGCGTCTCGTCCGGATGAGCTCGTCGTTCACCCGGGAACGGTGACCTCGCCGATGGTCGGCACCGCCTATCGCTCGCCTGAGCCTGGTGCGCCGCCGTTCGTCGAAGTAGGCGCGCGCGTGGCGGCAGGGCAGACGCTGCTCATTATCGAGGCCATGAAGACCATGAACCAGATCCCCTCCCCCCGCGCCGGCACGGTCATTGCGATCCTCGTCGAGGATGGCCAGCCGGTCGAATATGGCGAGCCGCTTGCGGTGATCGAGCAACGCTAACCGGGGCGCGATGTTCGACAAGATCCTGATCGCCAACCGGGGAGAGATCGCGCTTCGCGTCGAACGTGCTTGCAAGGAGCTTGGCGTCGCCACTGTGGCAGTGCATTCGACGGCCGACGCCGACGCCATGCATGTGCGGCTTGCCGATGAGAGCGTGTGCATCGGCGCCCCGCCAGCCAAGGACAGCTATCTCAATATTCCGGCGATCGTTGCGGCTTGCGAGATCACCGGCGCCGACGCCGTGCATCCCGGCTACGGCTTCCTCGCCGAGAACGCTCGCTTCGCCGAGATCCTCGAAGAGCACGACATCACTTTCATCGGGCCCTCGGCCGAGCATGTCAGGCTGATGGGAGACAAAATCCAGGCCAAGGTAGCGGCTCGCGTTCTAGGCATTCCGGTAGTGCCGGGCTCAGGCCCCGTCGGCAGTCTCGATGAGGCGAAGTCCTTCGCGCGCGACATCGGCTATCGGGTTCTGGTCAAGGCCGCTGCCGGCGGCGGCGGCAGGGGCATGAAGCTAGCGCTCGACGAAAGCCAACTCGAGGCGGCGCTCGCCGCAGCGCGCAACGAGGCGCGAGCCGCCTTCGGCGATCCGACCGTCTATCTCGAAAAATATCTAACCCACCCCCGTCACATCGAGGTGCAGGTACTGGCCGACGGCCAAGGCAATGCCATCCATCTCGGCGAGCGCGACTGCTCGGTGCAGCGGCGGCACCAGAAACTGTGGGAAGAAGCCCCTTCGCCCGCGTTGAACGACAGCGAGCGGGTCCGCATCGGCGAGACTGTGGCTGGGGCGATGCGCGAGCTTAATTACCGCGGCGTCGGCACGGTCGAATTCCTCTACGAAGGCGGCGAGTTCTACTTCATCGAGATGAACACGCGGCTTCAAGTCGAGCACACCATCACCGAGATGATCACCGGGCTCGACCTCGTCATCGAGCAGATCAGGATCGCGGCGGGCGCGCCGCTGTCGCTCCGCCAGGAGGATGTGCGCTTCAACGGCCACGCCATCGAATGCCGCATCAATGCCGAGAACCCCCACACCTTCAGGCCATCGCCGGGCACGATCACCCATTTCCACCCGCCAGGCGGCCTCGGCGTCAGGGTCGATTCGGGCGCATATGCCGGCTACACCATCCCGCCTTATTATGACAGCCTGATCGGCAAGCTCATCGTGCACGCGCGCACCCGCAACGAATGCCTGATGCGGTTGAAGCGCGCACTTGGAGAGTTCGTCGTCGATGGCATCGAGACCACCATCCCCCTGTTCAACTCCCTCATCTCGGAGCCTGACATCGTCGACGGCAATTACGATATTCATTGGCTCGAGAAGCATCTCAGCAAGATAGGAAACCGCGCATAGATCCATGACCTCAATCGACGACGTCATGATCGAGATCACGCCGCAGGTGCTGCTCAAGGCCTATGCCTGCGGTATCTTTCCCATGGCTGAGAGCGCCGAGGACAATGCGCTCTATTGGATCGAGCCCGAGCGGCGCGGCATCCTGCCGCTCGACCGCGTGCATGTGCCGAAGCGCCTTGCCCGCACCATCCGCAAAGGCGGCTTCGAGGTCTGCATCGACCGGCATTTCGAGGAGGTGATCGACGGCTGCGCCGCACCCCGTTCAGGCAGGCGATCGACCTGGATCAACGGGCGCATCAGGAGCCTTTATCGCGAGCTGTTCGCGCTGCGCCATTGCCATACGGTCGAGGTCTGGCAGGACGGACAACTTACCGGAGGCCTCTATGGCGTGCATCTCGGCCGCGCGTTCTTCGGCGAGAGCATGTTCTCGAGAGCGCGCGATGCGAGCAAGATCGCCCTCGTCTACCTTATCGCCAGGCTGAAATATGGCGGCTTCACCCTGCTCGACACGCAGTTCGTCACGGGGCATCTCGCCCGCTTCGGCGCGATCGAGGTCAGCCGTGAAGAGTTTCAGCGGTTCTTAGAAGCGGCGTTGGCCGGGGGTTTCGCCCAGGGCAGCGGCTCAGGGGCTCCGGCCGCAGCAGGAGCCGGCGGCTTCGGTGCGGGAGGCGCCGCGCCCGCGGCTGGAGGCGTATCCGCAGGTGGGGCTTCGGCTGCTTTACTGGGAGGCGCTGGCGCTGCAGCATTCGCACTGCTGCCTGAGGGCGCCGGCGCCGAAGGCGTCTTGCAGCTCGTGAGCCAGACGTCGAACACCGGGTGCTCCACGGCGTGAAGCCCAGGGCTCTCGGCAAACATCCAGCCGGTGAAGATCCGCTGCACCTCTCCGGTTAGCTTGACCTCGTCCACCTCGACGAAGGAGGCGGTATGCGGCGGCTCGGTGGGCGGGCGCGTGTCGCAGACCCGCGGCGTCACCTTGAGCGCGCCGAACTCGACCGTCTTGTTAATGGGGATCTCAAGATGCGAGATGCGTCCCGTCACCTTGTCGAGCGCTGCGAAGACAGCGATCGGGTTCTTGATCGTGTCGGCATATGCGAGCTCGGCGGAAGAGCCTAATGCCGCAGCCAAGGAAATTACAAAGAGAAGGCAGCCTGCGGCGATCAGACCCTTAGCGGGAAGGCTACGCAGCTCAATCATGCCGCACACTTTATGAACTGGCTCCCCAACTCCTGCCCCGGCGGGCTTATCCTCTCGAGCGCGATATCCTCGGAAACCTGGCGCCCGCATTTCCAGGGCACGCTCTAGCATCAAACGCGTCGTCCATGAATTGGGCATTGGTGTGGCGGCTCGAAGTCAGGTGCCGCGTTCGGCGAAAAGGCGCAGCCTGACATGGTCTGCGGTCCAGACGCCCTTGGAATCGCACAGCGACGGCCGTAGCAGTTCGACCACTTCGCCGACCACGTCCGTCCTCTCCGGCTCGGGAAACTGGTCGAAGAACGACCTGCCGAAGGTCCTGAGCCAGCCATCCATGCCGGTCTTTAGCTGGGTCGGGCGCGGCACGAGCGCGATCTCCTTCACGGAGAACCCGGCCTCGGTCAGGAGGCGGCTGTATTCCTCAACAGTTGGAAAGAACCAAGGAGCGAGCAAGGACGGGTCGCCGTTACGGACACGGCTAACCGCGCGCATCGCGGTGGCGATGGCGGCGACATTTCCGTGACCTCCGAGCTCGGCCACGAAGCGGCCGCGGGAGCGGAGCGCGCGATGGACGCCGGCGATCACAAGCTCGGGCTTGCGCATCCAATGCAGGGCGGCATTGGAGAACACAGCGTCGAATTGGGAAACGAAGTCCAGCGCGTGGCCGTCCATTTTGCGGACGGTAAGCCCCTTCATGCGCGCAACCGCGAGCAGCTCGTCGCTCAGATCGACGCCAAGCACATTGACTCAGCGCGCCGTCGCCGCAGCCAAGATCGAGAACGCGCTCGCCTGGCCTCGGCGCGAGCATGGCGAATACGGCGCCCGCCATCTCCTGAACGAAGCGCCCGTTCTTTGCATAATCTGCTGCCGACCAGCGCTGAACGGCCTTTG
The DNA here is from genome assembly GCA_035689365.1 of Methyloceanibacter sp. Taxonomy (GTDB): domain Bacteria; phylum Pseudomonadota; class Alphaproteobacteria; order Rhizobiales; family Methyloligellaceae; genus Methyloceanibacter. Next base: position 33,190 of record DASSLP010000194.1, read on the forward strand.
GTGGCACGGCATCCAAGGTTGTCGCCTTGCTCATTGCGGCTGCCACGGCTCGTAGTCCAAAGGGGGCTTGCGCACATCGGGACGAAGAGTCGATCCCGGCGGCCGGTAGGCTTCATAGGTTCCGGTGAGATTCGGCCGGTGGGGCTTCTCCCATTTGTGTGGGCTGTAGCTTTCCGTCGTGGGAGGCACGTCGACGGTGTGATGCAGCCAGGCATGCCACGCCGGTGGAATCTGCGACGGCTCCGACAAGGAACGGTAGATCACCCAACGCCGCGGGCCGTTGCGCTCCTGATAGTAGACGTTGCCGAGGCCGTCCTCGCCCACGCGCTCTCCCTTGCGCCAGGTAAACACGCGCGTGCCGATGGTAGTGCCTGTCCACCAGGCAAAGAGCTCGGTAAAAATTCCCATGGATTGCTTCGGCGCTTCTTGAGCTTCGCGCCGGGACTATGGCCTCAAGGCAGGCCCTATGTCCAGCGAGGGTGACCTAATTCCGCGCTACCCTCGCCGTTTCAATGAGGTCGAGAATAAGAGGCTCCTCGGCTTCGCAGGTGCTCCTCGGAGGCGCAAGCGTCACCTCAGCCGGGCTTTGCGCCGGCCGCTGGAAATTCACCGCTAGGCGCTCCTCAATTCCCGAAACGACATAATGGTCGCCCTTAAGCTCGAAGGGGCGATCGTCGTTGAGGAGCCAGTCGAGTCTGCGGGCGAGCGTGATTGCCGAAGTCGGCAGCGCGAGCACCTGATGGGCCCCCGATCGCAGGGCCTCCGCGACAAGTGCGGGGTTCGCGTGCGCGGTTATGTGATGACCGGGACGAGAGCGAGCTCGCCCGAGCTTGGGCGCCTCATGCTCCTGACCAGCGCCGGACCGTTCAGAGGCTGCATCACATCCGCGGCGATGACGAGGTCGGGAATCGCCGTCTGCATCGTGCCGATAGCTCCGGTCGGGCTCTGGTAAGTGTGGATGCGGCCGGCTCCGATGGCGGCAAGCATCGCCCGCATGACCAGCAGCATAGGCCGCCGGTTGTCGACCACGGCGATGACGAGCTTGTGGAGATCGCGGCCAAGCGCGCGATGGTACAACATGGAACGCAACCGACCCGCTCTATCGGCTTTCCCTCGCCGCAACACGCTACTGGTTTGTTTGTAAACAAAGCTTCAACGACGATTTCGAAACCGTTCAAGAAGCCGGAAAGAGGCCTTTGGATTGCAATTGGCCAACAGCCTTTCCACATAACTTCCCCAGGACGGCCCACAGCCCTTAGTGGTATGGTAACAAGTCGCTGCATATATATTGATGGCTGGCACGAATCGCCCCAGCTTCAGCGGTCACGCGACTGAACGGGAATAAGCTGAATTTTCCGAGGGGGTGGAAGCAAAGATGCGGATCGAACGGAAATTTACCGAGGCTGGCAAATCGCCCTATGACGCCATCCCATTCCGGGAGGGCACCAGCGAGATCCGCAACCCTGACGGCTCAGTGGTCTTTTCGCTCGAGCGCTTCCAGGTTCCAGCCCATTGGAGCCAGGTTGCCGCAGACATCCTTGCCCAGAAGTATTTCCGCAAAGCCGGCGTGCCGGTAAAGGCGAAGAAGGTCGAGGAGAGCACGGTCCCTTCGTGGCTATGGCGGGCGTTGCCCGACGAGGCGGCCCTTGCCTCGCTTCCGGAAGCAGAGCGCTATGGCAGCGAGACCGACGCGCGCCAGATATTCGACCGGCTGGCTGGCACTTGGACCTATTGGGGCTGGAAGGGCGGCTATTTCTCGACCGAGGAGGACGCCCGCGCCTTCTTCGACGAGCTCCGCTATATGCTCGCTGCACAGATGGGCGCTCCCAATAGCCCGCAATGGTTCAATACCGGACTCCATTGGGCCTACGGCATCGATGGCCCGAGCCAGGGACATTATTATGTCGACTTCGCCACCGGCGAGGTGAAGGCTTCGACCTCGGCCTACGAGCATCCCCAGCCGCATGCCTGCTTCATCCAGTCGATCGAGGACGACCTCGTCAACGAGGGCGGCATCATGGACCTCTGGGTGCGGGAGGCTCGTCTCTTTAAGTATGGGTCCGGGACCGGCACCAACTTCTCGAGGTTGAGGGGTGAGAATGAGCCGCTTTCAGGCGGGGGCAAGTCCTCGGGCCTGATGAGCTTCCTCAAGATCGGCGACCGGGCGGCGGGCGCCATCAAGTCGGGCGGCACCACGCGCCGGGCGGCCAAGATGGTAGTGGTCGACATCGATCACCCCGACATCGAGGACTACATCAACTGGAAGGTCACCGAGGAGCAGAAGGTGGCAGCGCTCGTCACCGGCTCGAAGATCCTCTCCGAGCGGCTGAATGCCATCCTCAAGGCTTGCGTCAATTGCGAGGGCGACGGCGACGACTGTTTCGATCCCAAGCGCAATCCGGCGCTGAAGCGCGAGGTGAAGGCTGCGCGCAAGGCTCGCGTGCCAGACAATTATATCCGCCGCGTGATCCAGTTCGCCCGCCAGGGCTACACGGCGATTGAGTTCCCCATCTACGACACCGACTGGGACTCTGAGGCCTACCGCACCGTCTCCGGCCAGAACTCAAACAACTCTGTGCGCGTCACCGATGAGTTCCTGCGCGCCGTCGAGGCGGACTCTGACTGGAACTTAACCCTCCGCAAGAATGGCGCCGTCGCCAAAACGGTGAAGGCGCGGGCGCTGTGGGATGAGATCGGTCACGCCGCCTGGGCCTGCGCCGATCCCGGCATCCAGTTCCACACCACCATCAACGACTGGCACACCTGCCCAGCGGCAGGTCCGATCAGGGCGTCGAACCCCTGCTCCGAGTACATGTTCCTCGACGACACGGCTTGCAATCTCGCCTCGCTCAACCTGATGGCGTTCCGCAAGGAGGACGGCAGCTTCGACATCGAGGCCTACGAGCACGCGATCAAGCTGTGGACCGTCGTGCTCGAGATCGCGGTCACCATGGCGCAGTTCCCCTCGCGGCGGATCGCCCAGCTCTCCTACGAGTACCGGACGCTCGGTCTCGGCTACGCCAATATCGGCGGCCTGCTCATGGCGTCTGGTATCCCATACGACTCGGCCGAGGGCCGCGCGCTGTGTGGCGCGCTCAGCGCCATCATGACGGGCGTCGCCTACTCCACGAGCGCCGAGATGGCGCGTGAGCTTCGCCCGTTTCCCGGCTATGCCGCAAATCGCGAGGCCATGCTCAAGGTCATGCGCAACCACGCGCGCGCGGCAGCCGGCGAGACGAGCGGCTATGAGGACCTCGCTACCGCGCCGGTGCCGCTCGATCACGCCTCCTGCCCTGACCCGCGGCTCTTGGCGCGTGCCGTGCACGCTTGGCAGAAAGCCATCGAGCTTGGCCGCAAGCACGGCTTCCGCAATGCCCAAGCGACGGTGATCGCGCCGACCGGCACGATCGGCCTCGTCATGGACTGCGACACCACCGGCATCGAGCCCGACTTCGCTCTGGTGAAGTTTAAGAAGCTCGCAGGCGGCGGCTATTTCAAGATCATCAATCGCATGGTGCCGGCCGCGCTGCGCAAGCTCGGCTATGCCGAGGAGGCGATCGCTCGCATGGTGGAATATGCCGTGGGCCACGGCACGCTCGCTGGCGCTCCTGGCGTCAACCACGAGACCCTCGCAGCCAAGGGCTTCACGCCCGAGAAGATCGGTGCGGTCGAGAAGGCCGTGGCTTCGGCCTTCGACATCAAATTCGTGTTCAACAAGTGGACGCTCGGAGAGGACTTCGTCACCGGCGCGCTTGGCCTCAAGCCCGAGCGGCTCGATCAGCCCGATTTCGACCTCCTGACCAAGATTGGGTTCGGCAAGCGCGAGATCGAAGCCGCCAACGAATATGCTTGCGGGGCCATGACGCTCGAAGGCGCGCCGGGCTTAAAGCCAGAGCATTTGCCCGTGTTTGATTGCGCAAGTCCCTGCGGGCGCAAGGGAAAACGCTTCCTGTCGGTCGAGAGCCATATCCGCATGATGGCGGCGGCCCAACCTTTCGTCTCGGGCGCCATCTCCAAGACCATCAATATGCCGAACGACGCGAGTGTCGAGGACTGCAAGGAGGCTTATCTCCTCTCCTGGCGGCTTGCGCTGAAGGCGAACGCGCTCTATCGCGATGGCTCGAAGCTCTCTCAGCCGCTCAACGCCCAGCTCCTCGCCGACGAGGAGGAGCAGGAGGAAGTGCTCGCTGCGATTGCCTCGGACCAGCCGCAGGCGCAGCGTGCGATGGTGTTAGCCGAACGTCTCACCCAGCGCGTGACGGAACTTGAGGAGGAAAAGGCGAGGCTCGAGCGTCAGCTGCGTGAGGGCGAGCGTGCCAAGCGCGAGCGCCTGCCGGACCGGCGTACCGGCTACATCCAAAAGGCGGTGGTGGGCGGGCACAAGGTCTATCTCCACACCGGCGAATACAAGGACGGCCGGCTCGGCGAGATCTTCATCGACATGCACAAGGAGGGCGCTGCCTTCCGCTCGCTCATGAACAACTTCGCCATCGCCGTGTCCGTGGGTCTGCAATATGGCGTGCCGCTCGACGAGTTCGTCGACGCCTTCACTTTCACGCGTTTCGAGCCAGCCGGCGTGGTGCGCGGCAATGCCGCCATCAAGAACGCCACCTCGATCCTCGACTATATCTTCAGGGAGCTCGCCATCTCCTATTTGGATCGGTTCGAGCTCGCTCATGTCAGCCCGCAGAACGGCCACACCGAGGTCGGCCCAGGCGAGGCCAGCAAGACGCCTCCCGCCGCCCAGATGGAAAGCGAGAACCGCGCCTCTCGCGGCTTTGTGAGAAAGCGTGCCGCCGCCCAGCAGGAAGAGCTGCAATTGGCGAGCAATAGCCGCATGCCGACCGCCCGCGCCGGGGGCGTCGGCCACGCTTTGGAGACACAGACAGGGACTGTTGAGCCCGTCGCATCGTCGGCCCTCTCGGAGACCGTGGCGCGCGCCGTCCAGGCGCTCACTGAACGGAGCGAGTCCGATCTGATCAGTGAAGCGCGGGTGAAGGGTTACGAAGGCGAAGCTTGCCAGGAGTGCGGAAACTTTACCTTGGTCCGCAACGGCACCTGCCTCAAGTGCGACACCTGCGGCGCGACCAGCGGATGCAGCTAAGGGCAGCGAAGGTGCTGGTCCGCTTTGCAACACGCGATTCAACAGAAATCTTGCGGAGGCGCCGTGAGCTCGTGAGCTCGCAAAGCAGACTCCGAAGCCGACTTCCTCACGCATATCATTTTGCATCGCAGCGCGAAGCAGCCACCGATTTTTCCTATCCGATTGCTCGATCGAAGCTCGACATCGTCGTCACGCGGTTGCTCCGCTCGATTACTCACATCGCAGAAATTGTTGTGAAGAACCTCACAATATCGTATGCGAGTAGAAAGCCGCGTGTGACCTACGGACGATTCGCAGGTGACTTCGAACGGCGAGTGCGACGGAGACTATTCGAGTCGCACGTTAATACCTGTGAAGGGAAGTGCGTTGAGAATGCCGTGGCCTTACCCTCGTTCGCAATGACACGCATCTCAAATGAGATGCGTGTGAGAGCGGCGAGTGGGTGTAGCTAGAGTGAACTTACAGCCAGCCAGCCCGATAGGAGGGACATCATGGCAGTAGCAAGACGGAAGAAACCAGCGAAGCGCAAGACGGCCGCCGCGAAGAAGACGACGGCGAAGAAGACGGGCACCGCTCGTCGCAAGACAAAGAAGAGATAGCTTCTTCTCTAAAAGGGCGCGGGGCCTAGTCCCCGCGCCTTCTTTATTCCCCTTCCGAAACAATTGATTACGAGCTGCTGCCGGCGCGGCTGGCGGTGTGCGTTCACGCCTCTTCGCTGGCAACCGCGGGGAAGCGCTCCTTGGCGATGAGCGCCCACAGCGCGTCGAGAGCAGCGGCCAGCTTTGCCTCGTCAGTGCATCGCAACACGACGTAAGTGCCGAGGCGCTTCTTCTCGAAGAACGGATAGCTGCCGATCTGCACCTCGGGATGCGCGGATTGCAGCTCTGAGAGGCCGGGCGCCACGTCGCCTTCCGGCGCATCAATTCGTACCGAGCGCGAAAGCATCGGCCGCCCCTTGACGAGGCGCGGCAGGACCGCATCGAGCATGACCTGCATGATTCGCGGCACCCCGGCCATGACGATCACATTCCCGATCATGAAGCCGGGAGCCCGGGAGATAGCGTTGTCGATCAGCTCCGCGGCCTCCGGGATACGGGCCATGCGAAGCCGCGCCGGCGTTAACTCCTGGTCGCTGAAATGCTGGCGCATAACGGCAACCGCCCCAGGATCGACCACGACAGGCACGCCAAACGCCTTGGCAATGGCGTCGGTGGTGACGTCGTCATGGGTCGGCCCGATGCCGCCAGTGGTGAACACATAGGTGAAGCGCGGGCGGAGCTCGTTCACCGCT
>DASSLP010000195.1:0-4951 GCA_035689365.1 Methyloceanibacter sp.
CGATTCCGCTTCTGGCGGACGACACTTTGCCGCGCTGCGTAGGCCAATAGAATAGCGTCAGGGAGGGGAGGGAAAGCCTTTCCGTTGACCAGCTCCCGATCGCCGCGTCATATCGGATTGATACACCGATAGAATTGCGCGCGCGTCATTTCCGCGTGCGTACGATCGTCCCGTCGCGTCGTTGCGACCGCGTGCTCGTCTCGCGCGCGTCGCAACCTCGCGCATCTGTCGCCGCGTCGCGATAGCAAAAAGAAAATGCGGGTAAGCGAGAACTCCCGTTTGCTTTGTTTGTCGTCTTCGTGTCATGCTCATTTCTGGAGAGAGGTCCTTCGGGTAGGCCCGTGGACATCCCTCTGCACAGGATGCACGACTAGAGAGGGCGATACTTGCCGTGGCGAGCCGGTCCGGTTTGTGTCACGCAAGCGGACGTTGAGGCCAAGCACTGCCGGAGCGGGGCCGGCAGTGCAATTTGGCAAAGGCTAATCTCGCAAAGCTCAAAATGATCGATAGATGCCGAGCGCGACATAACCGCTCGGGTCGTCTTCGAGATAGTTGCCGGTGAAGCCCCCCGACAGCGTGAATTCGGTATCGCGGAAATTCATGCGCAGGAAGCCGCCGGCTCGGCCCGCATCGTACTCCTCATTGCCGATCGCTTCGCCTTCGAGCCCGAGCGCGAATCGGGGCCTCGCGCGAAAGCCCACGCTCGTGAGTGCGCAATATTCCTGGAATGCCGTGCCGTAAGACGCATCGGCTGAGAGCTAGAACTGGGGCGAGATATCGAACCAGGTCTCTTGTTCAAGCGCTGTACCCTGCACAGAGTTGTTCGGGTCATGTGGGACGATGTGCTGGTCCTCGGCTTCGATGCCGACGAATAGTTTGGTGATGAGTCGCCCGTTCCGGAGCTGGTAGCCAACGAGCGCCGAGAGGAACGCGTCCTCGCCATCGAACGTCGTCGGCACGTAGCCACCATCGATCAGAAGGGCGCCGTCATAGTGATACGCAACCGACGGCGCGGAGCCTCCATCCGCGCTCATATAGGCCCGCCTTGCCTAAAGTGTAACCTGCGCCCACATAGCCGCTAGCGTAGTTATCGCTGGCCTCGAAGCCCGTGAAATACTCGCTTTGGGGCGAATCGAATTCGCCCGAGGCCGTTCCTCCGAAGAGGCACAGACAAAGGAACAAAAGTCCTCCAGCTCCGCCTGCGCGCAGCCGAGCCCAGATACGTCTTTCGTAACGCGCACACATGGCGAACGCTTCGCCGCCACATCGGACCGACTATGCTTCATCTTTTGCAGGAGTTCCATGCAAGGTTTAGCAACTGCCTGTCGTGCAACCACCTTAACTTCAAGCCCAGGTAGTAAGTGCGTGCTTTGTTCGACACAAACGTACTGAAATGCGACCCGAACGTTTCGACTCTTGGCTCACCGTGGACGGCAGGGGCCTCTATTGCCGGCCCGGCGGTTTCCATATCGACCCTTACCGTGGGGCGAAGCGCGCCGTGATCACCCATGGGCATTCGGACCACGCGCGGCCGGGGCACGAGCATGTCCTTGCCACGGCCGAGACGCTCGCCGTGATGCAGACACGGCTCGGGACCGTGGCGACCCGTGGGACCCAGGCCGTCAAGTATGGGGAGAAGCTGCAAATCGGAGAGGTGACAGTGACGCTCGTGCCTGCCGGCCATGTGCTCGGCAGTGCGCAAGTGCTGATCGAGTGGAAGGGTGCCCGAGTCGTGGTCTCTGGTGATTACAAAAGGAGCGCCGATCCCACCTGCCCAGGCTTCGAGCTTCTCCCCTGCCATCTCTTCATCACCGAGGCGACTTTTGCGCTGCCGGTGTTCCAGCATGGCAACGCGCACGAAGAAGTTGCGAAACTTCTGAAATCGAGGGCGCAATTTCCCGAGCGGGCGCATGTGGTCGGCGTCTACAACCTCGGCAAATGCCAGCGGCTGATCGCAGTCTTGCGCGAAGCCGGATATGAGCGGCCGATCTATTTGCATGGCGCGCTGCAAGAGTGCTGCTCGCTGTATGAGACTTTCGGCGTTCGGCTTGGCCCGCTGAAGCCCGCCACGGGGACAGCGCGCGACGAGATGAAGGGTGAGATCGTTCTCGCCCCGCCGACCGCGATCGCCGACCGCTGGTCGCGCAGGCTCCCAGAACCGGTGACAGCGTTCGCCTCGGGCTGGATGAGGATCCGCGCCAGAGCGCGCCAGCAAGGCATCGAGCTGCCGCTCGTGATCTCAGACCACGCCGACTGGAACGAGCTGACCGCGACCATCGCGGAGACTGGCGCCGAGGAGGTGTGGGTAACGCATGGGCGCGAGGATGCCCTCCTGCACCATATCCAATCGACGGGACGCAAAGGCCGCGCCCTCGCACTGATCGGTCGCGAGGACGAGGACCAATGAAGGCCTTCGCAGAGCTCCTCGACCGGCTCGCCTACACGCCGTCGCGCAACGACAAGCTGCGGCTGCTCGCCGACTACTTCGCTTCCACGCCCGATCCCGACCGCGGTTATGCGCTTGCCGCTTTGACCGACGGCCTCTTCTTCAGGCTGCCGCTCCGCCGCATCTTGAGCGAGCTGCTCGTGCCGCGCGTCGATCCCGTGCTGTTCGACCTCTCGCGCGACTATGTCGGCGATACCGCCGAGACCATCGCGCTGATCTGGCCGGCCAAGGCTCCGGGACAGGAGCCGCCGCGGATCGTCACGGTGGTCGAGACCTTGCAATCGGCACTGGCGATGGAGGTGCCCGGCCTGCTCGCCAATTGGCTCGACCATCTCGACGCGACTGGCCGCTGGGCGCTGATCAAGCTCCTGACTGGCGCGCTCAGGGTCGGCGTCTCGGCGCGGCTTGTTAAGACCGCGCTCGCCGACTGGTCTGGCAAGCCCCTTTCCGAGGTCGAGGAGGTCTGGCACTGCGTGGCCCCGCCTTATCGCGAGCTGTTCGCCTGGCTCACCGACAAAGGGCCGCGGCCGGAGGTCGGCGCGCGAGCGGCCTTCAGGCCGCTGATGCTCTCGCATCAGATCGAGGACAAGGAGCTTGCCCTGATCGATCCCAAGGACTTCGTAGCGGAATGGAAATGGGACGGGATCCGAGTTCAGGCCGTGCACCAAGGCGGAGAGAGGCGGCTCTTCTCGCGGACGGGCGACGACATCTCCGGCGCGTTTCCCGACGTGGTCGAGACCATTCCTGAGGGCGTGGTGCTCGACGGCGAGTTGCTGGTGGTGCGCAGCGGCGAGGTCGCTCCATTCAACGATCTCCAGCAGAGGCTCGGCCGCAAGACCATGACGCCGGCCATGCTGAAATCGCACCCAGCCCATATCCGCCTCTATGACATCCTGTTCGAAGGCCGCGACGATCTCCGCGCGCTTTCTTTCATTGAGCGCCGCGCGCGGCTCGAAGCGTGGCACGGCGCAAAGGCGCCGCCGCGAACCGATCTTTCCGGCGTCATCGACTTCCAGTCGATTGCCGAGCTGGAGAAACTTTGGGCTGGCGCGCGCGAGACAGGCATCGAAGGGCTGATGCTCAAGCGCCGCGACAGTCCCTACATCGCGGGGCGTCCGAAGGGTCACTGGTTCAAGTGGAAGCGGGCGCCCCTCACACTCGATGCCGTGCTGATGTATGCCCAGCGCGGCAGCGGCAAGCGCTCGTCCTACTATTCCGACTACACCTTCGGCGCTTGGCGTAACGGCGATGGTGGAGAGCCCGAGCTTGTTCCGGTCGGCAAATCCTATTTTGGCTTCACCGATGAGGAGCTGAGGGAGCTCGACCGCTGGGTGCGAAACCACACCGTGGACAGCTTCGGGCCTGTGCGCCAGGTCGAGCCGAAGCTCGTGTTCGAGGTGGCGTTCGACTCGGTACATCGCTCAACGCGGCACAAATCCGGTGTTGCCATGCGCTTCCCGCGCATTCATCGCATCCGCTGGGACAAGCCGGCATCCGAGGCCGACCGTCTCGAAACGCTGACGGCGATGATCGTGAAGTAGGCTTCACCTCAGGCGTGGTTCATCGCCTCGCCGCGCGATGCGCGCGAGTCGTGTCAAAGAGCGTCCCCCTGAAGGGGGATGGCGCGCCGAAAAGCGCAAACCATGGCTCGCGTCTCCTTGCGGAGACACGCTGGCGCCTCTCGGCGCGCCAATCGCGGACGTCTTGTCGGCACCGGGCCCTGCTTTTCGCCGCTGGCATCGCCTCGAATGACCTGCCGGGGTGTCAGCCAGCTCCTGGCGGGGACTCCTAGTGGCCCCGGAGGGAGCTCCGATGCCGCCCGAGTGCCGGACTGTGCGTCAGCCGGCCCGCAGGCGCCGCATCTCGCCCCGCTTCATGAACGCCTCATGATGCGCCCTTCAAGTGGACGAGGTAGGTGGAGTGTAAGTGGAGGTTGGAGAGCGGGGATAAGTTGGTCAACCGAATGTCTGCTAAGCGCCGCAAGCAGACAAGCTTCCCGTTTCAAGTTCCAGCTCCAATTTGTGGGTGCTGTGAGCGATTGAGTGCGAGGACCAGCGGGTGCCGTAACAGGGCATATAGAATCAGGGGCAGCCCGACTGCACTTGGCAAGAACCAAAACGCGATTTCAGGAAGCTCCCTCCATAGTGGTAGATTCTTGCCATTGTCCACGTAGAATGCGGTTATCATCAAAATATACGACGTGCCCATGCCAATGAGGTGCAGCCTGGCCCATTGGCGCCACTGACGCTGAACAGCAGTGCGTCCGAAAAGCGCAAATGCGAATGACAGCGCCCCTAGAGTGAATAGATGATAGTTCTCCGCCCAACGCATGAAAGACAGAGCGCTCATACTGACGAACACGCCAAGCAGCAACCAGAAATAAATCGTTCCCCAATTTGAGTGGCGGCCACGCCCCTTATTGCTCAGCATCGCAATGGCGCCAGCAGTTGCGGCCGCAAGTCCGAATAAGACATGCACGCCTACAATCGCCAGGAAGACCGGATC
>DASSLP010000196.1:0-5739 GCA_035689365.1 Methyloceanibacter sp.
CGCCGACACCGACGGCAATTTCCACTTCACCATCCGTCCGCCGACGAGATGGAGCTTTGCTACATGCAATCTGCCGACGTCCCCAGCAACCAGATCGTGGCCACCTGCTTCCCAATCAAGCGCACCAGCAATGCCGGTCTCGACTGCGAGGCAGCCGTCGGATATCGCTAAATCCGTCGCCCAGCAGGTGGCTGCACCGTCCATGTGACACGTGCCGGCCTCGTCTGCGGCAGCAATTGAAGACAAGCCGATGGCCGTAGGAAGAACGAGCGCGCAGCATAGAAACTTTCGCACCGCGCTAACCATCGGGTATTGCGCAACAGTGTCGCAGCGCCTTTCCCAGCAGCACCATGATCTCCCTCGCAAGCATCCGCCGTCTCACTAGTGACGGCCGAGCTCGCGCCAGCTTTTCTCCTTGATGTCGATGCCGTAATGCTTGGCGGCCGCCTTGATGTTGGCGAATTCGAGATCGCGGTCCGCGTCCGATACGCCCTGGACCTGATCGAAGCGGGCGAGCGCATTACGCACATGGCTCGCGTCGGTCATCGGCTCTTTCTTCTGCTTGGGAAAGGCGTAGACGCTGTCAGGCAGATCGCTCCTCGTGGTGAGTCTGCCGTGCTCGGTGAAAGGCTTCCAGGTGGTCTGCATCGTTTCCTCCTCCTTGCCACGCGCCGTCTTGCAGTTTGGCGTTCCGTGGTTGTTGTCGGGATCAGCCTCTGCGCTTACGCAGCCGGCTGACATCCGGGACTTCCTCGCCGAGAGCCGTGGCGAGATCGATCTGGTGGTCCTGCTCCTGAACCAGAATCCCGCGGATCTGCTCGGCGAGAGCGAACTCTCCCAGAGCTTCGCATTGGCGAATCCGCTTCTGGTAATTCAGGATCGTGACATTCTCGTTGTCGAGGTCGAACTTCAGCATGTCGCGCGCCTTCTCCGAGGTCTTGACCGGCTTCGGCGTCACGCTCGGCATCGCGCCGAGATAGTCGATCTGCCGCGAGATGATGAGCGCATGCTCGAGCTCCTGATGCGCGTGCTGCTCCAGCTGCGCGGCGATGTTCATGTACTCGGCGCCTTTCAGCACCTGCGAGTAAACCACGTAGGCGATGATCGCCTGATATTCGCGCGATAGATCCTCATTCAACAATTGCGCGAGTTGATCGCGGGTAACCTCCTGCCCAGCCATGCATCTCTCCTGTTAGCTAAGTGCCTGTATTGTCGTATCTTTCCGTAGCTTAGGTTGCGGCCTTGCCGAAGAATATAGCGGGCCAATTCGTCGGCGCACCGGCATTCTTACTGCGCCTCGATACGCTGTCCGACGATCTCGAATTGGCGCCCGCTCCCCTCGCCGGGAGCAAGCGGTTCGCTGCCGAGAGGAATCAGGCGGAGCGTCGCGGTGCCCTTGATGGTTTTGCCCGCAGCCCGTAAGCGAGGTCGAAATCGAGACGGCCGATCTCCGCCTTAGGAGATGCGGCGGTCGGCGTAGTAAGGTCCAAGGTGACGGCGTGCGCTTTGTTGTCCTCGAGGCATCGCCACGAACCCCGCCCATCGGTAAAGGGACCGAAGCCCGCTTCCCCGCCTTCGCCGGAATCGGTGAATGACGCCAGGCCGCTGCCAGAGAGGGCGATCAGGCTCCCGCCGATGAAATTCCCGCCGCTCTCGCCCTTGGCGTAATTCTTGGTGAGGTAAGTGCCGACCAAATCGTGGCAGGCACCCGCGTACGCTCCAGCCAGTTCGATTGCGCCGCAGAGAACGACAGAAGCAGCGAGAGCGACGCAGATGAGGCGAAGCGAATTCATCGAAGCCATGGCCTTGCCCTCGGTGGGGTACCGCGCTTGATCAAGGCTTCAGCGTGGTGACCTGATAGAATCTCTCGATCCACTTTCCGTCGTGTTTTCACGAAAACTTCGGCGGCGAACACCTTGGCGGGCAATGGCTTGCCCTTGAAGCTGCCTTTAAGGTCGGCGGTGAAGGTGCGGAGCGCAGCGTCGTCCCCGAGCAAGGAAACCTGCACCCCGCCCACGATCTTCTGCTCCTATTTCAGCTCGGGCAGCGACGCGATCTGGTCGTCGGTGGTTTGCGGACCGTCGTAATATGGGGTGACAGAGATATGGTCTGGCGTCATCAGCGCCTTGATCGCAGCCTTGTCGTTCTGCTCGAAAGCCTTGTCGAGCGCGTTCGAGGATGCATTGATCGCCTCGATAGTCTCGGCCTCGCCGGCCACAGCCTGCGACAGTGCGGCAGTGGCAACAATGACAAGACAGAAGGTGGCTAGGCTTCGCATGCTCAGCTCCTTTCCGCAGGCGGGCTCGATACGGGCTATCATGCCTTACTTCGATGTCGAGTTCATCCTTGTCCCGGCCGATACTGTAAACCATTGATGCGATGACGAACCCGCGAACCAGCCTCACCCGCGACCGCCCGATTGTACGAGGCCGCACGGCGCTCCTCGTCATCGACGCGCAGAACGCAACTTGCGGCCCAAAGCAGAAAGCGGAGAAACCGGAGTTCTATGCGGCCGCGACCTCGCGTGTCATTCCCAACATTCAGCGGCTGCTGGCCGCCTTCAGAAGTGCCCGGCTCGAAGTGATCTACACCGTCATCGAGAATTTGACCGATGACGGCCGCGACCGCAGTCTAGACTACAAGCTCTCCAACATGTCAGTCGCCAAAGGATCGTGGGAGGCGCAAGTTCTCGCCGAAATCGCCCCTCAACCCGCCGAGATCGTCCTGTCTAAGAGCTCTTCGTCGGTGTTCAATTCCACCATCCTCGACTATCTCCTGCGCAATATCGGCATCGAAGATGTGTTCGTGACCGGCTTCCTCACCGACCAATGCATCGACCACGCCATCAAGGACGGCGCCGATCGCGGCCACTACATGAGTTGCGTGCACGATGCTTGCGCGGCTGAGAGCGAGGCACGCCACGAGGCGGCGTTGTCTTGCTTCAAAGGCTATTGCCGCATGCTTTCCACTGAGGACGTGGTGAAACTCACGGCAGCCGCTCAATAGACTTCGGCATAGCGCGCGCAGAGCTGAGGCGCATCGAGCGCCGCCACATGAGCAAGCTCAGAGCGCTTATGGCGCAGATAAGCCTCGAGGAAAGTCGGGCTGAACCAGCCCTGAATCGCCGCGCTCTTCTCCATATTGTCGAGCGCCTTGGCGAGCGAGCGCGGCAGAGGCTGCGCCGCAGTGCCGGGCTCTGGCAGCGCGAGCTTGCGCGCAATCCCGTCGGCGCCGGCGAAGATCAGCGCGCCGAGCGCCATATAAGGGCTCGCCGACCCGTCGGAGACGCGGAACTCGAGATTATAGGCTTTGGCGATGTCCTTCTTCTTCAATGCGGCAAAGACCGGGCAGACGCGAAGCGCGGCCCCGCGGTCCTGCTTCACGATGTCGATCACGGTCGGCGCCCAGCGGTTCGGCGTGAGCCGCAGATAGGAGACCGGCGACGGCGCGGTGATGGCGGAAATTGCCGAAAGATGTGCAAGGACGCCGGCAGCAAAATGCGCGGCATCCGCGCTCAGGCCGAACGGTCCGTCAGGATCGTAGGTCCTTGGCTCGCCGGAGTCATCGCTCAGGCTGAAATGGATATGCACGCCGTTGCCGACACCCTCGGCCGCAGGCATCGGCGAGAAGATGGCGCGATGACCTAGGCGGAAGGCTGCGGCACGCGCCATCTCGCGGGCGATCACGGCGCGGTCTGCCGCTTGAAGCGCCGGCGCTGGCTTGACCGTCACCTCGAACTGGCGCGGGCCATATTCGGGAAGGAAAGAGTCGGGCTCTGCGCCAGCAGCCCTGATTGCGGCGATGAAGCTTTCGCCGAAGATGCCCTGTCGACGCCAGGCGCTGAGGCTATAAGCGTCGCCAGGCCGGTCCTCGTTTCCCGTATAGACGAGTTCCTGCTCGAAGGCGGCAATCAGGTGCAACCTGCTCGCCTCGTCGAGCGCGGCGATGGCGCGGCGCAGGAACTCGCGCGGGCAGCACTCCCAGGGGCTGCCATCGGTGTTGCGAATATCGCCGAGGAAGAAATGCTCTGGCGCAGAGCCATCGCCGAAATCGACATCGACTTCCGCCGAAGGGTCGGGCACGATCATGAGGTCGCCGCCGGTGCCGAACGGCGTGTCGAGGATCGGCCCGAACGCCGTCTGCATCAGATTAGAGTGGGTCCAGCCGATGCCCGTCTTGCGACGCGCGTGGAGCTCGCTTCCCGGGAAGCCCTTGCCGCGCACATGTCCCGCGATATCGCAGGTCCCGACGAAGATCAGCCCCTCGCGCAACATTCGATCCCTCAACCCCCGTTCTGACAAAGCCCGACAGCCCCACGTTGCAAGGCGTGGATTTGGTATCTTTGATGGCAAACTGTCCAGGATTTTCAGCGACAGATTCGCGCTTTACGCCCGACGGAAATCGAGTAGAGCTTTCCTCCCGTGAGGGTCCTTCTTGCTATTGCGGCAATGTTGCTCTCGGCCGGGGTTGCCATCGCCGCCGAGAAAGGGCCCGTGCCGCCCTGCGGCACGACGCCGGTTCCGGATTACGCCGCGGTCGATGCAGCGCCTGCGGTCGATGTCATCAGTGGGTCCGAGCTTGCCGCCTGGAAGCCGCCCTCTTGTATCGGCTGGGGAGCGAAGGACGACGGCGTGCTGGTCGCTATCGCCGGCCGCTTCGCCTACAAAGGCTCGACCGACGACCTGCTCAAGCGCTTCGGCGCGATCTCGACGCTGAAAGGCCTGAAATACTGGTCGGTGAGCGACGGCGGCTGGCGCACGCTAATCACGAGTGCGGAGGCGCTGGAGGCGCCCGAGTCAGGCCATTCGCGCCCCGACTTCACTCTTGCCGAGATGAAAAGCGGGAAGGATCTCTATTTCGCACAGCAGGATAACCGCACCTCTGAAGAGGTCGTGTACCGGATGCAGATCAGAGACTTGAGCGCGAACGGGTTCATGGTCGAGGTCGAGAACACGACGCCAGTAAGGAGCTACATGCTCACGCTGTTCGATCCCGGCGACCTGTTGTCGGTGCATTTCGTGGAGCGCGAATCTCCCGGCGTTTACCGCTACTACGGGCTCGCCTTCGCCGGCGAGAGCCTGGCCCAGTCGATCGCCCTGCGGCAGGCATCCTATGTCAACCGCGCGCTCGCCCTTTACGGACAACTTACCGGCAAGGCCCCGCCTCCAGTCAAGCAGTGAGGCGTGTCAAGCCGCGGCGGATTCGGCGCGGCCCTCGCGGTCGAGCGCCGCATATTCCTCGTCGCTCAGTTGGATGTCGACTGCCGCGACGTTCTCTTCGAGGTGCTTAACCTTCGAGGTGCCGGGAATCGGCAGCATCACTGGACTGCGCCTCAGCACCCAGGCAAGCGCGATCTGGCTCGGCGCCGCGCCGTGTGCCTTGGCGATCCGGTCGAGGATCGAGCCCGGCTTGGCGAGCTCGCCTGCGGCAAGCGGATACCACGGGATGAAGCCGATGCCGTGCTGCTCGCAATATTCGAGGACGTCCTCGCTGCCGCGATCAACGAGGTTGTAGCGGTTCTGCACGGTCACCACCGGAAAGACCTGAGAGGCAGCCTTGATGTCGGCCACTGACACCTCGCTCAAGCCGGCATACTTAATGATGCCGTCATCGAGCAGAGCCTTGACCGCGGCGAACTGCGCCTCGCGGGGGACCTTTTGGTCTATGCGATGCAACTGCCAAAGCCCTATCTGCTCGACGCCAAGCTTGCGGCAGCTCCTGATCGCCTGCTGGCGCAAA
>DASSLP010000197.1:0-11339 GCA_035689365.1 Methyloceanibacter sp.
GTCATCGCCCACCGGCTCGCCACCGTGATCCGCGCTGACCGTATCCTCGTGTTCGATCATGGGCGACTCGTAGAAGAGGGGACGCACCAGACTCTTATCGGCCGCGGCGGCGTTTATGCACGGCTCGCCGAGCTGCAATTCAATAATTTACGCCAAGCGTTCACACGCGGTTCAGCTTGAGCCGAATAGGGTTCCGCGCGAAACTCAGGCCGCAGCCGCGAAAGGCGGAGGGAGGATCGCCAATGAAGCCCGCATCAGCACATCATATTGCCCTTCGCGCCGCGACCTTGATCGTAAGTGCCGCCGCCATGATCGCGCCCGCCTCAGCCCAGGAACTTTCGACCAACGACATCGTCAACTCGCTTCAGCCCAAGGCGAAGTTCCGCTCGTTCGATCCCAACCATACCGCCAAGGAGAAAGAGCAAACAGACCTCGTGAACCGTTTGCAGAACGCGAAGACCAGGCAGATCACCGTCGAGGAGCGGCAAGAAATTACCCACGTGGTCGAAGAGAACGACCTGCCGGCAATCGACCTCGAAGTGTTCTTCAATTTCGATTCGTCCGAGATCACGCCTGAGGCTCTGCCAATCCTGAAGAAGCTCGGCGCCGCGCTGAGCGATGAAAAGCTCAAAGGCTCGGTGTTCCTCGTCGCCGGTCACCGACGCCAAGGGCTCCGATGCCTATAACCTCACCTTGTCTGATCAGCGGGCTAAGGCGGTCGCCGGTTTCCTAGTCGAGAATTTCCACATTGATCCGAAGCAGCTGGTCGCTGTGGGCTTCGGCGAGGAGAAGCTGAAGAACCCCGAGAATCCGCTCGCTGCCGAGAATCGCCGCGTGCAGGTGGTCAACATGGCCAACAAGGACGTTGCGGCCAAAGCCGCTGCACCCGCTCCCGGCGCCCCGCCGGCAGGGAAGCAGCCGCAGTAATCTGGTAAGAAGACCTAGGTAAACGCCAGCGCCGAGCCACCATAGTCTAACACCGTTCGTTTTGCGCCCGACGGTCCTACGACCCTCGGGAGCCCTCGGCCCATTCAAAGCGTCTACGGCTGGGCATCCCCCTCACAGTGCCATGCCTCCATAATGCCCTTAGTTATTAGCGCAGCGGCTGGGTCATTCAGGTTCTCGGGATGCCCTTTAAGATAGCTCACCACGGCATCTCGCAGCCGCGTTCCGGTCACATCAGCGGCACAGATCGGCTTGTCTGGGTCACTAAGAAAATTAACGAAGCGCCACTCGTCCGCAACGCCGTCAATGTAGATCGTACACGCGCTGCGGTCGCTCTCGGCGTTGCCTTCGCACATTGCGAGGAGCGTATTGCCGTTTATGAAGGCTGGTAGCCCTCCGGCGATGACGGCTATGGGCTGGATGATAGACAGCATCGGGCCTGAGTGTAGTCCGCCTCTGCCCTTCTGCTAATCCCCAAACCACTGAGCCTCACAGGGAACAACCTCTGGACACTAACGCGGTCGGGTGTTCGCGCACGCGCGTGAAAGCCTCGGAACTGATTTGCGTAACCACCGGCAAAGGAGGGGAGCGGGGCGCTGCCGCACACTCCCCGGGGAAGAAGCAAGCCCGAGGCGCAGGTAACTAACGCTCGGTCAGCTTAAGCTCGATGCGGCGATTCCTGCGCAAGGCCTCGTCGCTCGTACCGGTGTCGATCGGCTGAAACTCGCCGAACCCCGCAGCGACCAGATGATCTGGGCTGATGCCTTGCTGCATCAGATAGCGCACCACGGAGATCGCGCGGGCGCTGGACAGCTCCCAATTCGATGGAAACTCGGGCGTGGCGATCGGATGAATGTCGGTGTGCCCGTCGACCCGCATCACCCAGGCGATATCAGGAGGGATTTTCGTTTCAACCTCCTTCAAGGCATTGGCGAGCTTGTCGAGCTGGGCGAGCGCCTCGGGCTTCAACTCGGCGGAGCCTGAGTCGAACAGCACATCGGACGGGAACACGAAGCGGTCGCCGACCACCTGGAAGTCAGGCCGGTCGCCGAGCGCCTCCTTGAGCTTGCCGAAGAAGTCTGAGCGATAGCGCGCAAGCTCCTGCACCTTCTTGGCGAGCGCCACGTTCAGCCTCTGGCCGAGGTCTGCGATCTTGGCCTGGCTCTCTTTGTTCTTGGCCTCAGAGGCGTCGAGCGCCTCCTGCAGCGAGGAAAGCTGAAGCCTTAGAGCCGCGAGCTGCTGGTTAAGCATCTCGACTTTGGCGAGCGCGTCGTTGGTGATCTTCTTCTGCGTATCGAGCTGGGTGCCGAGCGCAGTGGCACGGTCCTCGGCGCCTTGCGTCTTGCCGCCGGCCTCGCCGAGCAGCCCTGTCAGGCGCTGGTTCTCCTTGTCTTTCTCGCCAAGCGTCGCCTGGAGTGCGGAGAGCTCATCCTCGGCCGATTCCTTTTTCGAGCGCTCGAGCGCAAGAAGCTCGGTGAGCTCCGATAGTTGGCGGTTCAGCCGGGATAGCATGGTGTCCTTGCCGCTCGTCGCCTGCGTGACCACAAAGTTGGAAAGCATGAACAGTGCCATGAGGAAGGTCACGACGAGCAGCAATGTGGAGAGCATGTCGACGAAGCCCGGCCAGTAATTGGCCGTGAATCGTCCGCGGCGGGCGCGGGCGAGCGACATGGCTTAGCCGCGCTCCTCGCGCAGCGGGAGCTTCGCCTCGTCGGTGATTTGGCGGAGCACGGTGGCAAGCTCGTGTTGCTGCTGAGCCTGCTCGTCAGCCCATTCGCGCACCACCTTCTGCTCGGCGCGCATCTGGCGGATCAGCTTGTCGACGCCGGCGGCGAGGTCTTTTACCGCATCGCCGGTGTTGTCGTTCAGCATCCTGAGCTCGACTTTGTCGTTAAGATCCGAGATCGAGCGCTGCATGTCGATCAGCGCGAATCTGAGCTGCGGCGGCATGGCGGCGGCGCCGGCGGCATCGGCGGGCTGAAGCTCCGTGATGCCAGATAGCCAATCCTCGAGCTCGTTGTAGAAGCGGCCCTGCGCGTGGCCCGCTTGCAGATCGAGGAAGCCAAGGATCAGAGAGCCGGCAAGGCCGAACATCGAGCAGGAAAAGGCGGTGCCCATGCCCTTGAGCGGTCCGGCCAGTCCTTCCTTCAACTGGTCGAACAGCAGCGTGTTCTCTCCGGCATTGGTATCGAGCGTGCCGATAGTGGCGCCCACCGAGCTCACCGTCTGCAACAGGCCCCAGAAGGTTCCGAGCAGGCCGAGGAAGATGAGAAGGCCGACGAGGTAGCGCGTCGTCTCGCGCTGCTCCTCGAGGCGCGAGGCTACCGAATCGAGCAAAGACCGCATCGAGCCGGCGGCCAGCGAAAGGTGGCCGGTGCGGTCGCGCAGCATGGTCGCCATGGGAGCGAGCAGTACCGGCGTGGATTTCTCCGAGGTGCTGGCTGGATCGGAGATGCGGAAATTATTGACCCAGGCGATCTCGGGATAAAGCCGGAGCACCTGGCGAAACGCATAGACGATGCCGACCAGAAGCACGCCGATAATCAACGTGTTCAGGCCGGGGTTGGCCATGAAACTGTGCCTGATCTGCTGCGTCTGGCCGTCGAGGATGATCGCGAGCAGCACGGCGAGGATGAGAAAGAGCGTCATGCGCCAGAGGAAGACCTGCGGGCGCGTGAGCTTCACCTTGTGGGTTGTCGTCGCTGCTGCCATGCAAAAGCCGGTCGTTTGAGTCGAAGCAGGCTAAAGCTTAGCCGAATACTATGTCATGCAAAACGGCAACCTCAGGGCGGCCGGCGCCTGTGGTTGCCCAGTTTTTGCCGTCCTAGGGCTCGGCGACGACGCCGCGTTCGGCGCCTGCGGTCTTGAGAAGCTTCAGCAGTTTCCGCTGGATGGTTTCGTTGCCAGCCACCACGCTGCCCTTGTCGAGTATCCCGTCCTTGCCATCGGCATCGCTCACGAATGCGCCAGCTTCGCGCAGCACCACGATCCCCGCAGCAAGGTCCCAGGCCTGCAGATTGCGCTCCCAGAAGCCATCGAGTCTGCCAGCAGCAGTCCAGGCAAGGTCGAGCGCGGCCGCGCCGAGCCGCCTCACGCCAGCAGAGGCCGCCATGATGGCGCGAAGCTCCTTGAGGAAGAGATCGTGCGCCGGCTTGCCGCCATGCGGGATGCCGGTGCCGATCACCGCTGCAGACAGCTCCGACCGCGCCGCGACCCTGATGCGGCGATCGTTGAGAAAGGCGCCCTTGCCCTTCTCGGCGGTGAAGGTCTCCTGATTTGCCGGATTGAAGATGAGCCCCGCCACGAGCTCACCCTCGCGCTCGAGCGCAATCGAGATGGCGAAGATCGGGATGCCATGCAGGAAATTGGTGGTGCCGTCCAGTGGATCGACGATCCAGCGATGGGTGCGATCTGCGCCTTCGATATTGCCACGCTCCTCCATGAGGAAGCCGTAGCCCGGCCGTGCGCGGCTAAGCTCGGCGAACAGAATTTCTTCCGCGCGATGATCCGCTGCGCTGACGAAATTGGCCGGGCCTTTAAGCGAGACTTGAAGCTGCTCGACCTCGCCGAAATCGCGCGCGAGGCTGCGGCCAGCCTTGCGGGCGGCGGCGAGCATGACATTCATCAGCGCTGAGGCGGGCATGGGACTTCCAGTGTCATGCCCGCGCACGCGGGCATCCGGTAGCCGGCAATCTCTGCTGTTTGGCGACCAGCGCCACCCTTTGCTGGATTCCCGCTTTCGCGGGAATGACAGCGTCTGAACTACTCGGCGCGGCGGACGTAGGTCAGCTCGTTGGTGTCGACCACGACGCGCTCGCCGACGCCGATAAAAGGCGGCACCATGACGCGGACGCCGTTCTCGAGCTTGGCGGGCTTGTAGGAGGACGCCGCGGTTTGGCCTTTGACCACTGGTTCTGCCTCGACCACTTCGAGCGTGACCTGATCCGGCAGGGTAATGCCGATCGGCTTTCCCTCGTGGCTTTCGACCGTGACCTTCATGCCGTCCTGCAAGAAGGCGGCGCGCTCCTCTAGGAAATCGCGCGGAAGCGCCATCTGGTCGTAGGTGTCCAAGTCCATGAAGGTCAGCATGTCGCCGTCGGCATAAAGGAACTGATAGTCCTTCTGCTCGAGCCGCACCCGCTCGACCGTTTCCGAGGAGCGGAAGCGCTCGTTTAGCTTGGTGCCGTCAATGGCGTTCTTGAGCTCGACCTGAGCATAGGCCGGCCCTTTGCCTGGCTTGACGTGCTGTGTCTTGACTGCAACCCACAGCGCGCCTTTGTGCTGGATCACGTTGCCGGGGCGAATTTCATTGCCACTGATTTTCATGGACGACCTTGGTGGAGAAGCTCGGTCGCCTTTAAGACGCGCGGGCTTTGCCCTGTCAAGAGCGCCCCAGCCGCAGAAGGTGGAGAAGCCTAGTCCTTGCTGAGACGGCCGTTGCGCCAATCCTCAGCCGCCTGCTCGGCCTGCTCGCGCTGCTCCTTGGTGAGCTTGGCAAGCACAATGTCGAGCGAGAAATCGCTCACCCCTGCGGCTCGCGCCAAAAGATGCCATTTAGCGGCCTGCACCGGATCGGCTTTCACCACCACGCCATTGGCATAGAGGCGTGCGAGCCGGTTCTGGGCGACGGGGTTGCCTTGCTCTGCGGCAAGGCGAAACAGCTTGGCGGCCTTGGCCTCGTCGACGGCGACGCCTTCGCCTTTGAACAGCATCACCCCATACTCAACCTGCGCATCGGAAAGGCCTGCTTCGGCGGCCTTGCCAGTCCATTCAGCCGCCTTCGCCTTGTCGATCGGCACGCCGCGGCCGAATTGGTAGAAGGCGCCAAGGTCGTATTCGGCGTTCGCGTGGCCCTGCTCGGCCGCCTTCTGCATCCATTCGGCCGCCGTCTCCTCACTCACCGGCCGCCCGTTGCCGCTGAGATAGACGAGAGCGAGGTTGTACTGCGCCGAAGCGTGCCCGCTTTGCGCCGCTTTCTCGAACAGGTCGGCGGCGAGGCGCGGGTTCTTCTTCATACCGCGGCCTTCGGCAACCATGGTTCCGAGCGAGAATTGGGCGTTAGGGTCGCCGAGGTCTGCGGCCTTGGCGTAGGCGTCGGCGGCCTTGTTGAGATCGATCGCCACGCCGAGACCTTCCGAGTAGATCTCGCCCATCAATGTGTAGGCCTCTTTGGACCCCTGCGCCGCTTCGGCTTCAGCGAGCTTGAGCGCGGTCAGGTACTTGCCTTGGAAGTAGGCGGTGTAAGACGCGCTCTCCGCTGCGGATGCCGCGCCTAATCTTAGCGGCAGCATCAGCGCTCCGGCCAGGAGCGTGGCGCTCAACCGAAAAGGGCTCACGCAGCCCTCCGCACATGGCTGATTGCGTTTGCCATTTCCATGATCACGCATGGCGCGCTGGCATCCTTCCAAATATGCGCCGAAGGCGCGACGAAGTCGGCGCCCAGGCTCGCGAGCCTTTCCGCGTCACCGATGCGGTCGATATTCCAAGCGACGCACGGAACGACGAAAATCTCGGCCCACCAAGCGATGAGATCGGCGACCTGATCGATGGCATCGATGTTGGTCTCGGCCGCACCGAAGGCCACGTAGTCGACACCCAGCTCCGCGAGGCGCATGGCGTCGTGACGGCTCAAACCGCAATCGGCGCCCATACTTGCACTTGCGCCGAGCAGACTCCGCGCCTTGGTGTAAGCGTCGGGATCGGCGACGTCGAGATGCACGCCGTCGGCGCCTAGCCGCCCGGCCAGTTCGGCATCGTCCTCGATAAGACAGGCAACTCCATGAGATTGGACCAGGTCGATCAGCCTGCCGACCTCGGTTTCATCGACTTTCGCCTCGTCACGGGAAAGCAAAACGCAAGCCGCGTCGGCGCTCGCAAGCGCCTCCGCGAACTGAGCGTCAAGCTTTGCCGAAGGCTGTGCGGGAAGCTGCAAGTAGAGCCGGCATCGAGGCTTGAGTTCAGCCATTGTCGAGGGCTCCAGCCGCGTTCATCCACATCGACTCGGGTAACAACGCCGCCCTCAAATCATATGGCTCGCGGCGCTGTCAATCGCGCAAGGCTGGAACAAATAAGAGCGATTTATCGTTGTTGAACACTGGGCGAATCGTCACCACATAGTGACTGGACCGCTATTCAGGCACTCTGTCACCTGGTGGCGTCAAGCGGCGGCGCCGAGGTGCAGCGCGATGAGTCAACCTGATGCCTTGCAGCAGGCCACCGAGCGACTCGATGCCGCTGTCGATGAGCTGGAAAGCTTTCTCAGCACCGTGTTTGCCGAAGGCGAGGGTGGCGTTTCCATCGCTACGCTCAAGGAGCAGGTGCGCTTCCTGACTGAGGAGCGCGACCGCCTTCTCGTCGAGCTCGATGCCGAAAAGAGTCGAGTACGGCGTCTGATGGACGCGAACGACGAGGTCTCCGAGCGGCTTGAAACCGTGATGGGGACCCTGAAAGAGATGATGCCGGCAGTGCCGGGCTAGATTTCGGGGGCAAGTCATGGGTCAAATCAGTGTCACACTAAACGGCCGCACCTACCGGCTCGAATGCGGGGAGGGCGAGGAAGCCCACCTCATCGAGCTTGCCGAATATCTCGGCACTCATGTCGAAGACATGAAACGGAAATTCGGCCAGGTCGGCGACGACAGGCTGATCCTCATGGCCTCCCTCGTGGTGCTCGACGAATTGTGGGAGCTTCGGCGTCAGATGGCCCAGATGAAGATAGCAATGGCTGAGGCTCGCCGCGACAAATCGGTGGCCGACGAGTCGGCGAGAGCGCTCCAGTCGGACCTCGCCGGGCGCGTGAGTTCCGTCGCTCAGCGTCTCGAATTGCTGAACGAACGATTCGGCGTCCATGCGGCGAGCCCCGCAGCACGACCCGCGAAGCGGTCCTAGCTCGGTTGCGTGATTTGAATTTTTTGGATGGACGCGCGTAATCGCCTTAACCAGTTTCCTTCGCTATATTGCGAGTTGGCGGGCTGCGAGGTGCGTTAGGAGCACATATTCCCAGGGCCCTATACGACCCTATGGGAGCTGACCCTGACGGGGACCGTGGTCTCCGACATTCGAGCCCACCTACTTATGTAGGGACACCCGGGATCTTCGCTCCGACGGCCATCGCGGCCTCGCCTCCTTCTCTCCTCTCGCCTTCCACGAAACTGGCGACACGCCCCGCAATTGAGTATTGACGCTGCTTAGGAAGCGGCGCTCGGGATGGATCGGCGGCACTTATGCGGGTTTTGTTTCTCGGCGATGTGGTCGGCCGATCAGGGCGCAGCGCCGTCATCGAGGCGCTGCCCTCCTTGCGCCAGCGCTATCGCCTCGATTTCGTGGTGGTAAACGGAGAGAACGCCGCCGGCGGCTTCGGTATCACCGAGGCGATCTTGGTTGAGCTGCTCGACGCCGGAGCCGATGTGGTGACGTCCGGAAACCACGTCTTCGACCAGCGCGAAACGATTGTCTTCATCGAGCGCTATGACCGCCTGCTCAGGCCGATCAACTACCCGCAAGGCACTCCCGGCAAAGGCGTAGGCCTGTTCAAGGCGAGGAACGGCGCCGAGGTGCTTGTGATCAACGCCATGGGGCGCGTATTCATGGCCGATCTCGACGACCCATTCCGCGCAGTGGAGAAGGAGCTCGAAGCCTGCGGGCTCAAGAGCAGCGCCGACGCGATCCTCATCGACTTTCATGCCGAGGCGACATCGGAAAAAGAGGCTATGGGCTTCTTCGTCGATGGACGGGCAAGCGCGGTGATCGGCACGCACACCCACGTGCCAACGGCCGACGAACAGGTCCTGCCGCGCGGCACCGCCTACATCAGCGATGTCGGCATGTGCGGGGACTTCAACTCGGTGCTGGGCATGGACAAGGAGGAGCCGCTCACCCGCTTCCTCACCAAGATTCCGGGCGGGCGTTTTGCTCCTGCGCTCGGCGAAGCGACGCTGTGTGGAGTCGCGATCGACATTAACGACGCGACCGGCTTAGCGCGTGCGATCGCGCCGCTCAGGATCGGCGGCAGGTTGTCACGGGCAGAGCCTACGTTCTGGACCGAGAGCTAGGCTGCGCACGTGCCGTAGGCGTAGAGGCGCTTCAAGCAGAAGATCGCTTCGTCGAGATGGAGCAGCGCGCGATCGGCGTCACCGTCGTCATCGAACAGCGACAGCCGTGCTTTGGCGACATGGTCGGCGGCTTCTGAGCACAACTCCGACAGCGACACGGTGGGCATCACCCGGTCATGCGCTGTGGTCGGTTTCGATTTCTGCGTCCTGATTGCCCCCTCGCATCCGCCGCTAGAATCGCAAGCTGAACTTGCGCCCGAGTCTTCAACTGTCGAGCCGCAGGGTTAAGGCTTTGCTAAGTGCCTCGGGACCGCCCCAATTCCAGGGCTCCCTGGATTTTGCCAGGCCCCACGCCTATAAGTCGCGACCACAAGAAGCGCTAACCATAGGGAACGTTCTAAGGCCATGGCCGGCCATTCGAAGTTCAAAAACATTCAGTTCCGCAAGGGCGCCCAGGACAAGAAGCGCTCCAAAGTCTTCTCCAAGCTCGCCCGCGAAATCACCGCCGCCGCGAAGATGGGCCTGCCGGACCCCGCCATGAATCCGCGGCTCAGAGGCGCGATCCAGGCGGCGCGCGCCCAGAACATGCCAAAGGACAATATCGAGCGCGCGATCAAGAAGAGCGAGGAGGCTGGCGGCGCGAACTACGAGGAGGTGCGCTACGAGGGGTTCGGCGCGGGCGGTGTCGGCATCATCGTCGAGGCCCTGACCGACAACCGCAATCGCACGGCGAGCGAGGTACGTTCGATCTTCACCAAATTCGGCGGCAATCTCGGCGAGACCGGCGCCGTCTCCTTCATGTTCGACAAGCTCGGCTCGATCGAATTCGACGCGGGCAAGGCCACTCCCGATCAGGTTCTCGAGGCAGCGATCGAGGCCGGCGCCGAAGACGTGGAATCGGACAGGGATGGCCACTATGTCTATTGCCATCCAGACGAGTTGCACCATGTCGCCAAGGCGCTCGAGGCCCGCTTCGGCGAGCCGCGCGCAGTCCAGATCTTCTGGCGGCCGAAAAACAGCGTGCCGGTTGACGAGGAGTCTGGCCAGAAACTCATCCGCATGATCGAGGGTCTGGAAGACTCAGACGACGTGCAGAACGTCTACGCCAATTTCGAGATCGCCGACGAGGTGCTCGAGCGCCTCAGCGCTTAGCTGACGGGGCAGCGGGCATGACTGACGTGTCATCAGATCCCGCGGTAACGCTTTCAAACGAGCGCCTGCGCCTGTCGCTCGCTGTCCGCGACTGGATCCTCGGCGAGGCGCGTGAGATCGGCGATCCCAACATCATCTTGGAGGGCGTCTCGCTGATGCTCCGAGACGCCGGCATTCCCATCGACCGGGCGACGAGCGCGGTCGAGCTGAGGCACGCCGAGCGGGCGGCCAACGCCCGCATCTGGGAATTTGGCAGCTCGGCCCGCGAGCATGTCTATGCGCATGAGCGCGGCTCGGACGCGAGCGGCAAGCGCCCGCTCGCTGAAGCCCATCGTCTCAACCGGTGGCTCTTCACCTGGCTGCCCGACACGCCCGACGACGCCTACGACATCGTCGCCCCGCTGAAGGCTGCCGGCTATACCCATCACATTGCCGCACCCGTGGTACTGCCCAACGGCATGCACAACGGCTTCACCTTCGCCACGCGCGCGCCTAACGGTTTCTCAGACGAGGACGTCGCGGTCTTAAGGTCGATCTTTCCCACGCTCGCGGCGCTCCAGGAAGTGCTCGCGCTTCACCGCGTCATGCGTGAGGTGATGCGCATGTATGTCGGTGACGAGCCGCATCTGCGTATTCTCTCCGGCGACGTGAGGCGGGGTGAGGTATTGCGCATTCGCGCCGCGATCCTGTTCGCCGATATGCGCGACTTCACCGGGCTCACCTCGCATCTGCCGGAGGAGGCGGCGACCTCGCTCGTCAACGAATATTACGATTGCATCGTGCCGCCGATCGAGGAGCGTAAGGGCGAAGTGTTGAAGTTCATGGGCGACGGGATCCTGGCGATCTTCCGCGCCGGCGAGAGTGGGGACGTGGAAGCCTGCATGCGCGCCTTCGGCGCGGCACGGGCCGCCCAGCTTCGTGTTGCAGGCCGTAGAGAGAAGCGCGGCGGCGCGCTCCATTTCGACGTCGGTATCGCGCTCCATTTCGGCAACGCAGCCTACGGCAACGTCGGCTCAGGTGCGCGCCTCGACTATACCGTGATCGGACGCGACGTGAATCTCGCCTCACGCATTGCCGACCTCTGCGGCAGGCTGGGCCAAGGCCTGCTCTTGTCGGAACCCTTCCAAAGCCGCCTCTCGGAGCACGAGCTTCGCAGGCTTGGAAGCTTCCCGCTCAAGGGCGTGGACGAAC
>DASSLP010000198.1:0-2971 GCA_035689365.1 Methyloceanibacter sp.
TAACAACCCGCAATTTTATCGGCAGCTTAGGAAGGATCCGGAGTTGCTGCTTAGAACCGCGCTGTGCGGTGCATGTCAGGTTTCGCCAGCTCCGGACATACCGGCGCACGCGCGCTCAGCAGCTATGTGCCAACGCACTAAATCGCTACGCGATAGCTGCGAGGTGCTTGCTCGTCCACAGGCTATCCCCAGGGTAGAGATCGCGGGTAGCGGGGGAAGCAGCCTGTCTTGAGGATCGAGGGTGTCAGAACCTCACCCAAGACAGGAGTTGCCCATGACAACCGAGGCTATCACCCCGCTGCGCCAGCGTATGATCGAAGATATGAACGCGCGCAAGCTCGGTGCGCACAGCCAGCGCAGTCACATCTACAGCTGCAAGCTGTTTGCTGCATTTCTCAAGCGATCCCCTGAAAGCGCTACGTGTGAAGACATCCGCCGTTTCCAGCTGCACCTGGCCGACACGGGCACGAGCATCTGCAACCGCAACCGCATCATGACCGGGGTACGGTTCCTGTTTCGCGTGACGCTGCGTCGATTGGACCTTGTCGCGGAGATCTATCACCTGCGCGAGCCGCAGAAGATTCCGCAGGTCGTAAGCACGGAAGAGGCGCGCAGGCTGTTAGCGGTCGCCGGCAGCCTCAAGGCACGCGTGATGCTCAGTCTGTGCTACGGTTGCGGTCTGCGCGCGGGCGAGGTGGTGCGGCTGAAGGTCAAGCACATCGACAGCGCGCAAAGGATCATCCGCATCGAGCAATCCAAGGGGCGCAAAGATCGCAACGTCATGCTCTCGCCCGAGATGCTCGGTCTGTTGCGGCAATGGTGGAAGGCGCGGCCCTCCCGCTATGACGGGGACACCCCGGTACAAGAACGTTGGCTGTTTCTGGGAGCCAAGGGCAGAAGGATTGGCAAACCGATAACGACACGTCAGCTCAACCGACTATTCCACGAGGCGGCAGAAGCAGCCGGGATCAAGAAGAGCGTGACCCTGCATGCGCTGCGCCACAGCTTTGCAACTCATCTGCTTGAGCGCGGCACTGATATCAGAATCATTCAGGCG
Source organism: Methyloceanibacter sp. (assembly GCA_035689365.1). Lineage (GTDB taxonomy): Bacteria > Pseudomonadota > Alphaproteobacteria > Rhizobiales > Methyloligellaceae > Methyloceanibacter. Next base: position 1,058 of record DASSLP010000198.1, read on the forward strand.
CTTCTGGGACACGAGAAGCTTGATTACACCGCACGCTATACCCGTGTCGCCGCCGGGATGGTCGCCAAGATCGAGAGCCCCCTCGACCTGCTGTCACACCCCCAACGCAAGAGGTCGGGAAAAGCCGAAAGGAGCCGTCAACAAGTGCAGCCACCGGCCTAACCGCCTGCGGCTGTGCCCCGTCCAGCGCTGGAGGTTGCGGATATCTTCCGCGACCACGGGGCGGCGTGGCGTGCTGCTAATGCCGGCCATGTTAGCCTCGACCAACTGAAGGTGATGACAGCGGTCGAGCGCTGCCGCACGGCGGCGCTCGGCGGGCATGTCGAGCGTTGTGAGAAGTGCTCGCACACCGTCATCGCCTACAACTCCTGCCGCAACCGCCACTGCCCCAAGTGCCAGGGCGCGGCTGCACAGGAATGGCTGGCCGAGCGCGAGGCCGAGCTTTTGCCGGTGCCGTATTTCCATGTGGTGTTCACGCTGCCGGCTGCCATCGCCGATATCGCCTATCAGAACAAGGCGGTGATCTACGATCTGCTGTTCAAGGCATCGTCCGAGACCCTGCTCTCCATTGCCGCCGATCCCAAGCATCTCGGCGCCCGCATCGGCATCTTGTCCGTCCTTCATACTTGGGGCTCAGCGCTCACCCACCATCCCCACGTGCACATGATCGTCCCCGGCGGCGGCTTCTCGCTCGACGGCAAGCGCTGGGTCTCGTCCAGACCCGACTTTTTCCTCCCGGTGCGCGTGCTCTCGCGCTTGTTCCGCCGGCTATTCCTGAAGAAGCTCGCCGCCGCCTCTGCGGCCGGAGAGCTAAAGTTCTTCAACGATCATGCCTCTCTGGCCGACCCGCAAAAGTTCGCCGCGTTCCTGGCACCCCTGCGCAAGAGCGAATGGGTGGTCTACAGCAAGCGCCCATTCGGTGGCCCCGAGGAGGTCTTGCGATATCTCGCCCGCTATACCCATCGCGTCGCGATCTCCAATCGCCGCCTGATCGCATGCGACGAGAAAGGCGTCACCTTCAAGTGGAAGGATTACAGGATCGAAGGCCGCGAGCGCTACAAGGTGATGACACTCGCCACCCACGAGTTCATCCGTCGTTTTCTGATGCACGTGCTGCCCGCAGGCTTCCACCGCATCCGCTACTATGGCCTGCTCGCCAGCGGCAAGCGCGCCGAGAACATCGCCCGCGCCCGCGAACTGCTCATGCCGCCGATCATTCCCGTCGATGCCATCAAAGCAATCGGCGACAATGGTGCCGATAGCCCCGCTGCCGAGTCGCAAACAACAAATCTCTGTCCCTGCTGTGGCGGACGCATGATCATCATCGAGCGCTTCGAAGCCGGCTCACCTCCTCACTATCGCCCAAGTCCGCCAACGCCAGTGATCAGGATCGATACGTCATGATCGTCCGCATGCGATCTTCCCCTCAATCACAGTCGTTCTTCTCGTTGCCGATCGCCCGAACACGTCTCCGCTCCAGTATATTCTTTCCTCGCGCTACAGATTTTACCGCTGAACCGTCGCTTCTCTCGTTCCGAAGCGACCATCACAAATCCCCTGACGCGCTGCACCCCGCGCAGTCTGCCCACCTCTCGTCTCCCGCCGCCATCGACCCGGCACGCTCCTCGTACAAATCTCCATAGCTGAGCCGGCGGCACGGTCGGCCGAGGCATACGGCCCGCGATTTCGTGCCTTGGCGCTTTTCGGACGCCGGCCGCCGGAGCGCGGGGTGCGATCAGTGCTGCCGGCGTCCGAAAACCTGACCATAACCGGTCCTGAGCATATGCGGCAAAAAAGATGTTATTCGATTGCTTCGTCGGCGAGCGCGAGCAGTGTGGGAGGCACATTGACTCCGATCGCCCTCGCAGTTTTCAGGTTGATCACCAGCTCAAATTTTGTCTCTTCTATAACAGG
>DASSLP010000199.1:0-3202 GCA_035689365.1 Methyloceanibacter sp.
CTATCAGGAAGTGGTTGGGGGAGTTCTAGCGCCGGGCGTGGCACCCGCAATTCTGAATAAGGGCTCAAGATGGCTGCTCGCGTGCGTAAGGCCGTGTTTCCCGTGGCGGGGCTCGGCACCCGTTTCCTGCCCGCAACCAAGGCGATGCCGAAGGAAATGCTGACAGTAGTGGATCGTCCGCTGATCCAGCATGTGGTCGATGAGGCGCGCGAGGCCGGCATTGAGCATTTCATTTTCGTCACCGGGCGCAACAAGGGTGTCATCGAGGACCATTTCGACCGGCAGTTCGAGCTCGAGGAAGTGCTCGCTGCGCGCGGCAAGAAAAACGAGCTTGAAGTCCTCAGCGACGATCTGCCTGGACCAGGCACGACGAGCTTCACGCGTCAGCAGGAGCCGCTCGGTCTTGGTCACGCGGTGTGGTGCGCGCGCGAACTCGTCGGCAATGAGCCTTTCGCGCTGCTTCTTCCCGACGTGCTGGTGCAGACGCCGAGCAAAGGCTGCCTCGCCCAGATGCTAGATGTTTACGCCACGCACGGCGGGAACATCATCGCGGTCGATCCGGTGCCGCAGGACCAGGTCAAGAATTACGGCGTGGTGTCGATCGGCGAAGGCGACGGGCGCGTGTTCCCGGTCAACGGCATGGTGGAGAAGCCGAAGCCCGGGACGGAGCCCTCCAATCTCACCATCCTCGGCCGCTACATCTTGCAGCCGGAGATCTTCGATCTTCTATCAGGCCAAGAGCGCGGCGCGGGCGGCGAGATACAGATTACCGACGCCATGCTCGCCCTCCTAAAGATGCAGCCCTTCTACGCCTTGAAATACGAAGGCAAGACCTTCGACTGCGGCTCCAAAGTGGGCTTCCTAACGGCCAACGTCGCCTACGCGCTTGCCCGGCCCGATATCGCCGAAGCCTTTGCCAACGAAGTCAAGAAACTCGTTTGATTCTTGACGCAAGTCTTGGCCCTGACTGCGCCCAAATCCGTGCTAGAATCAGCTCGCGTCAGACGGGGAAAACACGATCATGCCGGTCGGCTTGAAGCGGGACCTTTCGCTGCTGGATGACCGCATCGAAGCGATTGTCTCGGCGACCAGGACCCTGCAATTCGAGGCCGAAGGCCTGAGCGCCCTGGAGGCGGCGCTGGCCAACTCCTTGGGCGAGAGTTTCGCCCGAGCCATCGCCCTGCTGCGTGCCTGCCACGGCCGCGTCATCGTCACCGGCATGGGCAAGAGCGGCCATGTCGGGCTGAAGGTCGCCGCCACCCTCTCCTCCACGGGCACGCCTGCCTTCTTCGTCCACCCAAGCGAAGCGAGCCATGGTGACCTTGGCATGATCACCAAGCAAGACGTCATTCTCGCCTTCTCCTGGTCTGGAGAAACGGTTGAGCTCGGCAATCTCGTTTCCTATTCGCGTCGATTTGCTGTGCCGCTGGTCGCGGCGACTTCCAACGCCGACAGCACGCTCGGCACCAGTGCGGACCTCGTGCTCGCGCTGCCGCAGATCAAGGAAGCCTGCCCGCATGGCTTAGCGCCGACCACGTCGACCGTCATGCAGCTCGCGCTTGGCGACTGTCTTGCCATTGCGCTGCTCGAGAGCAAGGGCTTCACCGCGCGCGACTTCAAGGCGCTGCATCCAGGAGGTCAGCTCGGGGCACGGCTGAAATTCGTGGGCGACCTGATGCACAAAGGGGATCGCCTGCCCCTCGTTGACGCCGAGCTCCGCATGGCCGAGGCAATCGTGGTCATGACCGAGAAGGCTTTCGGCTGCCTTGGTGTGGTCGATAGCGGCGGCCTGCTCAAAGGCATCATCACCGACGGCGACCTCCGCCGCCATATGGGCGATGGACTGTTGGCGCGCCGCGCCGGGGACATCATGACGCCAGGGCCCAAGACCGTAACGCCGGACCTGCTTGCAAGCGCCGCGCTCGAACTGATCAACGCCTCCTCCATCACCGCTCTGTTCGTGGTCGAGGAAGGCGGCCGTCCTGTCGGCATCATCCACATCCACGACCTTCTGCGCGCCGGCGTCGCTTGACTAAGCGACCGCCCGTTCCGCGGGCTGGCGTCTCACGCGCGAAAAGGAACGCCAGCATTGGGCATCGTGCCACGCTCGCCCTCGGCCTCCGAGAGCGCGCGTGTGATGGCGGCGTAGTGGTAGTGGGTCGCCACTTTGAGCGCATAGATGAAAAGAATGTGAGGTTCACGCCAGCGAGCACGAGTCACCCGCAAGAGCTGCTGGCTATATCGGGACGCGAGCGTCTCGTTCGCTTGAAGGCGCAGCACGCGCGAGGCGATAACGGCAAATTTGATATAGTTGAAAAAGCAGCGTTTGAGCCACGCCCAGCGATGGTTTCCCCAATAGGGGAGCTGATGCAAGGTGAATTTGAAATTCCCCTCGATGAACTGCGCATCAAGGCGCCGGAAGTAGGCATCGGCCTTATAGCAAGTCTGCATCACGCGCACGGATCCATCGCACAATTGTTCCCGCGACATGCCGAGGGGAATGACGTTCGTGCCGTACTTGTCGCTCGCCTCCTCGTCGTTCAGCCGCCCCACCTGTTTGAGACGATCGTAGAGGGGTGGTGGGTATCGCGTGCAGCTCGCCGATAAGCGCAGCCGAGATAGGTGCTTCGTCGAGGAATTTGGGCATCACCTCGAAGATTGAAGGATCGTCGTGATCGAAGCCGACGATCATGCCGCAACCAGACGTCAATTCCATGACTTTGCACTCGATGCACGCGTTCCAGAAGCGTTCCGGCGTTCGGCCGCACATTCTGGTGCTTCTTAGTCTCACGCAGCGAGTCCTCATTCGGCGTCTCTATCCCGATGAAGACGTTCTGAAAATTAGCCAGACCCATCAACTCCATGAGCTCTTCGTCCTCGGCGAGGTCGAGAGAAGCCTCGGTGAACAGGGTCAGCGGATAAGCGCGCTCTTGCTGCCAGCCGACGATGTCGCAGAGCACGGGCTTGATAGCGCCTTCTTGTTGCCGATCAGATTGTCATCGACGACGAAGACGATTCCGAGCCCAGCCTTACGGAACGCTTCAAGCTCGGCCAACACCTGCTCGCTCGTCTTGAGGCGCGGCCGCCGGCCAAACGTCACGATGATATCGCAGAACTCGCATGTGAACGGACAGCCGCGCGAGATCTGCAGGCTTCCGAACATATAGCGATCGGTCTTGAGCAGATCGACGCGCGGCAGAGG
>DASSLP010000200.1:0-3166 GCA_035689365.1 Methyloceanibacter sp.
GCCAACTCGTCTAGCGCCTGGATGGTGTCATAAAGCGCGGAGGACACTTCGTCCTGTGCAGGCGGCGGTATCTCGTTGACGAAGGAATAGCCTTTCAAGATTTCGAGAGCCCGCTCCATCGAGGCAACCGAGTCCTCATTCTTTTTGATTAGGTCCTTGGTGGAACGCTCGTGCCAGTCGAGCACGCGGGCCAGCATGTTGTCGCCTTCACCTTTGCGCTTGGCTCTGGCACGCAGCCGCGCCACTCGGTCGATAGCACGCATTTGGTCGGCGATATTCGACTTGCGCGAAGCGATGTCGTCGCGGATTGCTCGGTCGAGCAAAGCATCGATATCCAGCGATGTGACGTCATGCTCCGCATGAATGATGAGGCCGAGCTTCTGCGCGATCACCTCGATCGCGCTAACATCCACATTATTCGGCTGAGCCGGTTCGATCTCGCCCGTTGCGTCATATTTCTCGCGGCGCCTCGCGTCCGACAGGACCTCGTGTGCGGTCGCGAGGGCGCCGAACTGCTCGACCGACCCCCCGCTGTCCGGATGCGAGGTCTTGGCCTTGCGCCGATAGGCCTTGCGGACTTCGTCCCGCGTGGCCCCCCGCTTGATACCCAACAACTGATACAGGTCGATCATACTTTGGCCCCCGTCTTCCCTCGGCGAGGGGGACTTAACGCTGGCGCCAACTCTCAACGGGAGTTGTGGCCAAAATTTAGCGAGAAGACCAAATGACAATGGCGCCCACAACTGCAGGCGCCATTGTTAAAGATGCATTAAGACTTAAGCGGCTTTGGCGTAATACGACTTGAGCTGGTTCATCACCTTCTGCTTGTCGAAGTCGGCGCCCATACCGAGCATGGCGTCGGCGAAGCGGCTCACGATCTCGCCTATCTGCTCGGGCGTGAGTTGGTTCAGAATGCCGATGCGGACCTGCACCGGCTCGGAGAGCGTCGGCCATATGCCGAAGCCTTTAGCGCGGGCGCCCTGGACCAGCTCCTTCTCCTTCCCCTTGAGCTTGCCGGGCAGGTTGAGCACCACGAGGCTGGGCATGTTAGAGGTAACATCGCAGCCCATTGCCTCGACCGCCTGGCGGAGCGCCTTCTCGTGATAGGCGTAGTCTGATGCCTTACGGCGCCGCCCATAGCCCAGAATGATGCGCAGCGCCTCGTGGAACGCCGCCACCGCGTAGCAGGAGTGGGTCTGATGATAGGCGGGCGTCGGTGTGTCCTTGCCGTCGATGATGCCCCAGTGACGCGCGTCGAGGATCGGGTGGTTCACATAGGTGCGGCAGCCGCGCTTCTTGACCATCTCGATGGCTTTGTCGGTGAAGCTGACCGGCGCATAGGTGAGCGGGAGCGAAAGCACTCCCTTCTGCGGACACGAGGCCCAGGCCACCACGCCCGGATAGTCGTCGATGCTGAAGTCGGCAACGCCGAGGCTCGACACGGCGTCGACGATGCCCATGACATTGTGCTTGAGGCAGGCGTCGTTAAAGCCTTTGAGGTCGTTGATGCGGCCGGAGCCAGTCTCCCAATGGGCCATAAAGGCCCACATCGGCTTGTGTTGGGCGAGCGCCTTCTCGACGATCTCGCCGGTCACCGACTGGCCATGCGGCGTCTCGACGGTAACCACGCTCTTCGCCTTTGGGTTGAGCGAGTCGGCCGCGAGCTCCTCTTTGCTGGCGGCCTTCATGCGGATGGTCAGGCTGTCGATGCCCGAGAAGGTTCCGTTGGGGAACGTCACCACCTTGTCGCCAGGCAGGATCAGGGAGAGCACGCAATCAAGGCCAGAGAAGCCGGTGCCCGCAACCCCATAGGTGTAAACGTTCTTGGTGCCCCACAGCTCGCGCAGCATCTCCTTGGCCTCGATCATGCCGCGGATCACGTCCTTCTGCATGTGGTCGGCGACGCCGGTCTTGGCGAAGCGCTCTAAAACGCGCGGGTCGGTGTTCCCGGGCCCCGGGCCTGCGGCAAGGGTCTCTGGGATGTCGAGCTGCGGGTAAATCTTCGTCATGGGAACACCTCTGGCGGGCTAATGGTCAACGAGAGAATAAGCGGCACAATCGTCTAGCGGCAGGGACGCCCCGGGGCAAGCCGGACATGTCTAGGCGGCCTTGGCGCCGTGGGCGGCGAGCACATGGTCAGCCACCTTGCCGGTAAGCTCGGCAAGATGATCGAACTTGGCATTGAAGGTGCCAACGCCGGCAGTGGCCGATCTGAGGTCAATAATGAGGTTTTGGATCTCAGACTCTGGCAGATGCACCTCGACCAAATCCCAGCCCGGCCAACCGGGTCGCGCATCGAATCCGAGGATTTGGCCGCGCCGCGAGGATACGATCGAGTTGATCTTAGCCGTGGCATCAGAAGGTACCGCAATTTCGACGGCCATCACTGGCTCAAGCAGGACCGGAGAGCATTGCGGCATGCCTTCGCTCATGGCGATGCGTCCCGCCTGGCGAAATGCCATGTCTGACGAATCGACCGAGTGGTAGGAGCCGTCGATCAAGCAAACCGCAACGTCGACCACGGGGAAGCCGAGCGGGCCGCGATTGAGATAGTCGCGCACGCCGATCTCGACGCTCGGGATGTAGTTCTTGGGCACCACGCCGCCGGTGATTTCGTCGCTAAATTCGAAGCCTGCCCCGCGCGGCTGCGGCTTGATAGTGACCACCACGTCGCCGAATTGGCCGTGGCCGCCCGATTGCTTCTTGTGCCGCCCGCGCACCTCGACCGATTTGCGGATGGTCTCCTTGTAAGGAATCTGGCGCGGCCTGGTTGAGGCATCGATGCCATATTTGCGGGTCAGCCGCTCAAGCGCGACGCGCAAATGCATCTCGCCTTGCCCCCACAGCACCATTTCGCCCATGTCCTGGCTATGGGTGAGCGAAATCGAGGGGTCCTCCTCGATGATCTTGGCGATGGCCGCAGTGAGTTTAACCTCGTCCTTCTTCTCCTTGGCGGCGATAGCAAGGCCAAACACCGGCTGGGCAATCGCGCCACTCTCGATTTTGAGCTTGCTGCCTTTCTCCTCCGAAAGGGTATCGCCGGTCTTGACGCTGTCGAGCCGGCCGAACGCGACGGTGTCGCCGGCCTTGGCTTCACCGCGCTTCACGGGCTCCTGGCCCATCAGGGTAAAGATGCCCGAGATGCGCTCATCGTTAGCTCCGCCAT
>DASSLP010000201.1:0-16072 GCA_035689365.1 Methyloceanibacter sp.
TCGAGCGCGTCATCCTCGCCATCGGTATCACCGGCAATGTCGAAGGGGTCGGGCTAGAGGAGCAGGGAGTTAAAATCGAGAAGGGCCATATCGCCGTCGACGAATGGTGCAGCACCGGCGCGCCAGGCCTCTACGCTATCGGCGACGTGGTCGGGCCGCCCTGGCTCGCGCACAAGGCAAGCCATGAGGGCATCATCTGCGTCGAGAAGATCGCCGGCATTGAAGGCGTGCATCCGCTCGACAAGACCAACATCCCAGGCTGCACCTACAGCGCGCCCCAAGTGGCAAGCATCGGCTTGACCGAAGAAGCTGCGCGCAACGGTGGCTACGAACTCAAGATCGGCCGGTTCCCCTATTCCGCCAATGGCAAGGCCATCGCGCTCGGAGAGACGGAGGGGCTGGTGAAGACCATCTTCGATGCCAAGACGGGTGCGCTGCTCGGCGCGCATCTAATCGGCGCCGAGGCAACCGAGCTCATTCAGGGTTTCGGCATCGCCAAGACGCTCGAAACCACCGAGGCCGAATTGATCGCCTCCATCTTCCCTCACCCGACATTGTCAGAGATGATGGGCGAATCGGTGCTCGATGCCTTCGGCCGCGCGCTTCACATCTAGCCCGCGCGGCCAGGGCGAGCGCCGAGAAAGGGGAACGAAATCATGAGCCTTATCATCTTTCTACTGGTCGGCCTGATCGCCGGCGCGCTTGCCTCTTACATTCTGGGGCGGCAGCAGGACCTGCTGGTCAACCTCCTGATCGGTATCATCGGCGCAGTGGTGGGCGGCCTCCTGGCCGGCCTGCTCGGGCTTGGCGCCTCCAACATCATCGGCGAGATCATCATCGCAACGGTGGGCGCCATCATCTGCATTCTCGTCTGGCAGCGCATGCGCTGAGGATTCCACGCATCTACAACGAGAGCCATTAAGTCCTATATGGATCACGGTCACCATCGACGGCGTTAAGCCGTATGCGGTGCGTCTGATCGGGAGGTCTCGATGGACAACGCCCAGACTTTGTTTTCCATGCCGGGTGTCGGGTTTATCGGCATGCTCATCATCGGTATTATTGCCGGGTACATCGCCGAGAAGGTCACTGCCAGCGATCATGGTCTTCTCACCAATCTGCTGGTGGGCATCGCCGGGTCTTTTCGTCGGCGGCACGCTCGCGAATGCCTTGAACACCGCGTTCTATGGCTGGTTCGGCAATTTGATCGTCGCGAGCATCGGCGCCATTCTTGTGTTGTGGATTTGGCGGAGCATCAGAGGTCCGGCTCGGCCTGCGACCTGAGCGTTGAGGTTTGATGGTTCTGTTGGTCGATAATGTGAGTGCGGCGCGGCCGCGCCACCCCGAGAAGGCGCGGCTGCCCGACACGCCCGTGCTGCCCAAGCCGCCGTGGATCCGCGTCAAGGCGCCGGGCGCGCGCGCCTTCGATGCGACGCGTTCGACGCTGCGGGCGCATCGGCTCTATACGGTCTGCGAGGAGGCTGCCTGTCCCAATATCGGCGAGTGCTGGGGCAAGCGGCACGCGACGGTGATAATCATGGGCGACACCTGCACACGGGCTTGCGCTTTCTGCAATGTGCGCACCGGCAAGCCCGGCGCGCTCGATCAAGGAGAGCCTGAGCGCGTGGGCGCTGCGATCGCCGAACTCGGGCTCACGCATGTTGTCGTGACCTCGGTGGACCGTGACGATCTCTCCGACGGCGGCGCCGCTCATTTTGCTGCAACTATCAGAGCGATCAGAGCTGCAACCCCTAGGACCACCATCGAGGTGTTGACACCGGACTTCCTCCGCAAAGATGGCGCGCTCGAAATCGTGGTTGAGGCCAAGCCCGACGTGTTCAACCACAATATCGAGACGGTGCCCGCGCTCTACCGGCGCATCCGGCCTGGCGCCGATTATCGTCATTCGCTTGCGCTGCTCAGGCACGCCAAGGAGCTTGATGGCCGGCTGTTCACCAAGTCCGGCATGATGGTAGGGCTTGGCGAGAGGCGCGAAGAGGTCGCCGCGGTGATGGACGATCTGCGCGCCGCCGATGTCGACCTCTTGACCGTCGGGCAGTATCTCCAGCCGACCCGGAAACATGCGGCCATTGACCGCTTTGTCACGCCGGACGAATTCGACGCCTATGGCCGCGCGGCTTACGAGAAAGGCTTTCTGCTCGTGGCTTCGAGCCCTCTGACCCGGTCGTCATACCATGCGGCCGAAGACTTCGCGCGGCTGAAAGCGCTGCGCCAGGGCTCGCTTCACGCCTAAGCGCTTATCGGCTAGTTCATCGCTCATGCACGTTTATGAGATCAAGCATCCTGTCGCGCATTCGGCGGACGAAATGTTCGCATTGGTCGCGCGCGTCGAGGACTATCCCAAGTTCCTTCCACTGTGCGAGCAGCTTACGGTAAAGCGCCGCGAGCAGATCGAGGGGAAAGAGGTGATGGTCGCCGCCATGACCGTGGGCTACGGGATGATCCATGAGACCTTCACCACACGGGTGCATCTCGACCGCGCCACCCGCACCATACTCGTCGAATATCTCGACGGGCCTTTCACCTTCCTGGAGAACCGCTGGCACTTTGTGCCGCGCGGCGCAGATGCGTCGGACGTCGAGTTCTACATCGCCTACGCGTTCCGTTCGCGCCTGTTCGAGCGGCTCGTGGGAGGCCTGTTCGCGAGGGCAGTCGAGCGATACACGAGCGCCTTTGAGGCTCGCGCCGATGATATCTACGGGACGCGCATGCCGGCGTTCGTCTCACAGCAGTGAGCGCAGCAGGGCAAGTGCCCGCTTCACGCTCTTTCGCCTGATCTCTGCCCTGCCGAGATCGCCGAACAGGACGCGTTCGTGATGAATCGCCTCGTCGCGTCGCAACGCTGCGAAGTGAACGAGCCCGACCGGCTTTTCAGGCGTTCCGCCGGCGGGCCCGGCTATCCCGGTCACCGACACGGCAAGACTTGCATGCGAATGAGTTAGCGCCCCTCCAGCCATGGCACGTGCGACGTCCTCGCTTACGGCGCCGTGCCGCTCGATCAGCCAAAAAGGAACGCCGAGCATCTCGCTCTTGGCCGCATTGGAGTAGGTGACGAAGCCGCGCTCGAATACGTCAGATGAGCCCGCGATGGCGGTGAGGGTTGCGGCGAGCAGCCCTCCGGTGCAAGACTCTGCCGTCACCATGGTCTCGCTGCGGGCGCGGGCGGCCTCGAGCAGCTCGGCGGCCTGCGCGATGAGACGCGGGCCAATCTCGATCCTCTCGCTCATGGCAGGCTGACCGTCGCGGTCGCCATTGCCGCAATCCCTTCGCCGCGGCCGATCGAGCCCAAGCCTTCATTGGTGGTGGCCTTGATGCTGACCTGGTCTGTATCGAGTCCGAGTATCTCGGCGATACGCGCACGCATCGCCTCGCGGTAAGGGCCTATGCGCGGCGCTTCGCACAGCAGCGTGACATCGACATGCACGATCTCGCCGCCACGTTCCTTCACTTTGTTCGCGGCATGCTTGAGAAAAATTTCAGAAGCAACGCCGCGCCAGCGCGCATCAGACGGCGGGAAGTGGACGCCGATATCGCCTTCGGCGATGGCGCCGAGCAGCGCATCGGTCAGCGCATGCAGGCCGACATCCGCGTCGCTGTGGCCGATGAGTTTCTTCGCGTGCGGAATGCTGACGCCGCACAGCACCACTGCATTGCCAGGACCGAAGGCATGCACGTCGTAGCCCGTCGCGACGCGAATCTTGCCTGCTCCAGCATCGCGAGGCCGCAGCAACTCATCTGCTATGCGCAGGTCCTCGGTGGTGGTGAGTTTGCGGTTCTGCTCTGAGCCCTCGACGAGAGCCACATCGAGCCCGAACCATTCGGCGACGCCTGCATCGTCAGTGAAGTCGCGGCCACACTCTCTCGCCGCCGCACGATGGGCTGCTAGGATGGCATCGAAGCGGAATCCTTGCGGCGTCTGTGCGCGCCAGAGTTCGTCGCGCTTGATCGTTTCGGCAACTCGGCCTTGGCTTGCACGCTTCAACGTGTCGGTGACGGGAAGGCAGGGCAGGGCGCCGTCATGCGCGGTGAGACTCGCGATGACGCGCGTGATGATCGACTGATCGACGAACGGCCTCGCCGCATCGTGGATCAATACCGAGCGTGGCGCTTTGCTGCTCAGAGCCTCAAGGCCGGCGCGAACCGAATCTTGCCGCGTGGCTCCGCCAGTCACGGCCTCTCGCAGACGTTCCGCGAAAGGACGGCTTGCTTCAGCATATAGTTTCGCATCGTTCTGATGGATCACGACGAGGATCTCGTCGACCTTTGGATGCGAAGCAAACGCGCCGATCGCACGTGTGATCATCGGCACGCCGCCGATGGTGCGATATTGCTTTGGGCAGCCGCTTTCGGTTGCTCTGGCCCCACGACCAGCAGCCACGATCAACGCCGCAACGCTCACGATCGCGCCCTTTCTGGTGAACTAAGCCGCTGAATCATAGGGAAGACCGGTCCCTAGTGGAAAAATGCTGCACTGCGGCAAAACAAGTATTGCCCTGGCGCAAATTCCCTCGTATCGTGCCCAATTATGGATCATAGGGGCTGTTTGCATAAAATTTGTGCATACTGGGTCAGACTACAACAAAGGCCCCCAAAGGATACACCGCTTGAGCGGCTCGACCAAAAGGCCCAGCCTTCGTCGCAGTCCCCAACCGCTGCAAATCCAGGCTGAGGTGTTGCTCGGTGCACTTCCGCATCCGCTCCTCGTCATCGGCGAGGGGCTCAAGATCGACTACGTCAACACCGCCGCAGAGGATTTCTTCCAGATGAGCGCGGCCGTACTTTGCCGGCGCCAGCTCACCGACGTCGTCGCTTTCGGCAGCCCACTCATTGCTCTTGTGGAGCAGGTGCAACGAAACGGCACCACCGTCAATGAGTATGGCGTCGATCTCGGCTCGTTCCGCTTCGAGGCGCCGAAACTCGTCGATCTCTACGGCGGGCCCGTGACCGAAATGCCCGGAAGCGTTCTCATCATGCTTCAGCAGCGCAGCATGGCACAGATGATCGAGCGCCAGCTCACCCATCGCGGGGCAGCGCGTTCGGTGTCGGGGCTTGCGGCAGTGCTCGCGCATGAGATCAAGAATCCGCTGTCGGGCATCAGAGGGGCGGCGCAGCTTCTCGAAAGCGAGCGCACCGACGGCGACCGCACTTTGACCCGGCTCATCTGCGCCGAGTCAGACCGTATCTGCAAGCTTGTCGACCGCATGGAGATCTTCGGCGACGAGCGGCCCATCCAGCGCGAGGCGGTTAACATCCACGACGTGCTCGATCACGTGAAGCAGATTGCGCGTACCGGCTTTGCCCGTCAGATCAAGATCGTCGAGAATTACGATCCGTCGCTGCCTCCGGTGCCGGGAAGCCGCGACAAGCTGATCCAGGTGTTCCTCAACCTCGTCAAGAACGCGGCAGAGGCGATCGGCGAAGACAGAGCCGACGGGCAGATCACGCTCACCACCTCGTTCCGGCCCGGAGTGCGCCTCTCGGTGCCGGGGAGCCAGGCGCGTGTCAGCCTGCCGCTCGAGATCGCGGTAGAGGACAACGGCGCCGGCGTGCCGAGCGAGCTCATGCCACATCTGTTCGATCCCTTCGTCACCACCAAGCCGTCGGGCACTGGGCTTGGACTTGCTCTCGTCGCCAAGATCATCGGCGACCATGGCGGGATCATCGAATGCGACTCGCGTCCGCGCTTCACCGTCTTCCGCACGCTGATGCCGATGGCGGATAGCGAAGCGCCGCAAGGGGGGCAGGCTTAGCAACGCATGGCCAAAGGCAACATTCTCATCGCCGACGACGACGCCGCGATCCGCACCGTGCTGAACCAGGCTCTGGCGAGGGCTGGCTACGCGCCGCGCGCCACCGGCAATGCCGCCACTCTGTGGCGCTGGATCAGCTCTGGCGAGGGCGATCTCGTCATCACCGACGTGTTGATGCCCGATGAGAGCGCCTTTGATCTCATTCCGCGCGTCAAGAAGCTAAGGCCCGACCTGCCGATCATCGTGATGAGCGCGCAGAACACGTTCATGACCGCGATCACCGCCGCCGAGCGCGGCGCTTACGAGTATCTACCTAAGCCATTCGATCTGAACGAGCTCGTCGCCGTGGTCGGCCGCGCGCTCGCCGAGCCACGGCGCAAAGCGCAGCGGCTCTCGGGCGAGACCCATGAAGGACTGCCGTTGATCGGCCGCTGCCCGGCAATGCAGGACATCTACCGCGTACTTGCCCGTCTGACGCAGACCGACCTCACGGTGATGATCACGGGCGAGTCGGGCACCGGCAAGGAGCTTGTCGCCCGCGCGCTACACGAATACGGCAAGCGCCGCAACGGACCGTTCGTCGCCATCAACATGGCAGCCATCCCGCGCGAGCTCATCGAGTCCGAGCTGTTCGGCCACGAGAAGGGAGCGTTCACCGGGGCGCAGAACCGCCACATCGGACGCTTCGAGCAGGCCGAGGGCGGCACGCTGTTTCTTGATGAGATCGGCGACATGCCGATGGAGGCGCAGACGCGTCTCTTGCGCGTGCTCCAGGAAGGCGAATACACGACGGTTGGCGGTCGTACCCCGATCAGGACCAATGTCCGGATCATCGCCGCCACCAACCGCGATCTTCAGCAGCAGATCGATCAGGGCCTGTTCCGCGAAGATTTGTTTTACCGGCTGAACGTCGTGCCGCTCAGACTGCCGCCCTTGCGCGAGCGGCTCGAGGACATTCCCGATCTCGTTCGCCATTTCCTCGGCATCGCCGAGAAGGAGGGGCTGCCACCGAAAAGCTTCGAGCCGGCGGCCATCGAAAGGCTCAAGCGCTATCACTGGCCAGGAAATGTGCGCGAGCTCGAGAATCTCGTGCGCCGGCTGTCGGCGATCTACGCGCAAGACATCGTCACTGTGGAGATGGTCGAGAGTGAGCTCGCCACGGCAGCTCGCGCGCCGTTTCCTGACGCCGCCGAGCCGTCCGGAGACCTTTCGGACTCGGTCGAGCGCTTCCTCTCTGACTATTTCGTAAGCTTCGGCCAGGAGCTGCCGCCATCGGGGCTCTATACCCGGGTACTGCGCAAGGTCGAGTTCCCGCTGATTACCGCTGCGCTTGCGGCTACGCGCGGCAATCAGATCCGCGCCGCAGACCTGCTCGGTCTCAATCGCAACACACTCCGCAAGAAGATCCGGGACCTCGGCATCAAGGTCATCAGGACCCCGGGAACCTAATCCGGCTTTGGCCTAACTCACTCATTTCGTT
Source organism: Methyloceanibacter sp. (assembly GCA_035689365.1). Classification (GTDB taxonomy): domain Bacteria; phylum Pseudomonadota; class Alphaproteobacteria; order Rhizobiales; family Methyloligellaceae; genus Methyloceanibacter. The sequence continues at coordinate 7,252 of DASSLP010000201.1, forward strand.
GGAGTATCATTTAGGCCGTGCGCTTTGAGTACGGTATGCCTACATTGCTACCCGGAGCCCACATTGTCGCCAAACCGCCACATTGTGATTTTATTGCATCATATCCGGCGGACCCTCCCAAATCGAAAGGATGACAAAGTGCTTTGGGGAGAGCGGGGGGACACGGGTGTCTAGCGTCTTCCAATCCTTGCAGCGAGCGGCCGGGCGCCCAATCCTTCGGCGACCGAACACGACGGAGCCTCCCGAGAAAACACAGCCGGACCGAGCCGCCGCCTCGCGCGATTCCGTCCGTCCGCGCAGTCGCCTGCCATTCAAGCTCGGCTTGGTCACCATGGTGCTCTCGCTGTGCTCTGGTCTTGCCACCTACGTGATCCTGAGCGGGCTCACCCCCATCGTGCCCACCAATCTTGTGGTGGTGGTGGTGCTGCTCATCAACCTCGTCCTCGTGCTGGCGATGTTGGGCATCATCGCCTGGCAGGTAACGGGGCTGTGGCTCGCCAAGCGCAAACAAGTCGCGGGCGCGCAGCTGCACACCCGCATCGTCGGCCTATTCAGCGTGATTGCTGTCGTGCCGGCGATTCTGCTCGCCGTGTTCGCCAGCATCTCGCTCGATCAGGACCTCGATCGCTGGTTCTCCACGCGCACCAAGTCGATCATCCAGAACTCGATCGACGTGGCGACTGCCTACCTCCAGGAGCACGGCGAGGTGATCCGTGCCGATACGGTCGGCATGGCCAAGGACATCGACGAGGCGGTCGACCTGGTCAAGTCGCAGCCGCAAGGTTTCGGCAACTTTCTTAGCGCCCAGGCTGCCATTAGGGCGCTGCCGATGGCCTATCTCATCGACGGCCAGGGCAAGGTCCTTGCGACCGCCGCATCGCTCCCCGAGTTTCCTTATCGCGCGCCGCCGCAAGAAGCGATGAACATGGCTAAGAGCGGGCAGGTGATTGTCATCGCACCGGGCCAGACCAACATGGTAGGCGCCATCAAGAGCCTGCAGAACTTCAACGACACCTACCTCTATGTCATCCGCCCGGTGAACGCGCGTGTGCTGCAACAGCTCCGCGCCACGAGGGCCAGCGTCGCCGAGTATCAGCTGCTCGAGCAGCGCCGCGCCGGCGTGCAGGTCGCGTTTGGCCTGATGTATGTGGCGATTGCGCTCACGCTGCTGCTTTCGGCCATCTGGATCGGCATGTGGTTTGCGAACCGCCTGGTAGAGCCGATCCGCGAGTTGATGGGCGCAGCGCAGGAAATTTCGCACGGCAATTTGGACGTGGAGGTTGGCGTCGATCCCGCCGGCGGCGATCTCGCCGTGCTCGGCTCAACCTTCAACACCATGACCTCCGAGCTGAAGAGCCAGCGCGACGAATTGGTCGGCGCCAATACTGCGCTCGATGAGCGGCGGCGGTTCATGGAAGCCGTGCTGTCAGGCGTGACTGCCGGCGTCGTGGGCGTCGATAGCGACGGAATCATTACGCTCGTCAACCGGTCGGCCGAGACGCTGCTCGGGGTCAAGGAGGCCAGTCTCGGCGGCAAGCCGCTCGCCAAAGTGGTGCCTGAATTCGGGCCGGTGCTGAAGCGCGCGCAAAAGCAGGGGAGGCGGCTCGTCACCGACCAGATCGCACTTCGGCGTGCAGGCTCCGAGCGCAATTTCGCCGTGCGCGTCACGAGCGAAGGAACCGGACAGGCGGCGCAAGGCTACGTGGTGACCTTCGACGATATGACCGAGCTTGTCAGCGCACAGCGGAGCACCGCCTGGGCCGACGTCGCACGACGCATCGCACACGAGATCAAAAACCCGCTCACACCAATTCAGCTTTCGGCCGAGCGCATCCGCCGCAAATACGGCGACTCCATCACCAAGGACCGCGAGGTGTTCGACCAATGCACCGATACCATTATCCGCCAAGTGTCGGATATCGGGCGCATGGTCGATGAATTCTCGGCCTTCGCGCGCATGCCTAAGCCGCAGATGGAGCGGCACGACGTGCGTGAGATCGTGCGCGAGGCCGTGTTCTTGTTCCAGGTCAGCCGGCCCGAGATCAAGTTCGAGCTCGACCTGCCCGACAAGCCGGTCATTGCCTTGGCGGATCGCCGCGTCCTGACCCAGGCCGTGACCAATCTCGTCAAGAACGCGAACGAGGCGATCGACACGGCCGTAGAGGCCGATCCTGCCCGAGCCGGCTCAGGCCATATCGTGGCCAAGGTGCGCACCAAGGGCGACCGCCTGCAAATCACTGTCATCGACAATGGCTGTGGTCTGCCCAAGGAGAACCGGGAGCGCCTGGTCGAGCCCTATATGACCACGCGCGAAAAGGGGACGGGGCTTGGCTTGGCGATCGTGCAACGCATCACCGAGCAGCACGGCGGCACGCTTACACTAGCCGACGCGCCGCGACGGAACGGGAAGATCGAAGGGGCTTCAGTGCGCATGGACTTGCCGCTGGGCGAAAAGGACGAGGCACTGGCAGGCGATACGGCGCCCGCGGCGTCCGAGTCTGCGCAAGCCGACACGGCAGAGGCCGCCGAGAATGAAGAAGAGGGAGTGACCCATGGCGTTTGACATCCTGGTGGTCGATGACGAAGCCGATATCAGGGAGCTGATCTCCGGCATTCTCGAAGACGAAGGTCACGGAACGCGCCTCGCCAAGGACAGCGACGAGACGCTGAAGGCCATCGAGGAGCGGCGCCCATCGCTCGTGATTCTCGATATCTGGCTGCAAGGCTCGCGGCTCGACGGGCTTGAGCTGCTCGACCGCATCAAAAAGGCGCATCCCGATCTGCCGGTCATCATCATCAGCGGCCATGGCAACATCGAGACTGCGGTGGCTGCGATCAAGCGTGGTGCCTACGACTATATCGAGAAGCCGTTCAAAGCCGACCGGCTAGTTCTCATCACGGCCCGCGCGCTCGAGGCCTCGCGGCTTAGACGCGAGAACCGCGAGCTTCGCGAGCGCAGCACCTATTCGTTCGAAATGATCGGCCGCTCGCCAGCCATCAATCAGCTGCGCCAGGCGATCGACAAGGTGGCGCCAACCAATAGCCGCGTGCTCATCACCGGGCCATCCGGCTGCGGCAAGGAACTCGCGGCTCGCGTGATGCATGCGAAATCTGGGCGCGCTGATGGGCCGTTCGTGGTGTTGAACGCCGCCGCCATGGTGCCAGACCGCATGGAGCTTGAACTGTTCGGCACCGAGGAGGGGGCAAGTACCGGTCCGCGCAAGGTAGGCGCGCTCGAAGAGGCGCATAACGGCACGCTTTACATCGACGAAGTCGCCGACATGCCCCTCGAGACGCAGGCAAAGATCCTGCGCGTGCTGGTCGAGCAGCGCTTCCAGAGGCTGGGCGGCGGACCGAAGGTGCATGTCGATGTGCGCGTGGTGTCCTCGACCAGCCACGACCTGCAGAAGGAGATGTCTGCCGGGCGCCTGCGCGAGGACCTTTATCACCGCCTCAACGTGGTGCCGATCAAGGTGCCAGGGCTCTCCGAGCGGCGCGAGGATGTGCCGGAGCTCGTGCGCTATTTCGTGCAGACCATCTCGGTCGCCTCGGGGCTCCCGCAGCGGCGCATCGGCGAGGACGCCATGGCCGTGCTGCAATCGCACGATTGGCCCGGCAACGTTCGCCAGCTGCGCAACAATATCGAGCGGCTGATGATTCTCGTTGTCGGCGATCCTGAATCGATCATCACCGCCGACATGCTGCCTGAGGAGATCATCTCCCCCGTCCCTCTATCGCCCAACGGGGCAGGGGGGGAGCACCTGATGTCGCTTCCCTTGCGCGACGCGCGCGAGATTTTCGAGCGGGAATATCTGCTCGCCCAAGTCAACCGCTTCGGCGGCAACATCTCGCGCACGGCCGAATTTGTCGGCATGGAACGCTCGGCGTTGCACCGCAAATTGCGCGCGCTCGGCGTTAATTCCAATGAGCGAAGCCCGGTTTTACGCTAGCTCCACGGGGCAGGGATGGTTTTTGGAAAGTCTCGCCGAGATTTGGACGTATCAGACCACTTGCGGAATTGCCGTTTAATCGCGTCTAATGCATTCGGGGCGGCCGGGCAGGGTGATTTTCCGGCCCCTTCAATAGCGTAAGCGTGGACCAAAGGGACGGGGAAGCCCATGGCGACAGAGCGCGCGCAAAGTCTTCAAGACACATTTCTCAATCATGTTCGCAAGAACAAGACACCACTGACGATTTTTCTCGTGAACGGCGTAAAGCTTCAGGGCGTTGTGACTTGGTTCGACAATTTCTGTGTTCTCCTGCGCCGGGATGGACATTCGCAGCTCGTCTATAAGCATGCGATTTCGACGATCATGCCGGGTCAGCCTATCCAGCTCGCGGAGATCACCGAGGCGGAAGGTGCCGCTGAATAATTGCGTCCCAAAGACCGTAAGGAGCTAAAGAGCAAGAATAGGCCGGCTCGCCCGGAGTTCGGCGCCGCGCACGTGGCAGCTCGCGTCAGGACGATCGTGCTCGCGCCCATGCTCGACAAGTCGCGAGGAAAAAGGGCGACGGCGCCGTCTGGCCACAGCGCTTCCTTACGATCCCCGCAAGCTCGTCTTGAAGAGGTGGTTGGGCTTGCCGCCGCAATCGATCTCGACGTCAAGGCGAGCGGCCTCGTGCCTGTGCCAAACCCGCGTCCTGCGACTCTATTCGGCTCGGGCAAAGTCGAGGAGCTGAAAGGCCTCGTGCGCGCCGAGGGGGCGGGGCTCGTCGTCGTTGATCATCCCCTCACGCCAGTGCAGCAGCGCAATCTCGAAACTGCGTGGAACTCGAAGGTGATCGACCGCACCGGTCTCATCCTCGAGATCTTCGGGCAGAGGGCGCATACGCGCGAAGGTCGCCTGCAAGTCGAACTTGCTCATCTCACCTATCAGAAGAGCCGGCTGGTGCGATCTTGGACACACCTTGAGCGGCAGCGCGGCGGCTTCGGCTTTCTCGGCGGACCGGGCGAGACGCAGATCGAGACCGACCGCCGCATCATCGGCGACCGCATCGGCGTGGTCCGCAAGGAGCTCGAACAGGTGAAGCGAACCCGAGCGCTCCACCGTGAATCGCGTCAGCGCGTGCCCTATCCCACCGTGGCTTTGGTCGGCTACACCAATGCCGGCAAGTCGACTCTATTCAATGCACTCACCGGCGCGTCGGTGTTCGCCGAGGATACGCTGTTCGCCACCCTCGACCCGACTATCCGCGCCTTGCGCTTACCCGGCGGGTCGAAGGCGGTCCTGTCCGACACAGTGGGCTTCATCTCCAATCTGCCAACTCAGCTCGTCGCCGCGTTCCGCGCCACGCTCGAAGAGGTGCTCGAAGCCGATCTCATTTTGCATGTTCGCGACATCGCCGATCATGCGAGCTTGAGCCAGCGTGCCGACGTCATCGCGGTACTGGAAGGGCTCGGTATAGAAGCCGAGGCAGAGCCGGAGCGCGTCATCGAGGTGTGGAACAAGGCCGACCTTCTCGATGAGGCAGCTTTGAAGCGCATTGCCGGCGAGGCGAGGCGTGCTGGAGCTGTCTTGGTATCTGCGGTTACAGGCTTCGGACTCGACCAATTGCGTGGCGCGATCGAGAAGAAGCTCAGCCGCGCTCGCGAAACCATTGAGATCAAGCTCAAGCCAGACGAGGGCTCTCTGTCGAACTGGATCTACGAGAATTGCGAGGTTGTCGCCCGCTCGGCTCTCGAAGAGGGGATCACTGCCTTGCGCATTCGCGTGCCGCCTGAGAAGCGTGAGAGGCTCGTCCGCCTCGCAGGCGCCGCGCGGCTCAGGCTCGCCGCCGAGTAGCTTCTACCCCTTAAACTCGGCGGCCTTGGCCTCGTCCCAAAGGCGATCCATCTCCTCGAGCGTGGAGTCCTCGGGCTTGCGGCCTTCCGCGGCGAGCGCCGCCTCGATGCTTTTGAAGCGGCGGGTGAATTTCGTATTTGCGTGGCGCAGGCTCGCTTCAGGGTCGATCCCGAGGTGCCGCGCGATGTTTGCCATCACGAAGAGCAGGTCGCCGAACTCCTCACCGATTTCCTTCGCTGGCGGCTTTCCCGCGTCGTTGCCGCTTGCGTCAATTGCCGCTTTCAGCTCGGCAATCTCCTCTTCGGCCTTTGCGAAAACCGGCGTGAGGCTCGGCCAATCAAAGCCGACCTCTGCCGCACGCTTCTGTAGCTTGACGGCACGAGTAAGAGCAGGGAGCGCGAGGAGCACATCGTCGAGCCGTGATCCGTCCCCACCTGCATCCCGCTCTGCCTTCTCCTCGGCTTTGATGCGCTGCCACAGGTCCGCGTTAACGAACTCATCCCTGAGACTCGGATCGGCGAACACATGCGGGTGCCGGCGGATCATTTTCCGTGTGATCGCGTCGACGACGTCGGCAAAGTCGAAGCGCTTCTGCTCGGAAGCCATCTGCGCGTGATAGACCACCTGAAGCAGAAGATCGCCGAGCTCGTCTTCGAGCGCATCGAGGTCGTTGCGCGCGATCGCGTCGGCCACCTCGTAGGCCTCCTCGATGGTGTAGGGGCCGATGGTCGCGAAGTTTTGCCTCACGTCCCACGGACAGCCGGCAACGGGATCGCGCAGGCGTGCCATGACGGCGAGGAGATCCTCAAGCGTGTGCAGCCTTGGACCCTTGTCAGCCATTTTGAGCATCATACAGCCGTCGGGTAACGGTCCGGACGTTCTTGTAAAATTCACAAGGAATGTCAGCACGTTGGCGGCGTGGCCTCATTTTCCGCCTGATATCACCGATTCGCATAAGGTATATTATGGAAAATTTCTGTTAGTTCGGTTCGCCCGAGGCGATGCCGGGTCAGCGCTGCTCGTAATGCTCACTCACCAGTCGATCGAGCAGCCTCACGCCGAATCCAGATCCCCAGCTCCGATTGATCTCGCTATCGGGCGACGCAAGTCCAGTGCCAGCGATATCGAGATGCGCCCATGCCGTTCCGTCCTTGATGAAACGCTGGAGGAATTGCGCGGCAGAGATAGAGCCCCCCCATTTGCCACCAGTGTTCTTTACGTCGGCGACCTTGGAGTCGATCATCTTGTCGTATTTCGGTCCGAGCGGCAGACGCCACAGCCTCTCGCCTGTGACCTTGCCAGCCTCGAGCAGACGGCTAGCAAGCTCGTCGTTGTTGCTGAACAGCCCAGCATGCTCCTTGCCGAGCGCGACCATCACGGCACCGGTTAACGTCGCAAGATTGATCACCGCCTTTGGCTTGAAGCGGTCCTGCGCGTACCAGAGACAATCTGCCAGCACCATACGCCCCTCGGCATCAGTGTTCAGCACCTCGATGGTCTGGCCCGACATTGAGGTGACGACATCGCCTGGGCGCTGCGCGCGTCCGCTCGGCATGTTCTCGACGAGACCGATGATGCCGACGGCATTAACCTTCGCCTTGCGCTCGGCAAGCGCCTGCATCAGCCCGACGACGCAAGCTGCTCCCGCCATGTCGCCCTTCATCTCCTCCATGCCGGCAGCGGGCTTGAGCGAGATGCCGCCGGTGTCGAAGGTGACGCCTTTGCCAACAAACACGATGGGATAGCCGCCGCCGCGAGTGCCGGCTCCCTTCCACTGCATGACCGCGACGTGGCTCGGCCGATCGCTGCCTTGCCCCACGGCAAGCAGCGCGTTCATGCCGAGCTTTTCGAGCGCCTTCGGACCGAACAATTCCACCTGCACGCCGGCCTTGCCGAGCTCCTTCGCGCGCGCCGCGAATTCGGCCGGGCCAAGCACGTTCGCAGGCTCGTTGACCAAGTCGCGGGCGAGCGTCACGCCGTCAGCGATTGCCCGGTTCGCCGCAAAGGCCTGGGTTGCCCCTTTTGGGTCCGCGCCATGAACGACGATCTTCTTTAGGGTCTTGTCGTTCGCGTCGTCGGATGCGCCGCTCTTCTTGCGTGTCTTGGTCTTGTACTTTTTGAACTTGTAGCCGCGCAGCAACGCGCCGAGAGCAAAATTTGCTACGTCGGCTGGAGCGACGTCGCCCTCGACGGTCTCCAGGAATACATGCGCGGTCGGCCCTTCTTTGCCGCTGAGAAGACCTCTGACGATGCCGCCGAGATTGAGCCAGTCCTCTGGTTCGTAAGTGCTCGCCTTGCCCAAGCCCACAAGCACGACGCGCGGGAATTTCAATCCCTGCGGCGCAAGCAGATCGGCGGTCTGCTCCTTCTTGCCTTTGAACCCCGTGATCTCGATCGCCCGGGAAATCAGTCCCTTCGATTTCTTGTCGAGGTCTAGAGCGGAAGGCGTGAGCTTTGCGCCCTCCTCGGCAAACACCACGACGACGCCGTCAGCCGGCGCAGTCTTGCTGGCAAAGGACAATGCGGTCTGATCGCTCACAGTCTTACTCCGTAGGCGCCCTTTTGCGCTGAGATGGGCGAGAATCGGTAAAGCGCCTCCGGTTGCGGGCCGAAGGCCCTCTGGTGCAGTTTTGCAACAGCGGAGGGAAATACAGCGGCCCTAGGTAAATCCTGTCGGAGGCGAAAGCAAGCCTCGCAAAACGCCGAAATTCCGCCATCTTACCCTGATGGGAATTGTGTTTGGCACCAGGGGGTTGGCGTGGCTCAAACGACACGCCAAGGCGCCACACCGGGGATCTATAATGCGACCATGACGCTGTTCGGCCGATACATGCTTCGGCAGGTGACGAATGCATTTCTCGTCATTCTGCTGACCCTTACGGCCGTGGTGTGGCTGGCCACGGCTCTTCGAGAACTTGACCTGATCACTTCACAGGGTCAGGGCATCCTGCTGTTTTTCCAAATGACTTTGCTCAGCCTGCCGAGCCTCGTCGCGCTCATCGCGCCTAACGCCATGCTGATGGCTGCGCTTTACACCC
>DASSLP010000202.1:0-6455 GCA_035689365.1 Methyloceanibacter sp.
GCTCGCGCCGCAGTAAGCGCGCTCTGCGACCTTGATTGTTCCGGGCGGCCGTTCTGCCGCCCGTTTCGTCGACAGCTCACTACTCTCACCCTCGCTTGCTGTTCCGCGCTATTCTCTTGAAAGATAGGCGCAGTCGGAAGCGAGGGCACCCGTGCAGAACGGAGAGTCTTCGGGCCACAAGACGCGCCGTGGCGATCGTCGCTCGCGCTCATCGACGCGCTCCGCGATCTTCCGCCGCGTGAGCTTGCCAACCTCGAACAGCGGCTGACTTCCCTTTCGGTGCGCCGTGGCGAAGTCCTTATGCGCCAGGGCGACCAGGCGGACGCGCTGTACCTAGTTGTCTCAGGCCGCTTTGCCGTCGAGGTCGATGGACGCCACGTCGCGGAGGTCGGCAGCGGAGCGCCAATCGGCGAAGTCGCTTTCTTTGCAGATGGCAGACGCACGGCCACAGTCACGGCGCTGCGCGACTCCCTGGTGCTCAAGCTGCCGCACGCCGAGTTCCTCGAGCTGACCGAAAGCAATCCTGCGATCCTGAAGCCGATCATGGTGACGCTTGCGCGGCGCCTTGCAGATTCGCTTGCGGGCGAGGATCAGGCTGGCCCATCGCATCCGCGAACCATCGCGGTGATCAATGCCGGACCCTGGCCAGTGCCCGAGGTCTTCCGCCGCGAATTGACGCGCGCGCTAGTGCGCTACGGGGAAGTAGCGAGCATTGATGCCAACTCGGTTGCCGCCGCTTTCCCTGAGGACCCGATGCTTGAATCGGACGGGGTCATCACTTGGCTCAACAAGCAGGAGGTTCGCTACCACTACGTTCTTTATTTCGCCGATGTCGAGCTCACTCCGTTCAGCCGCAAGGCCATCCGCCAAGCGGATCAGCTCATTCTCGTGGGTAAGCATGAGACCGGCGGTGCGAGGATAAACGCGCTCGAAAGTTTCGCCTTCGACATCCATTCTCCGGCAGCGCGGAGGTTAGTGCTTCTCCACGACGCTCGCGGTCCGGTCTCAGGTACTGCGCGTTGGCTCGACCAGAGGCCCTGCGCCCTGCACCATCACATGGTGGTCGGCGAGGAGGCCGACTACGACCGCCTCGCCCGGCTCATTAGCGGCAACGCCATAGGCTTCGTGGCGGGTGGCGGCGGTGCGCTCTGCGCCGCTCATATTGGCGTGTTCAGCGCCCTGTCTGACGCTGGGTTGAGCTTCGATCTGTTTGGCGGCGCAAGCGGCGGCGGCGCCATGGCGGCAGCCTTCGCCATGGGGGCTTCGCCCGAAGAGGTCAGCAGGCGGACGGCCGACATCTTCTTGGCCGCCAGGGCAATGAAGCGGATCACCTGGCCCCGCTACAGCCTGCTTGACCACACGGTGTTTGATCGCGCGCTCAAGCGTCACTACGGCGAGGCCGATGTCGAGGACCTTTGGACTGGTTATTTCGCGGTCGCGGCTTGCCTCGCCACTAACGCGCTTTGCCTCATCACGCGCGGGCCGGTATGGAAGGCCGTGCGCGACGAGCTCGATTCCAGGGCTTCTGCCTCCCGTCTATCACGAGGACGGCCGAATGATGGTCGACGGCTCGCTGCTCGACAACGTGCCGGTCAAGTCGATGCGCACGCTGAAGAGCGGCCCTAACGTCGTGGTCAATCTCCGCCCGGAAGACATACGAAGCGCCATCGTCGACTATGCCGCGCTCCCTTCGCGCCGCCAGCTCGCGATGAAATTGCTCAATCCCTACGCTTGGAGCCGCCTGCCGCGTGCGCCGGGCGTCGCCACGGTGCTGCTACGGAGCCTTATGGTGAGACGCGAGCGCCTCTCCGACACGCTGAACTCCGAGGATCTTCTGATCGCACCGCCGCCGCCTGAAAACATTGGCGTGATGGATTGGCTCGCCACGAAGAGGTCAGCGCCAGGGCTTATGACTACACGGCGAAGCTAATCGAAGGCCTGCGGGCCAGCGGCCATCCTCTATTTGCGCGGCGTTAGGGTGCGAGGACCTGCATTCTGCTACTAGCTACCGCTGCTTCGGCCGCGACTGATACCGCCGAGCGTGCCGCGCTTGACGCTGTTCTTGAGAGACTGCTCGAGCATGCGCGTTGCTGCCGGCACCACGGACCGGACGATCGTCTTGCCGAAGGTCGCCCAGAAGCCGTCGCTGCGCGGGGTCCCTCCAGCCGCTTTTCCCTTCGTCTCCTGATCGTCGCCGCTCGATTGGGCTTCAGCCTGAGCGTGCGACGCCGTGCGCTTCTGCAGGATCTCATACGCAGATTCCCGGTCCTCGACCTGGTCGTACACCCCCTTCACCGGGCTCGAGCTGATCACAGCCTTGCGCTCGGCGTCCGCAATCGGGCCGACGCGCGAACTGGGCGGCTTCACCAATGTCCTCTGCACCATGGTGGGCTGGCCCTTTTCATCGAGGGTCGAGACCAGCGCCTCGCCGATACCGAGCTCCATGATCGCCTTCTCGGTGTCGAAGGCGGGATTGGCCCGGAAGGTTGTGGCTGCCGCCTTGACCGCCTTCTGCTCCAGCGGGCTGAAGGCACGTAGTGCATGTTGGATACGATTACCAAGCTGGCGCGACACGGTATCGGGAATGTCGAGCGGGTTTTGCGTCACGAAATAGATGCCGACGCCCTTGGAGCGGATCAGCCGCACCACTTGCTCGACCTTCTCGAGCAGCGCCTTGGGCGCGTCCTTGAACAGGAGATGCGCCTCGTCGAAGAAGAACACGAGCTTTGGCTTGTCGGGATCGCCGACCTCGGGCAGCTCCTCGAATAGCTCCGACATAAGGAACAGGAGGAAGGTCGCGTAAAGGCGCGGCGACTGCATGAGCTTGTCGGCGACCAGCACGCTGATATAACCGCGCCCGTCGCGCGACACCCGCATCAAATCGCTGACTTTGAGCGCAGGCTCGCCGAAGAAATGGTCTGCACCTTGCTGCTGGAGCACGAGCAGCGAGCGCTGGATAGACCCGATCGAGGCCTTGGTGATATTCCCGTATTTCGTGGTGAGCTCGCCGGCGCGATCAGCCAAGTCTTGCAGCAGCGACTGCAAGTCCTTGAGATCGAGCAGCGGCAGCTTCTCGTCGTCGGCGATTTTGAAGGCGATATTGAGCACGCCTTCTTGCGCCTCGCTCAGGTCCATCAGGCGGGACAGAAGGAGCGGGCCCGATTCGGAGACGGTGGCGCGGATCGGGTGGCCCTTCTCGCCGAACAGGTCCCAGAAGATGACGGGATAGGCCTTGTAATCCTGCTGGTAGCCGATCTCTTTGTCGCGCGCCTCGATCCACGGCTTGGGCTCGCCCTGCTCGGCAATGCCGGAAAGGTCGCCCTTAACGTCGGCGCAGAACACCGGCACGCCTTGATCTGAAAAGCCCTCCGCGAGGCCTTGCAAGGTAACGGTCTTGCCGGTTCCGGTGGCGCCGGTAATAAGACCATGGCGGTTAGCTAGGCGGAGATAGATGAATTCGGGCTTGATGCTCTTGCCGATATAGACGCTGTCCTTGGGCGCCGTGCTCGGCGCTTCGTCTTGCGCCGCATCCTCTTTCGGCGCTGCCTTCCGCTTAGCCATCGCCGGTCCTCCTCTGATCAGAGTCCCGCAGCCTAAACCTTCTGCCACGTCAATCGCAAAGACGAGGCCGGGGACGGGGCGCTAGGCCGCATGCTTCCGCGCCGCTCAAGCTTCATGCTAGGAGGGGACGATTGGAGCTTAGAGCCTGACGATAATGGTGGAATTCTCATTGGCCCGCGACTTCCCGTCTGCCGACGAGGCGGCGTGGCGGACGCTCGTTGAAGAGGCGCTCAAGGGCGTGCCCTTCGCCTCGCTGCGCTCCTCCACCTATGACGGTATCGCCGCCGAGCCACTCTACCCGCGTGCCAAGGAAGCGAAGCCTGTCGCAGGGCGCGCTGTGGGCGCGCCTTGGGCCGTCGCCCCGCGGATCGATCTCCCCGATCCGGAGGCCGCCAACGCGCAAATTCTCGAGGACCTGAACAACGGTGCGAACGGCATCACACTCGTGTTTCCCGGCGCCATCGGCGACTACGGCTTTGGCCTTCCGCCGACCGGTACCGCGATCAGCGCCGCGCTCGACGGCGTCTATCTCGATGCCGGCATAGCCATCGATCTCGATCTCAGCGCGCCGTCGAAGGATGCCGCCGGGCTTATGGCGACTTTGGTCAAAGCCCGCGGCATCGCGCCTAAGGACGTGGCGATCCGCTTCGGGTTCTGCCCGCTCGGTGGAATTGCAGCAACCGGCCAGAGTCCACTTTCCTGGAAGGATATTGCCCCAATCTTTGCCGGCCTTATCAGCGATCTCGCCGGACAAGGCTTCACCGGTCCATTCGCCGTCGCTGACGGACGAGTTGTGCATGCGGCCGGCGGCTCGGAGGCGCAGGAGCTTGCCTTCGTGCTCTCCCTTGCCGTCGCTTATCTCCGCGCCATGGAAGCTGGCGGTATTAAGCTCGACGGTGCCTGCGACTTTGTCTATTTCCGCCTCGCTGCCGATCAGGATCAGTTCCTTACCACCGCAAAGTTCCGTGCGCTGCGGAAGCTCTGGGCGCCCATTGAAGAGGCGTGCGGGCTCAAGCCTCGTCCGGCTTTCGTCTCAGCTGAGACCGCGTGGCGCATGATGACCAAGCGCGATCCGCACGCGAATATCGTGCGCGGCACTATTGCAGCCCTCGCCGCGGCGGTCGGTGGCGCTGATGCGATTACGGTGCTACCCTTCAGCGCGGCGCTTGGCCTTCCCGATGCATTCGCCCGCCGCGTCGCGCGCAACACGCAGACTATTCTCATCGAGGAAGCCAATATCCATCGCGTCGCCGATCCCGCCGCAGGGTCGGGTGCGATCGAGGCGCTCACGGATGAGCTCTGCACGCGGGCCTGGACGCTGTTCCAAGACATCGAGCGCGAAGGCGGCGTGGCGAAGGCGATTGAGGACGGCTCAATCCAGCGCGCAGTGGCCAAGGTCAGGACCGAGCGCGAGGCTAATGTTGCGCGGAGGAAGGACTCGCTGGTTGGCACTAGCGACTTTCCCGATCTCGCCGAGTCACCGGTCATCGTGCTCAAGACAACGAAGGCGAGGGTCGAGTCTGCGGCCGCCAGCCATGAGGCTCTCGCGCGCATAAGGCTCGCGGAGCCTTTCGAGCAATTGCGTGATCGGAGCGACGCCTATCTCTCCGAGCACGGGAGACGCCCCAAGGTCTTCCTCGCTTGCCTCGGACGCGCCTCAGATTTCAACGCCCGGGCGAGTTTCGCTAAGAGCCTGTTCGAGGCTGGTGGCATCGAGGCGGTGGAAGGCAAGGGTGACAACTTTGCGAAGCAATTCGAGGACTCTGGCGCGAAGCTCGCCTGCCTCTGTTCCTCCGACAAGGTTTATGCGAGCCAAGCCGTGGCTATCGCCAAGGCGTTGACCCAGGTGGGGGCCTCCCGCGTTTATCTCGCAGGCAAGCCGACCACGGATCGCGCGGCGCTTGAGAATGCCGGCGTTAGCACCTTCCTTCACCAGGGCTGTGATACGCTTTCGATCCTGAACGCCGCCTATGACGAGATTAGCCGTTGATGACGCGCATTCCCTCATTCGCCGACGTGAAATTCGAGGAGACTAAAGCCTCGGGCGTTACCCCGCTCGACACCGTCGGCGCCTGGCAGACGCCAGAAGGCATCGCCGTGAAGCCGGTCTATGGCGTCGGCGATACCGCGGGTCTCGATTTCCTCGACGGCTTCCCCGGCATCGCGCCTTATCTGCGCGGCCCGTACCCCACCATGTACGTGCAGAGGCCATGGACGATCCGGCAGTATTCCGGTTTCTCCACCGCGGAGGATTCAAACGCCTTCTACCGCCGCAATCTCGCCGCGGGTCAGCAAGGCGTCTCCATCGCTTTCGATCTCGCCACCCATCGCGGCTACGATTCAGATCATCCACGGGTGACAGGCGACGTCGGCATGGCTGGCGTCGCCATCGATTCGATCTACGACATGCGCACTCTGTTCGACCACATCCCGCTCGATCAAGTCTCGGTGTCGATGACCATGAATGGCGCGGTCCTGCCGGTGCTTGCGCTGTTCATCGTCGCCGGCGAGGAGCAGGGCGTGCCGCCCGAACAGCTGTCGGGCACGATCCAGAACGACATCCTCAAAGAGTTCATGGTGCGCAACACCTACATCTATCCGCCCGGTCCGTCGCTGCGCATCATCTCCGACATCTTCGCGTTCACGTCGGCGAGGATGCCGAAGTTCAACTCGATCTCGATCTCCGGCTATCACATGCAGGAGGCGGGCGCGACGCAGGACCTCGAGCTCGCCTATACCCTGGCCGACGGCGTCGAATATCTCCGCGCGGGTCTTGCCGCCGGTCTTGACGTGGATCGCTTTGCGCCGCGGATCTCGTTTTTCTGGGCGATCGGCATGAACTTCTTCATGGAAGTCGCCAAGTTGCGCGCGGCGCGCCTCTTGTGGGCGAAGCT
>DASSLP010000203.1:0-2203 GCA_035689365.1 Methyloceanibacter sp.
ACCACCGAAACGGTCCATCTCGCCCGGCCCGGCACGAGCGCGCTCGATCAGCGCGGCACGCTTTACGTGGTCTCGATCGGCGTCGACGACTATCCGCATTTTCGCCAGAACCTGAAATTCGTTGGCGCGGACGCCCGCGCCTTTCAACAGATGCTGGTGGCGAAGGCGGGACCTGTCGACACGCATGTCAAGAGCATCGTGCTGGCCAAGGACGGCGACCCTCCGCCGACCGCTGCCAAGATCGAGCAGGCGCTAGCCGAGCTCGCCAATGCGGCACCAAACGACACGATCGTGCTGTTCCTCGCCGGACACGGTGTCAACGACGGACCCGACTATCTCTTCCTGCCGACCGACGCCAAGGCGAACGGCAAGGTGTTCGATCGCTCGACCGTGGTTCCCTGGGAAGCGCTACAAACGGCGATCGAGACGAGCAAGGGACGCCGTATCATGCTCGTTGACACTTGCCACCCAGGGAATGCGTTCAATGGCGCGGCTGATCCAGGACGCCGCCGACGCAAGTATTGCCGTCTACGCAGCGACGGATGCCGAAACGCTCGCGCAGGAGCGGCCGAAGCTCGGTCACGGCGTCTTCACCTACGCGGTGATCGAAGGATTAAAAGGCGGCGCGGACGTCTCGAAGGACAATGTGGTGCAGGCAGAGGAGCTTCGGCCCATGTCTCCAATCTGGTGCGCAAGCTTACCGACGATAGCCAGGAGCCAGTGTTCTCCGAATCCGGAGGCAAGGACTTCGTCATTGGAACGGTGAGGGGGACCGAGCCGGTCCCGTCAGCGTCTAGGTAGTCCCGCGGCGGTCGTCGCTGGTCGTTGACTGGGCAGGCGTATCGCTCGGCCGCTCGTCGGTGCGCAGCCGGTTCGCGGCCTTGCCGAATGATGCGCTCAGTTCTGACCATGCGCGCACCAAGCCTTCGCCCACGTCTTTCGCGCCCTGCCGCAGCGGCTCCGATCGCTCCCACATCTGGCGCGCCGCGTCGCGCGCGGCTTCCGCCGAACGCGCCCGCGCCTCGTTGAAGGCGCCCTCGGTCTCACGCGCCTGTTGCCAAGCCGCGCGGCGCGCTTCGTCGAGCTGCTGCTCGGTCGCGTGCCTCAATCTTGCAGCTTGCGCCTTCACTTCCTGGAAATGCGTCTCGAGCGCTGAAACGACGTGGCTGCCGAGCGTCGCGCTGTGCATTTGCAGCTCGGCAAGCTGGCGGCCCAGCGTGTCGAGGTCGCGCTGGAAGTCGGACCACTCCTTGTCCGCTCGGGTTTCATCTTGGTTCGACTGACTTCCGGTTTGGAAGGGGGTCTCGTCTTGCATGGCTCGCCTCACTCTCGTGCTACGGGGGTTAAACGTGGATCTCTGAATCATCGTCCGGCAGCGATTGATTGCGCGTCCAGGCATCGATCTCGGCGAGCGCGTCGCGCGCTGATCGCTCGAGCTTCGCCCAAGACGAGACGGCAGCCTCTCTCCAAGCTTCGCTCAGCGCTGCCGCGTCCTTGCTTAAGGCGTCGAGGCTCTCTTTGTGGTCGGTTAAGGCTGCTCTGAGCTCGGCCAGGGCCGCGTCGACAGGAGCCTTAGCCGCGTCAATGTCATCCTTGTGCTCGCGGGCGAGCCGCGCAGCCCCAGTCATCGCGGCGTTCGTCTCAGTTTTGAGATAGGCGACGAAGCTATCGACAGCCGATTGTAGCGAATTGGCTTGTGGATCAATGGGCTCGGCTGAAACACGCGGCACGGGCGCGAGCAGAAATGCGCCGAGCAGCCCAGCCAGGAGCGCCAATCTCGAGCATTGCAAACGGCGGTGCGCCATTGTCGGCCGCTTTTTCAGAAACTCCCCAGGACAAATACATTTGCTTTCCTGGTCGGTCTGGTCAAGAGGCGGCGCCCCAAGGGAGGGAAATCCATCCAAGCGCGAGCAGGAGGCCCGCGATCGGCGAGCGTCAGCGAGCTGATAAGCACCCAGAACATTGCGCGTGGTCCCGTCCCTTGCCGTGCTTCAGTCGTGGTTTGGTCGGCATCAGGTCAGTCCTTTCTCTAGGTGTCTTATGGTGTTGGGACATTTCAAAGCACGCCGACTTTCCGGCGGGCACCTGGGACTTCCTAGTCCGGCTACGAACGCGCCCCCGCTGCTTCATCGAGCGATTGGATGGCCCCATGTACGGCACGGAGCAACTCCAAAGGGCTGCGGTGGCTCTCGGACGGCGGCAT
>DASSLP010000204.1:0-5552 GCA_035689365.1 Methyloceanibacter sp.
CCAAATCATCGATCTGACCTTTCAGCGCGGCGCGCCCGCCTGGCAGCGTCTCGATGATGGCGACGAGTTTGTTGATCTTCTGCGCGAGCGCCACGTCCTTGCGAGTCTTGTTGGCGAATTGCAGCTCGGTCATGCGGTCGAACACTTCGAGCATGTTCTTGGGAACTTGACCCTCCTGGGGAAAGAGATTGATGACGATCACGCGCGTCTCTGCCGCCTCGACGGCGTCGATATGGCCGAGCAGTGCGGAAAGCGGCGTGTTGTCGAACAGGCCCCCGTCCCAGTACCAGTGCTTGCCGATCTCCTTCGCCGGATAGCTTGGCGGCAGGCTGCCGCTAGCGATGAGATGATCGAGCGTGATCGGCCGAGCTGAATCGTCGTTGGAGAATTCCTCGATCCCGCCGCTCACGATATTGGTCGCCGTCACCACGAGCTTGACCTCGCGCTTGGCGATCCGATCGAAGTCGATATAGCGCTGCAAGGTTCGCCTGATCGGGCTCAAATCGTAGATGTTGGTCCAGAACGGCAGCCTGAAATAATCGAGCCGCGGCCAGTAGAAGGCGCTGTTGCCGAAATAGGCGAGGAACTTCTCTGCCGCAGGCGGCAGGAAGGCCGAATGAAGCACGGTGAGATCGTCCCAGAACGACTGGAGCTGAGGAATCGGGTCGTCCGGATGGCTCGCCACGATCGCAGCGGTGAAGGCCCCGATCGACACGCCAGAGATGGCCGACGGCCGGAAATTGCGCTCGGACTCGTAGATGCGTTTCAGTGCACCGAAGGCGTAGGCGCCGAGCGCGCCGCCACCCTGTAGCGCGATCGCAGTCTTGGTGTAGGTCTTGGCCATTAGCCCCTCCGAGCCTCTGTTATAGGCCGGAAATGAGCCAATCTGCACCGCGGAGTTGCGGTTGAGGTGAATCGCGGCGACCTTCTCGCCTTGATTTGCGGCTAGAGCTTTGCCACCTCCACCGAGGACGGCCTGGTAAGGAGGGCTCCGGATCCCATGGTCACTGAATT
Source organism: Methyloceanibacter sp. (assembly GCA_035689365.1). GTDB lineage: Bacteria > Pseudomonadota > Alphaproteobacteria > Rhizobiales > Methyloligellaceae > Methyloceanibacter. The sequence goes on from DASSLP010000204.1 coordinate 1,015, forward strand.
CACGCCAATCGCCTCGATGCTCGGCGGCATCCTGGTCGGCATCTCCGCCGTAATGCTGATGGCGTTCAACGGTCGGATCGCAGGTATCAGCGGCATCGTTGGCCGGCTGCTTCCGCCTTATGCCGGCGGCGATGTGGGCGGGGCCGCATCGTTCATTCTGGGCTTGCTCGCTGCGCCCCTCGTCTATGCAGCGGCTACCGGCGCGCCGTTCGCGCAGAACGTGTCGGGCAATGCGGCGCTGATGGCCGGCGCCGGCGTCCTGGTCGGCTTCGGCGCAGGCCTCGGAGGCGGCTGCACCAGCGGCCATGGCGTATGCGGCATTGCCCGACTCTCGCCCCGCTCTGTCGTCGCCACGGCGATCTTCATGGCGACCGGCTTCGCCACCGTGTTCGTCATGCGCCATGTGGTCGGGGGCTGACCATGCGCGCAGCGGTCAATTTCATCGCCGGTCTCATTTTCGGCCTCGGCCTCGTGATCTCGGGCATGGCCAATCCGGCGAAGGTTCAGAACTTCCTCGACCTTGCCGGCACGTTCGACCCGAGCTTGATCTTGGTGATGTTCGGCGCCGTGGTCGTGACCCTTATCGGCTACCGCTTCGTGTTGCGGCGGCCGAGACCCCTGCTCGCTGAGCGTTTCCTCGTTCCGACCTTGAAGGACTTCGACGGCAGGCTTGTCATCGGCGCCGGCTTGTTCGGCATCGGCTGGGGCCTCTCGGGGTTCTGCCCAGGCCCTGCCATCACTTCTCTTCTCCTCTTGGCCAAGGGCACGTTCATTTTCGTGCCAGCGATGCTGGTTGGCATCGGCCTCGCGCGAATTCTCACTCAGGCGAGCTTGCCTGCTGGGGGCGTCATTCCAGCAGCTTCCAGCGAAGACTAGCAGGCCGCAAGCGCCGCCACGAAACTGGCCGACGTTTGCGCCGGGCTGGTTTAGACTCTTCCCTTGCGATGATTCGCTCGAGAAAGGCTTCGCTACGGATTGTCGCTCACGCCGACATGGATGCGTTCTATGCGGCGGTCGAGCAGCGTGACGATCCTGGCCTGCGCGGCAGGCCGGTGCTGGTCGGAGGCGCCAGCAACCGCGGCGTCGTGCTCACCGCGAGCTACGAAGCGAGGCCCTATGGGGTCGGCAGCGCAATGCCGATGGCGAAGGCGCGCCGCCTATGTCCGCACGCCCTGATCGTGCCGCCGCGCTTCGATCGCTACCAAGAAGTCTCGCGAACCATCATGGGGGTGTTCGCGAACTTCTCCCCGGAGGTCGAGGCTTTGAGCCTCGACGAAGCCTTTATCAATATGACCGGCGCAGAGCAGCTCTTTGGCGACCCGGCTACCATAGGCCGGCGGCTGAAGGATGCAGTTCGCGAAGCCACCGGGCTCACTGTTTCCGTCGGGCTGTCTGGAACCAAATACGTGGCCAAGGTGGCGAGCGGTTGGCAAAAGCCTGACGGCTTGACCGTCGTTCCGCCGGAAGAAGCAAAAGGGTGGCTTGCTCCGCTTCCCATTTCCCGCCTGTGGGGCGTCGGACCCAAAACCGAAGCGCGCCTCCATCGCATTGGCTTCCGCACCATCGGCGACATCGCCAAGGCCGATCCCGCATTCCTTTCGGCAGAGCTCGGAAGCGCTGGCCTTCACTTCCATGCGCTCGCTCACGCGCAAGATCCGCGTCCCGTCCTTGGACACCGAATCTCCAAAAGTATTGGCTCCGAGCGGACGCTCGAAAAAGACGTGCGCAAGAAAGAGGACATCAGATTTCATCTGCATCGGTCAGCAGAAGCAGTCGGCAGGCGCCTAAGACAGAATGGCTATGTCGCTTACGGCGTGGCGACCAAGCTCAAGACGGCAGAGTTCCAGATCCTGACGCGGCAGCGGCGGCTCAGTGAGCCGACCGACATCGCCGAGCGGCTTTACTCGGTCGCGGTCGATCTCCTCGACGAGTTCAGCCATCCCGGTCCATTCCGCCTGGTTGGCATGACTGCTTACGACCTGGTCGCTATTGGTGATCAGGTTCAGCTCGATCTGTTTAGCCCGCTTGCCCGGAGGCGACGCCTCGAGGTGGCGATCGATACGCTCGCAGTGCGGTTTGGCGGCGACGTCGTTCATCGTGCGAGCGAACTTGACGCGCCGTTCGAGTTTGGCACCTCGCCCAATCTCGATTTTCTCGAAGATCAAACCTCAGGCTAGGGCCTTAAAGCTTAACGCTGCCTTTTATTGCCTCAATTCATCCAAAGATCGTTCAAATCTGGTCATGAAATGTGCGCCTTCCTGCGTGGAATCCGCATCCTTCACCCCAAAACCAAAGGAACTGAAGGAGACGAGAGTGCGGATTCGACTATCATTCACCCTTGCACTTTTCCTCTTAGGTGGCGCGACACCTATTCATGCTTCGCTCGGCGCTAGGGCCGAGTGCCTTCCACTGGTTCCGCCGGAAGGGCCGGAGGCCGCCGGCATTAAATCGCCCCTGGCCGAGCTCAGTCAGGCGGCTCCTAACTACAACGCCGAGGATCGCGACTACATGATTAGGACGATTGCCTTCGAGGCTCCCGAGGAGTCCGATGAGGGCAAGGCTGCGGTCGCCTATGTCATTCTCAATCGAACGCGGAACGGCAGATGGGGCGACAACATCAAAGACGTGGTGACCCATCCCTGGCAGTTCGAGCCGTGGATGACGAAGCGCCAGGACATGGAGAGGCTATCTCCGAACGATCCTCGCTATCGCAGCGCAGCCCAGATTGCGGATGCTGTTCTTAACGGAGAGATGCCGGATCCCACCGCGGGCGCGACGCACTTTCTCAATCCCACGGTGGTTAGGCAGAGGCGCGGCGGTTCGCTGCCCTCCTGGGCACGTTCCGAAGGGCAGCCGATCGGCCGGCATACCTTCTACAAGCCCAACGAGCGCAGCTTCGCGCGGGAGTTAGCTGCCGTCGGAGTTTCCCCCTCGTGCTCGACGCTTGAGGCTGGCCAGACTCCGGATGTCGGCTAGCCAGGCGACCGATTAGGCCGCAGAGCTGCGCTGCGCTTGCTCAGATTCTCGCCTGCTCTGGACGTCGTGGCGGGCCATGAGGATCGCCCCGTCCAGAGGGTCGCTTTGCGGCGAGGCTAGAAACTCGCGCATGCGGGACGGCAGCCAGGGCATCACTGGATCGGCGAGGCCGCCGATTAGGCTGACCGCAGTGGCACCTCCGGCAATCAGGCGGTCGATGATGCGGGTCGCGGCCTCGGCCGTCTCCTGCACGAGCTCGACCGCCAGCGGATCCCCACGCGTTGCATATTCGAACACGAGCGGCGCGAATTCGGCGTACTGGGCAGGCGTGGCGCTTGTCGCAAACGCAACGATTTTCGCCGGGTCGCGCCGGTAACGATCGAGAATGAGATCGGAAAGCTTGGTTCGCTTGGCGCGTCCGTCATGAGTCCACAGGCTGCGCCGGAGCGCTTCCCGGCCGATCCTCTGGCCTCCGGCCTCGTCGGAAATCTCGGCGCCCCAGCCACCGACGTCGATTCGCTTGCCGTCGACGATGGCCAGCCCGCATGACCCCGTGCCGAGGATCACGATGCCGCCGCTCCCGCCCTGGTGCGCGCCGAGCCAGGCGATATAGGCATCCGTCGAGACCACGGTCGTGGCGAAGGAGTTAAGGCCGGCGCGAAGCTGCTCGCAGGCGCCCTTGAGGCCAGCGCCCGCCAGCCCTAGCCCCGCGTGGGCGCGGTGCAGAACCCGCTCGTCGAGGCCCGCGGCCCGGATTGCCGCCCGGCTGGCGGCCCGGATGGATTCTTTGGCTAGATCTAAATCTAAATGAATATTTGCTGGGCCGCTGCACCCCTCGCCTAACAAATTACCTTCCAAATCGCGTAGGCGAGCCCGGCAAGACGAGGCGCCCCCGTCTATTCCGATAAAGAATTGATCAGGCATCGATTGGTGTCTGAACCCATCGCAGCTGCGACCTGCATGCGGTTACCAGTCATTATCCTAAATGTCGAGCACTAACGAACCGCAAATGACATCAACAAAATGACATTAATCAGGTCGTTTTGACGCATCTGTGGCAGCGAGCCGGCCTGGGATGAGGCTTGAGGCCTTCAGCCTTCAGGCCTCCGATTCGACGCCTGCGACCCAGGTCCCCAAGACCTCGATGGTGCGAGGATTGAGCGCCACTAAATCGGCGCGATATCCCGCCCGGAGCCCACCCAACTGATGCCCAAGGCCCAGGAATTCTGCCGGATTCCGGGAGGCGAAACGGAGGGCATCTTCCAGTGGTACTCGCAGGAGGCGCACGCAATTGCGAACCGCGGTAGCCATGTCGAGCGCAGAGCCGGCGAGCGCGCCGTCAGGCCTTGCGCAGCGGCCCCCGATGACCTCGATCTCAGTGCCATAAAGATCGAATTTTGATTTGCGCCCGCCGACCGGCGGCATCGCATCAGTGATCAGAATTGGCCTCGCCAAGCCGCGCAGCGCCAGGCGAAGCATCGCTGGGCTCACGTGGACTCCATCGACGATCATGCCGAACCAGGCGTTCTCCGACTCCAAAGCGGCGGCAATCGGCCCCGGCT
>DASSLP010000205.1:0-26696 GCA_035689365.1 Methyloceanibacter sp.
GACTGGGAGGCGAGGACCCACGAGCATTACGGCGTTCCCGGCTATTTGCTGCCTCTTTGGTAACCGTTGTGCCGAGGAAGACCCTAGGCCGACGACGGAGACCACGCGGGGCCGACAGACCCGAGAGTGGTCCTCGGGCCCGTGTGGACGAAAGCTACACCATTGCTGAGGTCGAAGCGGTTGCAGCCAAAGAGTGATGACAATGCCTCAGTCTTGTCCCGAGCCTACCCTGGACGTTGCTGGTAACGAAATTCTGGTGACGCTGCGGGGGACAAGCTACTCAGTCATTTACTCAAAGCGAGGCGGCGCTCCAGGGCTACGCGCAAAGGATTTCATGCAGGATGATGATCCGTGCGTCACCGTGACCTCCGCCGAGTTCCTGGAAATGGCCTGGAAGCTCGCCATCGACGAGGCGAGAGAGCTAGGATGGATCGTTTGAGACAACTCGACACGGAGGTGGCCACATGCCCGATACCACAATCAAGAAGGTAGAAGCTGCCTCATCCCCGCGAGGCGAGTTGGGCCAGAAATATCTCGTTGCAGGCAAGCGTGTCTCGATGCGCCTTTGGGTTCTCGAACCCGGCAGCAAAGTTGAGGCGGCTACAAGGAGAGAATACGAGACTGTGGGCTATGTGATCTCAGGGAGCGCCACGCTCGAACTGGAGGGGCAAACACTTCTTCTCAAGGAAGGGGATTCTTGGTTAGTCCCTGCGGGAGCGACCCATCAATACACGGTCAAAGAACACTTCAAGGCAATCGAGGCGACCGCTCCTCCAGCCGAAGTTCACGGGCGCGACAAGGCCTGAGCGCTAACGCTCCAACAAAAGCTAAGCTGCCGTTCCGCTGGCTCGAATTCTACGTGCGGATTGTTCCGCCTGTAGCGCCCCTTTCCAAGCGTGTATGGCGAACCACTTGAGCTTTTTGTGGTCTGTTTCGCCGACAGAGGCGAGTGCAACCATAGTCGTCCTCAGCTTGTTTCGCGCTGGCGTGGCTTCGAAATCGCCGTCCTTGTTCAATTCCTGCCACGCGTCTTCCAGCGCAGCCTCAATCACGCTGCGAGTCTGAGGACCAATGTGTTTGGGAATTTCATTGAGGGGCATGACCTCACCTCCCCGTTAGGAGTGGAGCAGGATCATCCTCCCCGATGTCGATGATCGCTTGACCCGTGTACTCTATACCGTTGCGAGACCGGAAGCGAATCGCGGTCTCGCATTGCAACATCCCCATTCCGGAACATGGCACTGCAAGGAGACGTTTTCCTCGCGTGTTAGCTGAAATCGCTCTGGGCGACGCTGATTATGCAGAGCACCTGCGTACGTACCGCTACTTTGTGAAGGGAACAGTCCTTTTCGCGGCCCATGCCCTCCTCATATTGCTGTTGCTCTACTATTTCGTCGCCCAATCCCGCTCGAGCAAACGTGCATCAGAATCTCACCAGCCGAGAGCAAAAAGCCAAGCGTCTCGCAAAGAGAATGTACTTCAAACTGACACGCCGGGGCGACCGCTATTGGCTTTGTCGCACGGTGGGCTTGTCAGGTCCAGCGACGCGCGAGAACCTCAGTTTGGATGAGAACAAGAACTCGAAAAGTGGAAGCAGCGCGGGTACCACGGCGGTTAGAAACGGCCATCGCTTTCAGCGGCTCTTTTTTCAGCCAGCCGATTTGCCTTTTCTCGACTGTGGGGCCTTTTTTTCCACGATGAAAAGTGGGCTGGCGAAACACTCAGGACGAGTGGTGCTCTGGAGTAGACCGCGCCGCCGACTTTAGGGCACGTTGGTGTGGACGAAGCTATAGTGACGACGGGGCGCCGGGGGCCGAACGGAATTGAATACGACGCGATTAAGTTGAAGCAAGACGACCCCAGACTGGCGTCGGTGGAAGAGGTCAACTAAAAGCTAGACTTCCGAGCCTCTCTCTTTAGCGCATCAATCGCGTACAAAGCGGCCAACTTGGCCTCGTGCTCGTCTTTGGCGCTCCCGCTTCTGAGAGTCTTGCGGTTTTCGCCAACGACAGTCCAACGCCACCGGCCATCAGGCAATTCCTCTAAATTGTATTTATACATTTTTGTGCAGAGAGACCCGGCGGCTGATCTGCAGTCTAAACGGAACGACCTTGAGGCAGTGAACGCCGAGGCCGCCCCAACTGGCGAAAAACGCACGGCTCCAGAGTCGGGAAAAGGCGATTAGCCTATAGCCTTCAATGCGGAAGGAGACTGGTGTTGCTCGCGCTCGCAGGTCCTGTAAATGAGATTGAATGCCATCGCCGCAGTCTTGAGCCACTTAGCCCGATCATCAATAGGCCAAATGGCGTTGGGCTTCGGAAGCTTATCTACGAGTGCCTGAATGAGTGGGTCAGGCATTTCGCAGGTTTGTTCTGCAGTGTCGACGAGAGTGAGAACTGGAATCTCTTCCCGTTCGACGCTTCTCGTTACCAGACGGCTTTTATCGCTTGAGTGATCTACCCTAGTGAGTAACTCCGACATGTTCATGGCTTTGCCCTCGTAGAATTAGAATTAGGTTGCGCTGTAAAAAGCGCCCTGCCAGCCCTCGTCGCCGTGGGCTTGCAGACCCCAAAACCAAAACGGGTTTGGCAGTGATTCCTGGGCCGTTTGTTTCCGCTCACTCGCGATCAGTGCCGCTCGCTCTTTCTTCTCTCCAACGCGAGCAAGCAGACGAAACCAATCTGCTTTCTTGGCAAAGCCGGGAAGGCTTGGATCAGCCGCTGCTTTCTCGTAAGCCGCAGCAACGTGGGAGCGCTGTTCGCCGCTAAGAGACATTCGCGCTGGATGCTGCTGGCAACTCGCAGCAGCGCCCCTGCTCATCAAGAGCGGTTTGGCGTAACTCATGTGAGGCCCTCTTGGTGGCCCCCGCCGAATCAAACAAACCCTATTTCGGTAACTAAAGTTCCTGCTGCAGCGCACCCTTGCCGTGCGGTGCAATAAAGCGAAGCTCACGAGGGTGTGGTCCAGGGGCTCCGGACCAATATTCATCAAGCGCCTTACCACGTTCCGAACCGAAGAGTGATCCCAACGTCCGCCACGGGGGGTCGGCACCTTCCGCTTGTTGAGCTCCGCCGCAATGCGGTTGAGCGAGTAGCCCTTCTCTCGAAGCTCACGAATGATGGTCTCGAGTTGCTTCGCCCTCTGGAGAGCCTCCTTCCGATACTTGGGAGCGAGGACTTCGGCACCGTGACGGCCTAACCTTACGCCACGTGCCTTGGCGGCTTTGAGCGCCGCTTTAGTGCGCTCTGAAATCAATCCTGCTTCGAGCTCGGCGACATTCGCCATGGTGATGAGCACGAAGTTGCCGATCGCGCCGTTAAGTTCGGGTAGATCGGCAAAGAGAACCTCCACGCCTGACTCGATCAGCTTCAAGAGGAACGATACGTTGCGGGAGAGACGGTCGAGTTTGGCGACGACAAGCTCGGCGTTGTGCTTCTTGCAAACCGCGAGAGCGGCATCGAGTTGCGGGCGCTTCGCACGCTTACCGGACTCGATCTCTACGAACTCGGCGATCAGTTCCCATCGGCCTCCGTCGAGGCGCTGCTGCACCGCCGCCACTACTTAGAGATGAAGCGAATGGATTTTGCCCGGATGCGGTTTTTTTTATTGCGAAAACACGGCCCTCTTCGGAGGGCCTGTTTATTGGAGGTTTTGAATGGATGCGTAAGCGAGAACTGCTCATTTGAGCCTGCTCACAGCCTCGAATCGAGGGAGATCGCGGCTCCCATCACGCTCTATAGCCGCCGAGAGACGGATGAAAACTATGAAGGAACCACAGCCCGCGAAGTGGAGCTGCGGACCGTGAACTGCCCCGAGGATCTTCAGTGGATTGTTCAATGCTTCAGGGGCGGACAATGGCGTAATAGGTCGTTCCACCGCTCACGTCATTCTTTAATTCGGCGCTACGGCCCACTTGAGATGATCCTCTCCCTGCCAGGGCACCATGACGGCTTAGAGGACGAGAAGCGCTGCAGCGTTTGCGGACGAATCAAAGGCCTGCCGAAGAAAGGACTTCCACGTCACCTGTTCTGCCTAAGTGATGCAAGAGCCGAAAAAGTTAAGCGCAGGACAGAGGTCCGCGGGACTCGCAATCAATAGTTCGGGTTTAGCGGTCTCCGCTTATGTCCAGAAAAGCGGCCACCGCGCGAATCAGAATTTCAGCACCAAGGTGGTTCCGACCTAAGCCAGCAGTCGGCGTTTTGAGCCAGCCAAGGGACTGAGCCTTGGCGAAAGCAGCGTTCCACGCTTGAACAAGGAACTTCAGTTCCTCGCCTTTGGGATCGTTTCGACATTGAATTGGACGCAACGAGCAAGCCCATCTCTGCGGTAAGTCGCCGACGACTCAGAGCTGGGCTTTGAAAACACAATGTCGTTGCGACTCACATCGACCGACAGGTCGGATATGTGGCAGCTGTTACCGTCGCGGTCGTCGTTGGTGGTAGCTAACGGATTCCTCGAACAATACCGTGCCGAAGGTACTTGCTTCCCGCAAGATGGCGTACGCGGGCCATGAGTTGTGGCTTGAATCGCACGTGGCCGCTGCGCCCTGTGGCAAGTCGCGGCATCTCGGGGGCTTCCATCCCACCGCCACTGCGCATAAATGTGTCTAGCCGAAAGGTGCGCAACGAAATTTGCAGATTGTTGCCCCTCCCAAGAGATCATTCTCTGGAGGAAATTTTTTGGATAATGCATTGAAAATTAAGGCAAAACTGATCACTTTAGCCGTGAGATCGCCTGGTAGAGTGCCGCCGGATTTCCCACATGCAGACGTTTGACGCTCGCCTAACCCCAAGAGGTAGCAGTCAGAAATGTCCCAGCCGGTCGTTGTCACCATCCCTCACAGGCTAGGCAAGCAGGAGGCTGCAAGGCGTCTTAAAGCCGGCTTCGGCAATGTGCGCTCGACCTTCGGCGAGAAATTCGTGGTGCTCAAGGATCAGTGGGCCGGAGACCATCTCGATTTCAGCGCGACCCTGCTCGGACAGACCACGACCGGCGCGGTTGACGTCGCAGAGGATCATGTGCGGCTTGAGGTGCAGCTTCCCTGGATGCTTTCGCTGCTCGCCAATAAGGCAAAGGCGCTGGTGCGGCGGCAAGGTCAGCTGATGCTTGGAAACCCACCAAGCCCACCACCACGCGAAGCTAACAGGCGCGGTAGGTTACCTAGGAGATAGCGACGATCTCGGCCTCTGCCGTGCCAAGTGGGACCGTATCGCCCACCTGCTTGCCCGTGAGCGCCTGCGCCACCGGCGATACATAAGACAACGTACCCAAAGAGGGCTCGGCCTCGTCCTCCCCCACGATGCGATAGGTCTGAGTGCGGCCGTCGTCCCGCTTGATCGTCACCGTGGAGCCGAAACGCACCTCGGTAGAATCCCGCGGCGTTTCGACCACCTGGGCGGTGGCCCGGCGAGAGGTCCAGTAGCGCAAGTCCCGGTTAATCTTGGCGAGTCTCGGTCGGTCGTCTGCGTCTTGGGCCGCGGCGTGCTCACGGTGAAGCCGCGCGAGCTCAGCCTCGATCATCTCGAGCCCCTTGCGGGTCACGAGGTTGTGTGGGGAAACCGGCCGATCGGGAAGGTCGTCGTAAACCTCCCCAGGATCGGCCTCTTTTGTAAAGGCCTTGCTCATAAGGGCACTATACCATGCCTCGCCTCTCGATTGTGGCGGGCATCCTTCCGCCTGATCTGTGGGCAATTGGGCTCGAATTGGGCGACCAGGCAGCCTGAATCAGTCCACGGCTGCTCAGGCCTTGAGCAACTCATAATCTTTGCGGGCCGCATCGGGTTCCGAAATCGCCGGCGGCAGATGACAAGGCGCTCCCCGATCGGGCAGGACTCGCTTTGTTCTACTCACCCCGACCGTTACGACTTTGCTATGGTCCTGCCGCTAAGCTTCGTCATCGCCAAGGTTGTCCATGCGGTCACAGGATTGCGTTTTGGCGCTGAGGCCGAGGAACAAAGGCTCGGCCCCTGACTTCACGGCGAACGCGGGCTCCAAACATGTGATCGAGGACGAGAAGCATGAAGTACATCATTGCAATCATTCAGCCGCACCGGCTTGAAGCAGTGCGCGCGGCCCTCAACAATATCGGCGTGCAAGGCATGACCGTCAGCGAAGTGCGCGGCTTCGGGCGGCAGAAGGGGCAGACCGAGATTTACCGCGGCGCCGAGTACACCATGCAATATGTGCCCAAGGTGAAACTCGAGATTGCGGCGAAGGCGGAGGTTGCCGATGCCGTGGTCGACGCCATCGGCGAGTCGGCAAGGACGGGCCATATCGGCGACGGCAAGGTGTTCGTGCTCGATCTCGAAGGCGCCATGCGCGTGCGGACCGGCGAGATGGGCGCCGACGCGCTTTAACCGACACCCGTGAATTTCGTCGACTATCGGAACCAGCTGCTGCAGCGGCGCGAGGGCGAGATTGCGCTCTGGCAATTGGTGCGCAATTTCTCGCAATGGTTCTTCGATCTCCTGCGCAATTTCGTCCTGGTTGGAGGACTAAAGTATTTCTACGAGAAGTCCGGCAGCGAGGTGCTGTTCTACCTGCACCAGTTCGCGCTTGGGGTGATCTTCCTCTATTGCCTTTCTTACGCAGACCAGTGGTATGTCAACCTGTTCGGCTTCCTCGCCAACCGGCGCGTTGCGCACTGGCTCAATCGCACCGTCAACATCACCATTGCTGTCATGCTGTTCCTGGTGATCAGATGGGGGGCTTCCCTGATCGTAGCCGAGATCTCGCACGCGCAGCTCTGACGGCTAGCGCCTGGCGCGTCGGGCCGCTTCGTTGGCGATGCGCAAATCTTTGACCAGAAGGTCGAACTCGCGCCGCTTATCGCGCTCCTCCTGAAGTCTCAGTAAATAAGAGGGATGCACGGTGATGAGGCCCTGCATGCCGCCGGGGAGCGGGATCAGCCGTCCGCGATTGGCATTGATGGACAGTGCCTTGCGCATCAGCCCGCGTGCAGCGGTGGCGCCAAGAGCGACGGCGACCGCTGGCTGAACGAGATCGAGCTCGTTGTCGAGCCACCAGCGGCAAGCGTCGATCTCGCCCGTGTCGGGCTTCTTGTGGAGGCGCCGCTTGCCGCGCGGCTCGTTCTTGAAGTGCTTCACGGCGTTAGTGATGTAGACGTCGCTGCGTTCGATGCCAGCCACCTCGAGCGCCTTGTCGAGCACCTTGCCGGCGGGCCCGACGAAGGGCAATCCGGCCAGGTCTTCCTGGTCGCCAGGCTGCTCGCCGATGAGCATCAGCGAAGCGTCGACCGGCCCCTCGCCGAACACGGTCTGCGTCGCGTTCTTGTAGAGATCGCAGCGGGTGCAGCTGCGCGCCTCGACTCTCAAGAGCTTGAGCGCCTTCTCTGGGTCGTTGACCCGTTTTTCCCTGAACAGAGGGAGATCGGCTTCCGGCGGTCTGGCCATGAGGACCTCCTCGTCTGAAAAACCGCCAGTGCTCTATGGCGTTCCAGGCAGTGCGCGGGGCTTAAGCTAATCTCTTTCCGACAAGGCTTACCAGCGGAACCGGCATGGCCTATATGGAAGCGGGCGGGAGGCTAAAGCTTGATAGGATCAGGCTCGAAAGGCTTCAAAACTAGATGCTGCACGACATGTCGAAGAGCCGCGGCGCCGCCCTCGTGGCCCATCCCGAGGACGCGGTCGGAGCGCTCGCCAGAGAGGCTCCGGCGGCGAAACCCGTCAAGACCAGGCGGGGGTGGTTCGCCCGCCGCGAAAAGGCGGTGAGGCGGAGCGCCCTCGGCATGCTGCTCAGGCCCATCGGCATCTCGGTCGCCGTCGTGCTCTCGACTTATGCGCTGGTCTCGCTCGGCACCACGTTCTATCGCAGCTATTACCGCCATCTCGAGCACACGGCCGCAGTCCACTCCGACAAGACCGTGCTCGATATTTTCTTCCCTGACCGAAGCCTGCCGCCCGATGCCGTCGATCTCATCGTAAAGGATGTCGACGGCAGCTTGCACAAAGTGGTGGCGAGCAAGTCCGAGGCGGACAGATTCGTCAATGACACAATTCTGATGCTCGACGACGAGCGCGCGCGCGTCAAGCAGGCTACGCATGAGGATCTCGACCGCACCTTCGCACTTGCCTTCCAGGATCGCGAGCAGGCCATCAACTCCTATGCCGACTGGTTCTTCGCGTGGAAGCGTTCCTATGTCGTCCTGAAGGAGACCATCGCCTCGGCCGTCACGCGCGGGATGGAGGCCGGCAAATACGAATCGCTCAACGAGGCGATCGAGGCCGACGTGAAGGATTACTTCCTGCGGAACTATCAGGAGCAGGTGCTGAAGCCTGAGCTCCGCGACGCCATCATCACCAAAGGAGTCGAGCAGGCGGTGCGCCACGCCCATGACAGCTACCGGCGCGTGATCGCCAATGGCGACATGCGGCTTCAGCTGTTCCTCGCCAAGCACACCGATCACCTCGAGGACATTCCGGCCTCGACGCCGATGACCAACGTGAAGCTCGACTGGGACGCGCAGAAGTGGAAAGCGCCGACCTATCTCATGGAGGATCGCGCCTATGACGGCATTGCCGGGCTTGGCGCCGCCGCTGCCGGCGGCACGGTTGGCGCGCTCGCGCTCGGGCCTGCCTTCGATATCGCGCTCGCGCAAAGCTTCGGGCAGGTTTCGCGCCGGGTCGCGACCTCTCTCGGCACGCGCGTCGCGCTCGCCGAGCAGGGCGCGGTGGCTGGCACCGTGGTCCAGCCTATGGGCGGCCAGGTGGTCGGCGCGGCCCTTGGCGTCGTGATCGGCGCTGCCGTGGACTATCTCTCCAATGCCGCGAACGAGGCCGTCAACCGCGACAGCTTCGTCGCCGCCAATGAGCAGGCGCTCGACTCGACCGTCGCCACCTGGAAGTCGAGCCTGGAGGCCAATGTCGACACGGCGATCGACAAATGGTTCGACGACGCCCGCGCGAGCGTCGTGCTCGCCGGCAAATAGGCTGGCAATTTCTCTCGCAATTCCGTCGCTTAGGGCGATATCCTGGCGCAAAGTCCAAGGGCTATGGGCATGGAGGAGAACGCCAAATCGATAGCGCGGCCGGCCGCAAGCCGCTCGTTGCGCGAGGCAATTCGCACCGCGCGGCTTGAGGAGGCCGAGCATCTCGATCGCACCGCCGATCTCCGCGACAGCGAGATCGCGCGGCTCGAGCTGCTCAAGGCCGATCTCGAAACCGTATTCGCCGAGCTCCCGCCGCACGACGACCGCTTCAATCTCGCTCTCGTGCCGAGCCGCCCGGCGCGGCTGTGGATCGACCTCTTCACCTACGCCGCCATCGACGACGCGAGCGGCGCGTATCTGTTCGTGCGCAACAGCGAGGAGGGACGGCGCACGCTGTACAGCTCGACCAATGTCGCCGACATGGCCGACCGCATCACGCGCTACATTGCGCGCGAGATCGTGCGGCGCGAACGCCTCGAGGCTGCGCTCGGCGAGCTGCCCCAGCTTGGACCGTTGAGCGAGACGCGGGCCTCGGGCGCGAGCATGGGCGTGGTCATCGCTGCATTCGCGATTGGGCTCCTCGCTGGCGCCGCCGGCCTGTTTGCGGCGGTGTGGCTTAGCGCTCCCTGAGCACGCGCCGCTCGCATTCCCAGATATGCTCTCCCACGTCTGCCACGGCGCGGCCGACCATCTCACACCTGAAGCCGCCGTCGACTCTCGCGATTGCGTACTCGTTGTAGCGCGCGGCCGGGACGCGTCCTTCGACCGCTTCCGATGCCGAGGGTACGCCGACGACGATAGCCGGGCCGCTCACCGTCTCGAACTCGAACACGGTCTGCTCGTGATTGTGGCCGTGCAGCACGAGCTCCACGCCGTTCTGCTTCATCACCCTAGTGGTGCGCCCGGCATCGCGGAGGCCGCGATGCCAGCCTGCCTGACCTGGCAGGGGAGGGTGATGGATCAGGACCACGCGGAACAGGCCCTCGCGGCCAAGCCGCGTTAACGCTTCGCCGAGCAGGCCGCGCTGGAGCGAGCCGACTTTTCCCGCCGCAATAAAGGGCATTGTAGGAATGGCCGAGGACAGCGCGACCAGCGCGACATCGCCGAAGCGGCGCACGAAGGGGAATAGCGTGGGCGGTGTTGGCACCAGAAGCTCTCCCGCCCCGTTCGACTGCATGTAAGGCTGCCAATGCCGCGTGCCGCGCTCAGGATGAAGCCTGACATAGGCATCGTGGTTTCCGGGAATCGCGGTGACGCGGGCAGGCGGTCCGAGATGATGCAGCCACTCCGCGGCGCGGATGAATTCCTCTGGCAGCCCGAGATTGACCAGGTCTCCGGTCACCGCGATGTGGTCTGGCTTGCGCTCGGTCAGATCGTGGGTGAGCAGATTGAGGACCTCGCGCCGGTGCACATATTTGCGGCCGCGATGCCAGTTCACATAGCCGAGCACACGCTTGGAGAGGAGGTCGCGGCGCTTGGCGCGCGGCATCGGGCTCAAATGGATGTCGGAAAGATGGGCGAGCGTGAACAATGGCCGTGCAGACTGTGTTGCTATCGCCAAGACACTAGATCGCGTCACCGTTCTTGAGAATGCGCCTGTTTAGACCGCTCGGCCTGGCCAGCGGCCGGGTGGGCGTGCGCGTCGGTTGGTAAGGCGCTCAAAGCCGCTCGGCTTCAACGGGGGACGACGCTTGTTATCATCCTGCGGAATTTCAGATGGCAGAAAGTTGAGTCGATGACGGCCGCCTTCTGTCGATGAGGCGGCCTTCGCACGGGGGGTGTGACATGGCTGCTCTCATTGGCGCGCCGGCCTTAAGGCGCTCCGTTACTTTGTTCGCGGGTATATTGGCGCTCGCAGTCTCGTTCGGCGCCGCGGTCACTCCGGCTCAGGTGCAATTCGTGTGCGGCGGGAGTGCAACGGGTGCCGAGCCGCAGACCGGCGCCGGCGCGACAGCCACCGGTTCGTCAGGAAATGTTGCCTGCGGAACTTCCGGCATCCGGCACAGGCACTCAAAACACCGCGACTGGCGCCTCCGCTAATGCCAGCGGCGACGGCAGTCAAAACACCGCGACTGGCACCTCGGCCAACGCCAGCGGCGAAGGCAGCTCCAATTCGGCCTATGGAAACTCCGCAAACGCGGCCGGCGACGGTACCGCCAACTCCGCTTTTGGCCAATCCGCCGACGCCAGCGGTCCCACTGATAGCGCAAAGGGCTCGAACGCCAGCACCGGCACCGGCTCTGCAGGCAACCCGAGTCAAAACGTTGCGGTGGGCGCCAGTGCCGATGCGAGCGGCCAGGGAAGCGCCAACTTTGCCGGCGGCTTTACGGCCGATGCCAGTTGGCGGGCGCTGGCAATTGTTCGGCCTATCAGTGCAGCCAAGCGCTCCCACGTCCGCGCCGCAGACGGCGAACGATCCGGCAAGCAATCCAGTCAAAAATACGGTAAGTAGCGCCGCGAAGAAGAAGTAGGTCAGGCTGCAAACGAGGAGGGGCAGACTGAACCGGACCTTCATGGGGCGTCTCAGGCCGAACCGCCTGCTCACTGCCGTGTTCCGGCCGATTTGGCGGGCGCGGCGCGGGATCACGCTTGGCGCGCAAGGGGCGGTGATCGACCCCGAGGGCCGCGTGCTCCTCGTGCGGCATGGCTACCGGCCTGGCTGGTGGTTCCCTGGCGGAGGCGTCGAATGGGGCGAGACGCTTGAAACCGCGCTTGCCCGCGAGCTTAAGGAGGAAGTGGGCGTGAGCGTCACCGGCCCCGTCGAACTGCACGGCGTCTATTCCAATTTTGCGAGCTTTCCCGGCGATCACATCGTTGTATTCGTGGTCCGCAATTGGCGGCGGAACGGCGAGTACTGGAAGCTCGGCGAGATTGCCGAGGCGCGCATGTTTGCGCGGAGCGAGCTGCCGGAGCAGACCGAGCGCGGTACTCGCGCCCGCATCGACGAGATCTTCGACTCGCTGCCGAAGACTGCTCTGTGGTGACGGCGCTTTACCCGCGCGCTGTTACGGACACTGAACCAGGCGCTTGGTGATCTTGGCCACGTGATGGCCCTGGAAGCTCGCGAGATTGAGCTCCTTCTGCGAAGGGAGCCGCGAGCCGTCGGGCGCCGCAATGGTGCCTGCCCCATACGGCGAGCCGCCTTTGAGCTCGCTGACGTCGGGAAGGTCCGGCGCCGAGTAGGGCAGGCCCACCACAATCATGCCGTGATGCAGCAAGGTCCAATGGAAGGAGGCGATGGTGGTCTCGTTGCCGCCGCCGGTCGAGGTCGAGGTGAACACGCTGCCGACCTTGCCGATCAGCGCGCCGCTGACCCATAGCGGCCCGGTCTGGTCGAGGAAATTCCGCATCTGCGAGGTCATATTGCCGAAGCGCGTCGGCGTGCCGAAGATAATGCCGTCGTAATTGGGGAGCTCTTGCGGATCGGCGATTGGGGCGAGCTGCTCAAGCTTCATGCCGGCGGCGTGCATGGCCTCCTCCGGCATCAGCTCTGGCACGCGCTTGACGCTGACATGCACGCCTTCGACGGCGCGCACGCCATGAGCAACGGCATACGCAAGTGTCTCAACATGTCCGTAGGATGAGTGGTAGAGAACGAGCAGTCGCGCCGTTTCAGCCATCGAAGTTGCCCCCGCTTGCCTCGAAGGGACAAGCCATGCCGCCCCTCACGTCGGCTTTAAGTGTAGCAGATTCAAAGGTATGGCGAAGAGACGATAAAACTTGGTGAACTTCGAGGATTTCGTGAAACTTGGCCAAGGGCCGCCTACGTCGCGCGTCGAACCGCTGGACCCTAGCCGACCCTTGTGATATGGGGCGCCCCCATGTTGACGAGGCTCGCCAGGTTCCACCTTCCCCGACGACGAGGGTGCGCGCTCTTTGCGCGGACTGCCTAGCCCCTCGCCGCCGACACCTCGCTTTTCCGAAAATATCGCGTGTGGTGCCCATCTTGCGGCTGGGGGATCTCCTCCCGATCAGCCTGTTGGAACCATGACCGATGTCTTCCTCCTTTGAAATCCGCCTCGAAACAAACGGTGACGCCGAGACTTTATCGCGGCTTTCGGCCGAAGCCTTCGGCCCAGGCCGCTTCGCGCGCAGCGCCTACCGCGTGCGAGAGGGCGTGCTGCCGGTGGCTTCGCTTTCTCTCTGCGCCGCCCTTGACGGCAAGTTGTTGGGAGGAATTCGCTTCACCGCCGTCACGATCGGGCCGCAGCGGAATGCTGCGCTGCTTGGTCCCCTCGTGGTTGACCCGATCGAGAAGGGCAAGGGCATCGGCCGCGCATTGGTTCAGGAAGGGCTGACGCGAGCGAGGGCTGAAGGTTTCGGTCTGGTGCTGCTCGTGGGCGACATGCCCTATTACGGGAGGTTCGGTTTTCAGCCGGTGCCCTTCGGCCAGATCACGCTGCCCGGGCCGGTCGACCCGGCACGCCTGCTTGCGCTCGAGCTCATTCCCGGCACCCTTGCCGGCGCAGCCGGACAGGTCAAAGCCTATATCCGCTAGTGGCCCTCGCGGAACCAAGTGGCTGCGAGTAGCCCGAGCAGAAGGCCAAGCGCGAGGAAGCCGGTGAACAACGGAAACAGCCGCACGCCCTTGACGTGATAGGCGTCGCGCTTGTGGAGCCCGAGCCAATCGTCGCCATGCATGATGTGGCCGCCGCGAAGCATGACAAGGCGCGGGATGTCCTTTGCCTCGGCATCGTTGCGCCCAAGCCAGAAGCTTCCGCCGCCGGTCTCATCCAGCAGAGGCGAGAGCACCTTGTCGGTCGCGGTCACCGCGGCAAGCTCTCGCGCATTGGCGTTGCCCACGGTGACGACGCTTGCGAGTTTGCCTGAGGCGACGCGGTAGACGCCCTGCTCGGAAACGGTCATCGATTTTCGCCACAGCCCGCGCTCGCCCTTGTCGAGCGTCACGGTGTCTTCCTTGCCTGACGGCGCGGTGATGGTGACGGGCTCGATCTCGTCCTTGATCGAGCGGCGCTCGATCTGGAGCGTCTGGCCGCGGCTGGTCGCCTTCAGCGTCTCCTCTTCGAGGTCAGGCTCCTTCATCAGCCAGTGCGCGAGCCGGCGCAGCAGGTCGGTATAGGGCCCTCCGCCTTCATAGCCGCGCGCCCATAGCCAGGCGTGGTCGGAGAGGATCATACCCACTCGCCCCTGTCCGCGCTGGCCGATCACAAGCAGGGGACTGTTCTCAGCGCCATTCATCAAGACTTCGGCGTCGCGCGGCTCCGTATCGACGACGCGGAACCAGCGGCCCCAACTAGGCTCGGGGCCGCTAGAGCCTGGGAGATCGGTCGTCACGGGATGCTTCTCGCCAAGATCGGTGAGCTTGGGCTTGAACGGCTCCTCGACCACGCGGCCTGAGGGCACGGCCGGCAGGATTTGGCCGAGCGGAGAGCGGTAGAGGCTGAGCGGCGAGGCGTAGTCGTCGCCGGCCGACACCAGCACGGCGCCGCCCTTTTCCACGTAGCGCGCGACGTTCTCGAGATAGAGCAGTGGCAGCACGCCGCGCCGCTGATAGCGGTCGAAGATGATGAGATCGAACTGATCCAACTTCTCCTGGAACAGCTCGCGCGTGGGGAAGGCGATCAACGACAACTGATTGATCGGCGTGCCGTCCTGCTTTTCCGGCGGACGGAGAATCGTGAAGTGCACGAGGTCGACCGAGGCGTCGGACTTAAGCATGTTACGCCAGGTGCGCTCTCCGGCATGCGGCTCGCCGGAGACGAGCAGTACGCGCAAATTCTCGCGCACGCCCTCGACGGTGAGCACGGCGCGATTGTTGACGGTGGTGAGCTCGCCTGGTGCCGCCTCTGCCTCGATCTCGACGATGTTTGGCCCGGCGTGCTCGATGCTGACGGGCACCTCGACCTTCTCGCCGACGCGCACGCTTCGCGAAGTAGGCGCCTGGCCTTGATGAGTGACCGTCAGCTTCACGGGTGCTGTGCTCGCGCCGGCGGTATCGACGACCTTAACCTCGATGTTCTGCGAGCTGCCGACAATACCGAAGCGCGGCGCGCTCAAGACCTGCAGCCTGCGGTCGAACTCGTCAGGCTTGCCGGTGAGCAGCGCGTGCACCGGCGCGTCGAACCCGAGCGCAGAGGCTGAGCCCGGCACGTCATGCACTTCACCGTCGGTGATGGCGATGACGCCGGCAAGCCGGTCGGGCGGAACGTCGGCCAGCGCCTGGCCGAGGTCAGTGAACAGCATCGTGCCGTCGCGCTCACCATCGGCAGAGGTCGAGATCGAATGCACCCAGCGCACATCGAGATTGGGGACGGCTTTGAGCTTGTCTTCCAGCGACTTACGGATCGCCTCGGTGCGCTCGGTGCGGCCGGCAATCGCCTGGCTCTGGCTGTCATCGACCACCACGGCGACGACATCGTTCAGCGGCTCGCGGTCCTCCTGCTTCAGATGCGGGTTGGCGATGGCAAGCAGGAGAAGCGCGAAGCTCAGCGCGCGCAACACGGCGCCGCGGCGCGAGCGCCAGAACAACAACGCGAGCAGCACGACGCCAAACGCCGCGAGGCCCCAGAATACGGGCCACGGCACGAACGGGATGAACTCGACCGACCAGCTCATGACGTCATTGCCCTAGACGCTCGAGCAGGGCAGGGACGTGCACCTGGTCGGCCTTGTAGTTGCCGGTCAACGCGTACATCACGATGTTGACTCCGGCGCGGAACGCCATCTCACGCTGCACCTCGCCGCCCGGCACGGTCGGGTAGATCGGCCGGTTAGATTCATCCAACGCCCAGGCGCTGGCGAAGTCATTGGAGGTAATCACGATCGAGCTCACCCCGTCGGTGCGGCGCGAGCGCTCCGTGCGCTCAGCCTCGTCCTCGGGCTCTGCCTCGACCCACAACGAGCCTCCGTCAAACCGGCCGGGAAAGCTCCGCATCAGATAGAAGGACTTAGTGAGCACGTGGTTTTCGGGCACCGGCTCGAGCGGCGGGATGTCGAGCTGCCCGATCAGGCGGGTCAGCGCCTTGCTTTGCGTGCCGGCGCCGGTGAGTTCGGTGTCGTGGTCGCGCGTGTCGAAGATGATGAGGCCACCCTGCTTCATGAAGGCGTCGATCTTGGCAAGCGTTGCGTCCGAAAGCGGCTTGGTGTCCTCGCGCACCGGCCAATAAAGAATCGGGAAGAAGGAAAGCTCGTCCTTGTCGATGTCGACACCCATGGGGTCGGCCGGTTCTAGCGCCGTGCGAGCGCGCAAGACCTTGCTCAGTCCCGACAGGCCTTCTTCGCTGGTGCGGTCGATCTCGGGATCGCCGGTGATGACATAGGCGAGGTGGGTCTGGAGGGAGGCCTTCAGCGCAAAATCGTCGGCCGGGGTCGCCCCCTTAGGCGCCTCCTCGGCCCCCAACGGGGCAGGTGCCTGGGGCAGAAGCGCAAACGCAAGCAGAATGGCGACACTGGCCGCGGCGGCGCGGCGGCGCAGCCTCCAGCCCGAGCTCAGCATCAGCATCGCGAGAATGTCGGCGGTGAAGAGGGCAAGTGCCGCAAGGTAGAGCCATGGCTCGAGCGCCACGGGCTTCTTCAACGTGTATCCGCCCATTTCGTTCGCGCCCTCAATCTTGGGCAGCGGCTTGAGCACGGTCTTGGCGGTGACGAGATTGAAGGCGCGCGCCGCGCCCGACGGGCCGTAATAGCCGGGGGGATGATCGGGGCCTGGGGTGGTGGTGTCGAGCTTGTCCGGCGCGATCGGCGCGGCTCTGAGCGGCGGGGAACCGAGTTGGCCGTAGCCGTCGAGAGTCTGGACCGGCGGCAGCGCGCCCGAAGAAATCGCGCTACTCGACGCTGGCGCTTGCGGCTTGGCTTCCATCGTCGCCGCAGCTTGATCGCCGCCTTCGATCGAGACCTGGCTTGGCCCGAGCGTGACGATGCGACGCAGCATCTCGACAAATAGGCCCGACAGCGGAAGGTTGGACCAATCTGAGTTCGCCGTCACGTGGAACAGCACGATGTAGCCTTGTCCCTGCTTCAGCGCGGTGACGAGTGGCGTGCCGTCGGCCAGCGTCGCCCACACCTGGGCATCGGATGCGACCGTCGGATCGGCAAGTACCTGGCGATTGATCTTAACGTCCTCGGGCA
Organism: Methyloceanibacter sp.; assembly: GCA_035689365.1. Taxonomy (GTDB): domain Bacteria; phylum Pseudomonadota; class Alphaproteobacteria; order Rhizobiales; family Methyloligellaceae; genus Methyloceanibacter. Next base: position 17,036 of record DASSLP010000205.1, read on the forward strand.
CGGCAAGGCCGCGGAACGGACTCTTCTCATCGAACGCGGCGAGCGGCTGCGGCGTGCTCCAGGAAAGCGAGCCTCCGAGCGAGCGTCCGCCGCGCCGTAGGGCGACCGGCAGCAGCTCGTCGCCGCCTTGCTCGAGTCTTGGACCCGCGAAGCGGATCAGCACGCCGCCAGCTTTCAGCCAGGCGCCGAGCTCCTCCTGGGTGCCGGCGACCAGCTTGCCGATATCGGCGAGCACGATGGTCGATACCTTCTGCGAGATAAGCTCGTGCACCGCGTTGGCAACATTGCCCTCGTTGGGCGTGACCACATCGGCGTAAGGGGAGAGCGCGCGCTGCACGTAATAAAGCGGCGAGAGCAGCGGCTGCGCCGCCTCGCGCGACTCGCCCGACACGATGCCGACCCGGTGCCACTGCGAACGGGCATCGAGAAGATGGACGGCACCTGCGGAGCGTTCGCCGGCAATCTCGATGCGCGCCACCTGGTTGCGAATCTCAAGCGGAAGATCGAACCGGGTCGCGGTCTCGCGCGCGCCCTCGGCGATGGAGAACTCGGCTTCGCCGAGAGGCTCGCCACGCCCGGTCAGCGCCTTCACCGTACCTGAGCGAGGGCCGTCGTCGGCGCTCAGCACGCGTGCGGTCAGCTCGCCGCCGTCGCCGGACGCCTGCCCGAGAGCAAGCGCAGCATTATCCTTCTCTGGTCGCAGCACAGCGAAGCTTCCGGAAGGGCCGGCAAGCTTTCGCAGCGAGGCCGCAAAAGAATCGCCTTCGCCATAGTCGAGGCCGTCGGTGAGCCAGAGCACGCTGAAGCCGGTCTTGCCGCCGAGTTGCTTCTCAAGCGTCGCCGCCAACGCCACACGGTCCGGCTCGTAAGGCTCAGGTGCCAGGCCGCCGACGCGCTCGCGCGCCTGATCGGGACTCAACGGATCGCTGACCGGCTGGCCCGGCGCGGTCGGTGCCAGCACCACGGTCGAGCCGTCGCGGCCGGCGCGGTCGATGACCGCCTCGATCGCCTCGCGCCGCTCTGGCCAATGCGTCGCGGACGCCCAGCCATTGTCGATTACGAGGAGGAGGGGACCTCCGCCGGTGAAGGTTTGGCGGTCAGGATTCAATACCGGACGCGCCAGAGCGAAGATGATCACCGCCGCCAGCAGCATGCGCAGCGCCGTGAGCCACCATGGACTGTGCGCCGGCGTCTCCTCGCTCGACTTCAGGTCCTTCAGAAGCCGCGTCGGCGGGAACACCACGACCTGCGGGCTCGGCGGCGTCATGCGCAACAGCCACCAGATGGCTGGAAGCGCAGCGAGCGCCGCCAGAATCCAAGGCTGGAGGAAGCCGATTGAGCCGATCGTAATCATGGCTGCTGGCTCGCGGCTCTCTCGCCGCTCACGACGGGACGCGGCGGACGATAGCGATAATCGCGTTCGAGCCCCGCGAGGCGATTATGGATCGCGAGCACGACCTCCTCGGCAGGCCGGTCGGTGTGATGCACCACGAAAGACCAGCCGAGCCTGCGCGTCGCCTCGATGAGATCGCGGCGATGTTGCTTGAGCCTCTCCTGGTAGCGCTCGCGCAAGGTCTCGGCGCGGCCGGCGATCATTCGGTCCCGGCCTTCGCTCGCGGTGAACTCGGTGCGCCCCGCGTAAGGAAGCGTCTCCTCGGCAGGATCGAGTATCTGCACGAGATGGCCGCGCACCCCTTGCGCCGCGATCGCTTTCAAGCTTTCTGCCGTCTCTGGCACTGGCTCGAGAAAATCGCTGAACAGAAGGCACTCGGAGAAGCGGCTCAATTTCGCAGGCTCTGGCAGACTCGCCTCGTCAGTGTGGCGCATCAAGACTTCGGCAACACGGCGGGCGGCGTTGCGTCCGCGGAAAGGCTGGCCGCCCAGCACGCCGATGCGCTCGCCACCGCGGGCGAGAAGCTCGGTGATGGCGAGCGCGAGCACCACGGCGCGGCTCTCCTTCGAAATCTTGGCAAGCGGCGATCGGAAGCGCATCGAAGGCGAGAGATCGACCCACAGCCACGCGGTATGCGCGGCCTCCCATTCGCGCTCACGCACGAACAGATGGTCCGAGCTTGCCGAGCGTCGCCAATCGATGCCAGATGCCGGATCGTTCTGGTCATAGTGACGAAACTGCCAGAACGTCTCGCCGGGGCCAGCGCGGCGGCGGCCATGAGTGCCGTGTGCCACGGTGTGGGCGACGCGCAGAGCCTCGATGAGGAGCGCCGGCATGCGCGCGGCCAGCCCATGGGCCTCGGCTTCCTCGACTGGAAATGGCTGGAAAATTCTCTCTCGCGCGTCGGCCAAGGTTCAAATCACCCTAGCGGCTCGACCAGTCTCGCCACGACGTCGCTCATTTCCACCTTCTCGGAGCGAGCGGCGAAGGTGAGCGCCATGCGGTGCTTGAGCACTGGCTCGGCGAGATCGACCACGTCGTCGATGGAGGGCGCAAGGCGCCCCTCGATCAGCGCCTTGGCGCGGAGGGCGAGCATCAGCGCCTGGCTTGCGCGCGGGCCCGGGCCCCAAGCGATCATGTCATCGAGTTCCTCGTCGATGCCGGTGCCGGGCCGAGCCGAGCGAACCAGCTTCAGAATAGCATCGACCACCTGGTCGCCGACCGGGATCTGACGCACCAGTCGCTGCGCCATCATCAGCTCGTCGGCCGAGAGGATGGTCTTCAACACGCGGTCCTCGACGCCGGTCGTTGCGAACAGCATGCGCCGCTCGGCGGCGACGTCTGGGTAGGACACATCGATCTGCAGCAAGAAGCGGTCGAGCTGAGCTTCGGGGAGGGGATAGGTGCCCTCTTGCTCTAGCGGATTCTGCGTCGCAAGCACGTGGAAAGGCCGCGGCACGTCATGACGTACGCCGGCCACCGTCACGTGGTGCTCCTGCATGGCTTGAAGCAGAGCGGACTGTGTCTTGGGGCTCGCGCGGTTGATCTCATCGGCCATGAGCAACTGGGTGAAGATCGGTCCCTCGACGAATCGGAAGCTGCGCCGGCCGCCTGCGCCTTCCTCCAGCACCTCGGAACCGACGATGTCCGACGGCATCAGGTCCGGCGTGAACTGGATGCGCTTGTTCTCGAGCCCAAGCACGGTGCCGAGAGTCTCGACGAGGCTCGTCTTGGCGAGGCCGGGGACGCCGATCAACAGCGCGTGCCCGCCGGAAAGTACCGTGATCAGGGCAAGGTCGATGACGCGGTCCTGGCCGAAAATGACCGAGGCCGTGGTTTCGCGCACTTTCTGGATCTTGGCGCCGACCTCTTCGATGCGATCGACGAGCTGGGTCTCGTTAGGGGCAAGTGTTGTCATGGCTTAAGTTTCGCTCGATCCTGGGGCTAGAGGACTATAGGGCCAAAGGGCCCTGGAGGAAGAAACACTTTGCGGGACAATTTGGTCACAATCCTGTTTGGTCAGGGCGAGTTCCACCAGGGTCCGGTGGCGCAAGGATTGGCGGTCGAAGGCGGCCGAAAACATGCCTGACCAGGAAGAAAGAGACGTTCTCGTAGCACTTGAAAAGGTTCGCGGCAAAGGGCGTTCCACTGCATTGCCAAACATTAATCTTTGCGGGGATATCGGGCTCAAAATCGCTCGTGACGGGACGTGGTATTACCGGGGCAGCCCGATCCAGAGGCTGCCTCTGGTCAAGCTGTTCGCCTCGGTGCTCCGCCGTGAGAATGACGAACGCTACTACCTCGTCACTCCGGTCGAGAAGGTGCCGATCGAGGTCGAGGGAATGCCATTTGTCGCTGTCGAGATGAAGCACAAGGGGAGCGGCGAGAGGCAAGTCCTCACCTTCCGCACCAATGTCGATGACATAGTCACGGCGGACGCCGAGCACCCGATAGGCTTTCAGCCGGGAAAGTTGGGAGGTTTTGTCCCTTACGTCGCGGTGCGGAACGGCTTGGCCGCGCGGCTCGCCAGGCCCATTTATTACGAGCTCGCCGCTTTGGCGGTCGAAGTCGACGGCCCAGAGAATGCTGGGGTGTGGAGCGGAGGTGTGTTCTTCCCTTTCCCGAGCCCCGAGCCAAGCATCTAGCTCGATTTGTGTAGCCGCCGCCGCTATGGTGCGGGCGTTTTCCGTGAGAGAGGCTAAAGCCCTGCGATGTTGCGCATCGCCCTGATCGATATCGTCCTGTTCGCGCTGCCGTTTCTGATCTACGCGGCCTATATGCTCGCGGTGAAAAGGGTCGCGCCGGCGGGCATTTGGCAGGGCGCGCCAATCCTTTGGCTGCTCGCGGCAGGATGTGGACTGCTGATCATCACTATGGCGACGCTTATCCAATTCTCCGGCGGCAAGCCTGGCGGGACTTATCACCCGCCGACGCTCAACGACGGCGTGGTCAAGCCAGGCGAGATCGACTGACGGCGCTCCTCGACATGACAGAGCAAGCCATCAGTTCCGCAAGTGGGCTCCCTTCGCTCAAAGACGCCGAGTGGCTCAAGCGACCCGAGACCAAGCGCGTCTTCGCTGCGCTAAGCGGCGATGGCGTGGAAACCCGTGCCGTGGGCGGCGCCGTGCGCAATACGCTGCTCGGCCAGAAGGTGAAGGAGGTCGACCTTGCCACCACCGCGCGGCCGGAGCAGGTGATGGCGCTTGCCAAAAAAGCTGGCTTGAAGCCCGTGCCGACCGGCATCGAGCACGGCACCGTCACGGTGGTCGCCGATGGCGTGCCGTTCGAGGTGACGACGCTCCGCGCCGACGTCGAGACGTTCGGCCGCCATGCCACCGTCGCCTTCACCAAGGATTGGGACGAGGACGCACGCCGGCGCGACTTTACGCTGAATGCTCTTTACGCCGGCAGCGACGGAACGGTGTTCGATCCGCTCGGGGGCTATGGCGATCTCCTCAACGGCCGCGTGCGCTTCATCGGCGACGCCGAGGCGCGCATCAAGGAAGACTACCTCCGCATCCTGCGCTTCTTCCGCTTTAACGCCTATTACGGCAAAGGCGGGTTCGACCAAGATGGGCTGAAGGCGGCGGTGAAGCTTCGCTCAGGACTCGAGCGGCTCTCGGCCGAGCGGGTGAGCGCCGAATTGCGGAGCCTGCTCGTCGCGCCGCAGGCGGCGCGCGGGGTCGAGGCGTTGTTCGATTACGGGCTGCTCGTGGACTTGCTCGGCGGCGTGCCGCGCCTTGATCGCTTCGCGCGGCTGGTCGCGATCGAAGAGGCGCTTGGTCTTGAGCCTGACGCCATGCTGAGACTCGCGGCACTCGGCGTGTTCGTGCACGAGGATGCGGCGCGGTTGGCCGGGCGGCTGAGGCTGTCGAATGCCGAACGCGCCATCCTCGAGCTCGGCGCTGCGAAGTCTGACGAGCTGCCGGACGAAGATGCGGCGAAGCGCGCGCTCTACCATCGGGGCTCAAGCGACTTTGCCCGTCATCTGCTGCTCGCCTGGGCCGACTCGGGCGTTGGTCCCGAGAACAAGGCGTGGCGGGCTGCGCTCACTCTGCCCGACCGCTGGCAAGCGCCAGCCTTCCCGTTGCGCGGCTCCGACATCATGGCGCTTGGCGATCTCAAAGGCCCCGAAGTCGGCGAGACCTTGCGGCGGCTCCAGGCCGAGTGGATCGACGACGGCTTCGCCGCATCTCGCGATGAGCTGCTCGCGCGCGCCGTCGCGCTTATCCGAAAATCACCCAGGCAAGACCGATAAGGGTTGCCGCGAAGGCGAGCGCCACCGGAAGCAGCGTGGTCTCGATGAGAACGTCGCGTCCGCTCGTCTTGCCGCTTCCCAGAGCAACCTCGCTGGTTAGGAACTCACGCAAGCCCGTCGAGCGCGACGGCCAGCGCTGATCCTTCAGGCTGTACGACGCCAGGAACAAGAACAGCACGAAGAACATCACAAGAACAGCGTGACGATTACGAGCAGGTAGTCGGTCTCGGTTCCGGCACTGAAAGCAAGCCAAACGACGGCGATGAACCAAAGCGACGCGGCGATCCCGGTCTGGACGACGATGGGATGAACGCCGGCTTCGCTCGCGTCCATGCTCTCTGCATTGTTCGCCTCATGTTCTTCCGCCGCGACCGGTGTGTGCTGATCCGCGCGATTTTCCGCTTGCCTCTCGCGATCATCCGGCGCGGTGCGATGTTGAGTGTCTCTGGTTGCACGATCTGACATATGGCCTCCAGATGCGGGCCCCACGTCAGTCAGTAGGCTCAATAGATGCGGGCAGTGATGTTCCCGCATCGCCCAGGGCAATTTCGACGCGTGGCGACGTGGATGCGGCGTTAGCTGAGCCGCTGGATCAGCGCCATGGCTGCGGCAGGAGCGCGCAGCTTCCCTTCATGAATGAAGTAGATGAACACGTCGCGCGGTTTTGTCTCGGCTTTGTATGTGGCATCGACCAGCGGAAGATCGTCCGGCACGTCGCCTGCCGCCCAGATCCGCGCGCGCTCGGCCCATTCATCGAGCGCCTTTGGCTGGTAGGCGGTTAGGATCGTGTCATTGCCCCGCTGCAGCCGCGCATAGACCACATCACCAGCGAGATCGGCAATCGATGGAAAATCCTCCGCCTCGGTGAACACCGCCCCGACGCCAGAATCGCGCAGCAGCTTGACGAACTCTGGCGTGCGAAAGCTCGCGTGCCGCACCTCCACCACATGGTTGAGCTTCTTCCCATCGAGTTCGCGCGGCAGGTGATCGAGAAATTTGCCGAAGTCGCTCTGGTCGAACGGCTTGAATGGAGCGAATTGCCATAGCACCGGCCCGAGCTTTGGCCCGAGCTCCGCGAGTCCCGAATTGATGAAGCGCTTGATGAAGGCGCCGGTCTCGGCCAGCACCTTCTGCTGCGTGACGAGGCGAGGGCCCTTCACCGAAAACACAAATCCGTCAGGCGCGGTCTCGCCCCAGCTGCGGAAGCTTTTGGCGCTTTGCAGACGGTAATGCGTGGCGTTGATCTCGATCGAGGTGAGGTGGGAACTTGCATAAGCAAGCTCGTCAGCCTGCTTCAGTCCTTTGGGATAAAACACGCCACGCCACGGCGCATAAGACCACCCACCGATCCCGACTCTGATGCTGCCCGACTTCGTTGAGCGGCTTTGCTGCTTTCGCACCATAGCACTCCTCGTCATGGTTGGGCTTTTCCGGGCCATTTTCTCAAGGCCAGCCTAGGGGACTCATTCGCGCGCCGAATTGGAGTGTAACCGCAGTGGTGCTACCGTGACCCGCAAATGAGCCCGTTCGTTTTAATCCTGGTTTTCAAACTCGGCGGTGGATCGGCACTCGCTATTGATATGCCCAATGGCGCGACATGCGAGCAAGCAGCTCAATTCTCAAAGAGCCAGGAGAGCGTCAGCGCGGCCTTCTGCATTGATCGAAGATCGCAGTTCTATCGCCGTGGTGAATCAAAGCCGTGAGTCGTCCTTTCAGGCCTCAGTGCGATTGGGTGCGGGCAGGAGCGCAATAAAAGGTTGATTCCTCATCGAGCGTTCACATGTGTTCGTGAGACAGACCGTGCATATGTTTTTGCGACCGTTCCCGCTAAAAAGGCGGCTTAGGGGTGTGGCAAGTGCTTGCCGCTATCGGAATGGTTCTCACGACCTTCATGCTGCCCGAGCTGGTCGACAGCGCCTTCGGGACTCGGTTCATGTAGCGAAGCACCCTGCAGGTGCTAGTCCGCATGTTACGAAGCGCCAAGCCCTCAAGCAGCGGAAACGGTTGAGGTCCGCGTTAATGCCTCCTGCGCCTACGGACTTCGGTCCTCATTTTGACTTCCCCCCGGCATCTCTGAAAAGGCTCCTTATCCAGGTTGGTAATACTCAGCGAGCGGCCGCCGCAACGTAGGGACCAATCGACCCGCCGATGCCGACGCGAATGTGTCCCGCGGCTTGCCCTTTTTCTTGGTCATCGAGCTCAGTCGCTGAGAGCTATACGACGCGCTTTAGAATCTGATTGATCTCGGGTTGGGTGAACGCCCGCAAGGTCTCGGTTCGGACATTGTCATTCTTGCCGGCGCTAAGCCCGAACACCGCCATGGTCTCGTCGTCGGGCGCCTCCATGATGAGGACGACGTCGTGACTCCCAAGCGTCCAGAAAAGATCGATTACCTTCGCGCCGACCTTCTTGGCCAACTCTTTGGCGGCGTCGGCACGCTTGCTCGTATCCGCCACGTTGCGAATGCCTTGATCAGTGAATTGACCGAGAACGATGTACGTCGCCATGTGCACCTCCCTAGACTGGTTTGCAGTCGTCAAGGTGCCACTGCTTCGCCAGCAAGGCTAGAAGGTTGGCCAAAACAAAAGAGCCGCACCCTTCAAGGGTGCGGCTCGATTTACGCAACTCGTTACAGACGCTTACGCAACAGACTTTAGAAGTCCATGTCGCCCATGCCGCCGGCTCCCGGAGGCATGGCAGGGGCCTTCTTCTTCGGCTTCTCTGCCACCATCGCTTCGGTGGTGATGAGGAGGCCGGCAACTGAGGCGGCATCCTGGAGGGCGGTGCGCACAACCTTGGCGGGGTCGATCACGCCCTGCTTCACCAGGTTGCCATACTCGCCGGTCGCGGCATTGAAGCCGAAGGCATAGTCGTCCTTGTCGACAATCTTGCCCACGACCACCGCGCCGTCCTCGCCGGAATTCTCAGCGATCTGGCGAGCGGGGGCCTGAACGGCGCGGCGCACGATGTTGACGCCGACCTTCTGGTCCTCGTTCGCGGTGTTGACCTTATCGAGCACCTTCTGTGCGCGGATCAGGGCCACGCCGCCGCCGGGCAGGATGCCCTCCTCGACGGCCGCGCGCGTCGCGTTCAACGCATCGTCGACGCGGTCCTTCTTCTCCTTGACCTCGACCTCGGTGGCGCCGCCAACCTTGATCACGGCAACGCCGCCGGCGAGCTTCGCCAGCCGCTCTTGCAGTTTCTCGCGGTCGTAGTCGGAGGTGGTGTCGTCGATCTGCTGCTTGATCTGGGCCACGCGGGCCTGGATGTCGGCCTTCTTGCCGGCGCCGTCCACGATGGTGGTGTCATCCTTGGTGATGACCACCTTCTTGGCGCGGCCGAGCATGTCGAGCGTCACGTTCTCGAGCTTGATGCCGAGGTCCTCTGAGATGACCTGGCCACCTGTCAAGACTGCGATGTCCTGCAGCATGGCCTTGCGGCGATCGCCGAAGCCAGGCGCCTTCACAGCGGCGACTTTCAAGCCGCCGCGCAGCTTGTTGACCACGAGAGTGGCTAGCGCCTCGCCCTCGACGTCCTCGGCAATCACGAGCAGCGGCTTGCCCGACTGCACCACCGCCTCGAGCAGCGGCAGGATGGTCTGCAGGTTAGAAAGCTTCTTCTCGTTGATGAGGATGTACGGGCTCTCGAGCTCCACCCGCATCTTGTCGGCATCGGTGATGAAGTACGGCGAGATGTAACCGCGGTCGAACTGCATGCCCTCGACCACCTCAAGCTCGGTGTCGAGCGCCTTGGCCTCCTCGACGGTGATCACTCCTTCATTGCCGACCTTCTGCATCGCCTCGGCGATCATCTTGCCGACCTTGCTGTCGCCGTTGGCGGCAAGGGTGCCGACCTGGGCGACCTCGGAGGAGGAGCCGACTTTCTTCGCGCGCCGCTCGATGTCCTTGACCACGGCGGCGACCGCGATATCAATCCCGCGCTTGAGGTCCATGGGGTTCATGCCCGCCGCCACCGACTTCGCGCCTTCCCTGACGATTGCCTGCGCGAGC
>DASSLP010000206.1:0-2017 GCA_035689365.1 Methyloceanibacter sp.
CAAAACCACCGTACGTGGGCAGGGCACCCGCCCGGCCTGCCCCGCAGCTGGGCAGCTGCCCCGCGCAGCCGCGGCCATAGTAGGCCCGCGTTAGTATGTTTGTAAGAGGGGCAAAAGTGGTGGCAATCAGGCGGTGGCGCAACGGTGCCGGACGACCGCCGGCAAATAGGGAACGTGTGGCGAGTTTGGCGCTGCCAGTCGCGAGCCGAGATAATCCCAGAATGCGACGCCGAGTTTTGCGCAGGTTTTGTTGAGGCCAAGGAAGGCGTCGCGGCAATCACGACCGACGTCGCTTCTGGTGCCGCCGCTCACTTTTCGCTTGGTGACCTGGCAGCGGATATCGTTCTCCGATCCGTTGGTATGCGGCGGAATCTCGGGGCGATCGAGCACCATGAGCAATTCGCGTTTGTTGGCATGCAGGCGCGCGAGCAGACGATCGAGGGTGACGAATCCGGTCTTGCGCGTGAAGATTCGATCGAAGCGCGCCCTGAGCGAAGCACGGCGCTGCTTGCTTGGATTTTGCCTATAGGCTTTGACATCCCAATAGAACGACCAAATCAGATTGCGAACGCGCGTCTGGGCGCTGCGCTGCTCATCGGTGAAGGTGTCGAGCTTGTGAACGAGGCGCTCGGCATGAACCCAGCACAGGCCGTGTTGGCCAACGTTGAACTGACCGGCGTCGTCGCTGACGATCACGGTGTCGGGCAAAAAGCCATGCGCCTTGATGCTGCCCCACAAGGCCCCCTCGCTGGCAATCATAACCGGATCAGGATTGACCTTGAGAGCCGAGATGCCGAGCCGGTTGAGATGTGCAGTCCAAGCTGCCTCGTCGATGAAGACCTGGTCGGGATGTTCGGCCAAACGGGCGATCACCGGCCCGGAAAGCGCGCGTTGGCGCATATAGGCCAATGCTTCGGCATTAATGACATAATCCTCGTGGCCTGCGCGTAATAGGGCGAGGAAGTTGCTGCGGCTCTTGGAATCGGTGGTGCCGAACCAGGCAAAGTGGGCATTGCCGATCTGGGTGCAGAAGCCGTTCGCTGCCTTGTGGCGAGCGCCCGTATCATCGACCGTAATCCATTTGGCGCTCGAAAGCCCGGCACGCAGCACATCGCGAGCCTCGTCGAGGAAACCGTCCTGGCCGGCGATCAGCAGGCGCACGATCTGCCGCTTGGAGATGACGATGCCGAACGCTCGCAGCAGCGCCAGCAGCCGTGCCACCGTCACTTGCGCCTGATGATATTGGGCGAGCACAAAACGGCGCAGTTCCGGTCCGAAATGCCCGCTGATGCCGGCCGGCAGCGGCGCTGTCATCAAGCCCCCGTCCGCTGTCTGCCAACGCTCGCAGCGGAAGTTCACGACGTGCGGCCGGATCGCCAAGTCCTGTACCACATAATCCGTGTAGCCTTTGAAGCGCGAGCCTTGCGGCGGAGCCGTCAGCTCGATGGTTCGCTCCTCGTGAATCGTCAGCTTCGATGTCTTGCTGCCCTTCTGGCCCGGCTTGCTCCCAGCCGTCGGCGACGCCTTCGACTCAGTCGCCTTCTCCATGCCACTGGGCTTGATATTCGGCCGCCCTGGCCCACCCTTGAGCCGAGCAATCTCGTCGCGTTGTGCCGCTACCGTTCGCCGAAGCTCGGCCACTTCCTCCAGGAGCCTCAGCACCAAATGTTTGAGTTCAGCGTGCGAAAGGCGGTCAAGGTCAGCAGGCGGCGACATGCCCAGAATGAATCTGACTCGCGCCTTCCTGTGAATCGTAAAATCATACCGCCACTACTTTTGCCCCTCTTACCCCAAAGGTGACTAACCCTGTGAAGTCGCCGGTGAATGTGTAAGCCATGCCCGCTCCAATAACGGCAAGCGCCGCAAGCGCGGCGAGGATCAACCCCCAATTGCTCTTCCAGCCCAGCGTTCTATGGCGGGCAGTCGTGCCAGCGCTCTGCGCACCCTGTTTTAATCCCTCGGCTTCGGGAAGATCATCTCGCATTCGGCGGAACTCTTGCGTACGCAGCGGTGGTTA
>DASSLP010000207.1:0-12204 GCA_035689365.1 Methyloceanibacter sp.
AGACCAAACGCGCCAAATTGCAACGCCGCGGCGATAGAACCAATCATCAGAAGTCAAAAACCGGAAATCAATACCCGCTGGGTTGCGACGTTTGCGCCTCGGCGCATTCGATATCTGGAATTGCCGTTTCCCCGAAAATTCAGCATGGTGCCGCGGATGGGGGGTGAGGGAACAAGGCCTAGCAGCCAAACTTGAAGCGCTCCGCACGACCTTCCTGTGCAACCACGCGGTCAGGTTTGTCATGGTGGGGTCGCTCGGCCTTGCCATCGACGCTGCCATCCTGGCGGGATTGGTGCACGGGGCGCACTGGAATCCGTTCCTCGCGCGCGCCGTTACCATGACCACGGCAGTCCTCTCCACCGGGCTAATTCATCGGCATTGGACCTTCGCGTCAGGTCGTGCCAGACCTCCCATTCTCCAATCTCTCCTTTACGCCACGTTTCAGGCGATCAGCCTGTCGGTGAATTACGGGATCTTCTCGGTCCTCGTGCTTACTGGCGGGCTTTGGCGGAGCTATCCGGTTCTCGCCGCGGCGGTGGGATCGCTCGTCGCTGCAGTTCTGAACTACGTGCTTGCCAAATGGATTGCCTTCGCCGAGCCTCGGGAAGTTTCGGTAACCGAAGGACCGTAAGGCCCCTCGCCGATCATCCACCCGAATGCCGCGCCAAAGCATGACTTGACGCGCTGCAACAACGGATTAGCTATTCGGTTGCAAGGAGCCGGCAGTGGACAAGCTTGTGGCGAAGAAAAAGGTGCTGGTGATCGGCGGCGGCTTCGGCGGCGTGTTCGCTGCCAAGGCGCTCGCGAGGCTCGGCCGCGGCAAGCTCGACGTCGAGCTCGTCAACGCCAACAACTATTTCGTGTTCCAGCCTCTGCTCCCCGAGGTGGCCGCATCGTCGATCCATTCCGCCGACGCCGTCGTGCCGCTGCGTCAATTGCTGCGGCGGATTCAGGTTCGCCAGGCGGAAGTCATGGGCATCGACTTCACCGAGAAGAAGGTGATTGTCGTCCAGGGCACACAGCGCATCCCGATCGACCTGCACTACGACGAGCTTGTCATTGCGCTCGGCACCGGAGTGGACCTGAAGCGCTTCCCCGGACTGCCCGAGCATGCGCTCACCATGAAGGATTTGGCCGACGCCCACCGCCTGCGCACTCACATCATCGGCTGTCTCGAGACCGCCGACGTCACCGAAGATCCTGCGGTCAGACAGCAACTTCTCACATTCGTGGTGGTTGGCGCAGGCTTCTCTGGCGTGGAGACGGTCGCCGAGGTGCGGGAGCTGGTGCGCCGCGCGCTCAGGTACTACACGAACATCAAGCCAGAAGAGATCCGCTTCTATATCATCGAGTACGCCAACCGCATCCTCCCCACCTTCCCCGCCGACCTCGCCGAATACGCGACAAAGCGCCTGCAAATTCACGGCATCCAGGTCCTGACCGGTGTCGGCACCAAGTCTGCGACGGGCACCGGCGTCGAGCTCACTGACGGCCGCATCATCCCGAGCTCGACCATCGTCGCCACTATCGGCAACAGCCCGCATCCACTGGTGGCAACGCTCGGGGTCGACATGAAGTGGGGCCGCATCAAGACCGACCGCTTCATGCGCGTGCCGGGCCACGACGGCGTGTGGGCGCTCGGCGACGCCGCACTCATTCCGCTGGCAGACGACCCCGACGATGACCCCATGCTCTACGCGACGCAGACCGCACAGTTCGCCGTGCGGGAAGGACGCCAGCTTGCCGCCAACATCGTCGCCAGGATGAATGGGAAAGAGCTCAAGCCCTTCGCCTATACGTCAAAGGGCTCGCTTGCCTCGCTTGGCATGAGCAAGGCGGTCGCCGACGTCTACGGTATCAAGCTCTCCGGCACGCTCGCCTGGCTGCTCTGGCGCGGCTTCTATCTCTCGTTCCTGCCGGGGTTCCAAGCGAAGCTCAGGGTCGGCATCAACTGGCTCGTCAACAGCGTGATGCCGCCCAACATCGTGCAGATCCAGTCGAACCCTCCCGCGACGCGCTATATCCACTATCGCAAGGGCGACAGGGTGTTCGAGCCGGGCATGATCATCGACGGCTTCTATACCGTGGTGAAGGGCTCGTTCAGGCTCATCATCGATAACCCGGAGACGGGCGAGCATTTCGAGAAGGTGTTCGGGCCAGGCGATCATTTTGGCGAGCGCGTGCTGCTTCGCTCCTCGCTCAGGACCGGGCTTGTGGTGGCACTCGAGGATTCGCTCGTGCTGTTCATCGCGCAGAAGGCCTTCACCAGGCTCGCCCGCGCCTTCCCCATCCTCGATGCCTATTTCAAGGAATATATCGAGCGCACCTTCGGCGGTCACGACAAGGCCTTTGCCCCCGGCTCGACCAACCACAAGGCCGAGCTCGAGACTTTGCCCTAGGCTAAGCCTGAATCTCAGGCGTGGATGACTGCCCAAGGCGACTCCCTTGAGCCCGCCTAGATCCCTATATTGCCTGCATCATGGCCATCACTGAGACCAAGGCTCCCGCCGCCGGGAAAGCGGTCGCGCGCGGCGACCACGTCTATCTGATCGACGGCTCGGGCTACATCTTCCGCGCCTATCACGCGCTGCCGCCTCTCACCCGGCCGTCCGACGGCCTGCCGGTCGGCGCCGTGCACGGCTTTTGCGGGATGTTATGGAAGCTGCTGCGCGAGACTGGCGAGCTTGCCCCGCCAACCCACATGGCGGTCATCTTCGACTACGCCGCCAAGACCTTCCGGAGCGATCTGTTCGACGGCTACAAGGCAAACCGCCAAGCGCCGCCGGAGGACCTCGTGCCCCAATTCCCGCTGGTGCGCGACGCCGTGCGCGCCTTCAACGTCGCCTGCATCGAGCAGGAGGGCTACGAGGCCGACGACATCATCGCCACCTATGCCTGCCAGGCGCTCGATGCCGGCGCCGACGTGACCATCGTGTCCTCGGACAAGGACCTGATGCAGCTCGTCCAGCCCGGCATCATCATGTACGACACCATGAAGAACAAGGCGATCGGCGAGGCGGAAGTTCTGGAGCGCTTCGGCGTGCCGCCGTCCAAGGTCGTAGAGGTGCAGGCGCTGATCGGCGATTCCTCCGACAACGTGCCTGGCGTGCCGGGCATCGGGGTCAAGACCGCCGCCCTTCTCATCAACGAGTTCGGCGACCTCGAAACGCTGCTCGCCCGCTCGTCTGAGATCAAGCAGGACAAGCGGCGCGAAAACCTCATCCAGTTCGCCGACCAGGCGCGGCTCTCGAAAGCCCTCGTGATCCTCGACTGTCACGTGCCGCTCGAAGTGCCGCTTGCCGAGACCGCCGTCCACCAGCCCAATGCCGAGGCGCTGACGGCCTTCATGCGCAAGCTCGAATTTACCGCCCTGCTCCGGCGCGTGGCGGAAGGATTGGGCGCCGAGCTGCCCGAAGGCATGACGCCTTCGCCCCCACCGCAGCGGCGGAAGAAAGACGACTACGATCATCCCCTGCGCCGCTCGCCGCGCGGCGAGTTCGTGGCGATGCGACCCGTCGAGGCGCCAGCCAAGAAAGAAGCGGGCTCGCCCGGGCAGTTGGCGGTCGAGCGCGCCGGCAAGCTCGAAACGATCCCGTTCGACCGCTCGAATTACGAGACGGTGACAGATGCGGGGCTGCTCGCCGAGCTGATCAGCTCCGCGCGCTATCACGGCCGCTTTGCCTTCAGGGTGAAGTTCAGCTCATCCGATCCCATGCAAGGCGAGCTGGTTGGCGTGGCGCTCGCCATCACGCCGGGTCACGCGGCTTATATCCCCCTCGCCCACCGAGCGTCTGACGGGCTCGATCTTGGCGGCGACACGATCAAGCAAATTTCCATGCGCGAGGCGCTCGATCTTCTGAAGCCGATCCTCGAAGACGAGGCCGTGCTCAAGATCGTGCAGAATGCCAAGTTCGATATGGTGGCGCTCGCCCGTTACGGCGTCGCGCTCACGGCCATCGACGATCCCTGCCTTATGTCCTACGCCCTCGATGCGGGCCGTGCCGAGCATCTGCCGGAGCAGCTGGCAAGTCGGTTGCTCGGATATACTTGCCTCACCGAGAAGGAGGTGATGGGTTCAGGCCGCAATGCCGTCGGCCTCGATCGCGTGGACCTTGCCAGAGCCACCGAATATGCCGGAGAGGAGACCGATATCGGTCTCCGGCTTTGGCTGATCCTGAAGCCGCGGCTCGCCGCAGAGTCGGTCACCGCGGTCTACGAGACGCTTGAGCGGCCACTCGCGCCGGTGCTCGCCGACATGCAGCGCGCCGGCGTCAAGGTCGAGAAGTCTGCGCTTTCGAGCCTCTCGCTCTCCTTCGCCCAGACCATCGCCAGGCTCGAGGACGAGATCAGAAAGCTTGCCGGCGAGGACTTCAACATCGGTTCACCGAAGCAGCTCGGCGAGATCCTGTTCGACAAGATGAGCCTGCCCGGCGGGCGCCGCACCAAGACCGGCGCTTGGAGCACGGACGCTGCGGCGCTTGAGGAGCTTGCCGCAGAGGGCCACGAGTTGCCGCGCAAGGTGCTCGACTGGCGGTTGGTCGCCAAGCTCAAGAGCACCTATACCGACGCGATTCCGAACTTCATCCACCCCGAGACGGGTCGCGTGCACACGACCTATGCCCTTGCCGCAAGCACCACGGGGCGGCTCGCCTCGGTCGATCCGAATCTACAGAACATCCCTGCGCGCACATCCGAAGGCCGCGCCATCCGCAAGGCCTTCATCGCCGACAAGGGCAAGAAGCTGATCTCGGCGGACTACAGCCAGATCGAGCTGCGTGTGCTGGCGCACATGGCCGATGTCGCGGCGTTGCGCCAGGCTTTCGCCGACGGGCTCGACATTCACGCCATGACGGCGAGCGAGATGTTCGGCGTGCCGATCCAAGGGATGGATCCCAATATCCGCCGCAGAGCCAAGGCCATCAATTTCGGCATCGTCTACGGGATCTCCTCGGTCGGGCTCGCCGCGCAGCTCGGCATCGGGCGGACCGAGGCCGGCGCCTATATCAAGACCTATTTCGAGCGCTTCCCCGGCATTCGCGACTACATGGAGGCCATGAAGGAGACAGCGCGCCGCCACGGCTATGTGAAGACACTGTTCGGGCGGAAGGTGCACTACCCCGAGATCAACACCAAGAACCCCTCGCTTCGCGGCAATTACGAGCGCGCCGCGATCAACGCGCCGATCCAGGGCACCGCTGCCGACATCATCCGCCGCGCCATGATCAGGATGGCAGCGGCACTGGCCGAGGCCGGTCTCTCGGCACGCATGCTGATGCAGGTGCATGACGAGCTCGTGTTCGAGGCACCCGAGAACGAGGTCGAGAAGACCATGGAGGTCGCCCAAGCCGTGATGGAGAAGGCGCCCGAGCCCGCCTTGAAGCTAAAGGTGCCGCTCAAAGTGGATGCGCGCGCCGCCGACAACTGGGAGGCCGCGCATTAGCCCGCCGTGTGAGGAACGACCATCGTTCCTTACCGGTTTTGTCAGCGAGGCAACCCCACTCTGGAGGCAGCCATGGGTAAGTGTGCGCAATGCGGCAACGACTACGACAAGAGCTTCGAGGTGACCATGGGCGGCCGCACTCTTGTCTTCGACTCATTCGAATGCGCGATCCAGGCGCTCGCGCCGGTGTGCCCGCATTGCGGCTGCCGCATCATTGGTCACGGCGTGCAGCACGGCGACACCATCTTCTGCTGCGTCCATTGCGCCAAGCATGAAGGCGTCAAAGGCCTGCGCGACCGTGACTAGTCTTTTTGCCGCTACATTGCTTGGGCGGGGCGGCTAGCGCACAATCGGGAGCCGCCCGGGGCGTTGCATGGCTGAGACCGACACGCCTTACCTCTACAAGGACCTGACCAAGCACACGCGTTGGGCGAAGTGGCTCCTGTGGGCATCGGTCGCCATTTCGGTCATCAGCGTCATTTCCGGGATTATGGATTACCGGCTGCTCCAAGCCATCGCTGCAGGCCAATTCGATTCAGACGCCGAGATGACAGCAGCCGCGCAGGCAAACGACCTCAGGCAGGGCATCATCGGCATCGCTTACATTGTTCTGCTGCTGGCGACCTCGGTGGTCGTGCTTGTCTGGATCTACAGCGCCAACCGCAATGCGCATGCGCTCGGCGCCGCCGGGATGCGCTTCACACCGGGTTGGGCCGTGGGCTGGTATTTCATCCCGATCTTCAATCTGTGGAAGCCCTATCAGGCGATGAAGGAGATCTGGAAAGCGAGCGCAGACCCGGGCAATTGGCAAGCCCAGCCGAGATCTCCGCTCCTTCCCTGGTGGTGGTTCCTCTGGATTGCCAGCTGCATTGTCGCCAATGCCATGTTCCGCTACACGCTGAAGGCAGAGGAGCTGGACGAGCTCATCAATGCGTCGGGGATCTCGATCGCATCCGACGCACTCGACGTTCCGCTCGATCTCGTGTTGATCGCCATCATCGACAGGATTTGGCGCATGCAGGCCGGGCACAAGGCTGCGACCCTGCCGCCAGAGGGCGCCACCGAGCCGGCGCCTGCGACTTGAGCGCTCCGAGGAGTCCAATGCGCCGATCCCTGCTCCTCTCCAGCTTCTTCCTGGCGTTGGAGTTCCTTATCGGCCCCGCGCTCGCGCTGCCGGCGCCGATGTCCGACGATGAGCTCCTCACCAAGAGCGATCTCGTCGCGCTGATCCGCGTGCTCTCGGTGACATGCACCGGCGTCAGCAAGGACGAGCGTACCGGCGAGGCACTGCCGAGCTACAACGCCAATGCCGAGCTGATGGAAGTCGTCAAAGGCGACGTGGCAAAAGGCGACGACGTCACCATTACCTTCCACGCCGTCCCGACCGGCCTTCTTGGACCTTGGACCGTCTACTACTACCCTGGCGAGATGGTCTTTACCCATCTGGTTCGCGACGGCGATGCCTATACCACGACCTGGTGGAACGGCCGCGGGGAGCTGGTCAACAAGGCCATCATCACCGAGCTGCCGAGCAAGGCCGGCGAGACGGTCGAGGTGCCGCGCCGCACTAGCCACCCCGGCAATTGACGATGCCTAGGCAAGCTGCGAAGGAAGTCCGATGATCCGCTTGTTCAGAACGCTTGTGCTTATGTTCCTTGCCGCCGGCCTCGCCACGGCAGCGCTCGCGGTGCCCGCGCCATTGTCCGAGCAGGAACTCACGGACAAGAGCGATCTCGTCGCGCTCGTGCGTGTGCTCTCAGTGACCTGCACAACCATCGCCAAGGACGAGCAGACCGGCGAGGACCTTCCTAGCTATCTCGCCAAGCTCGAGGTGAAGGAGGTCAAGAAGGGCGACGTGAAACCCGGCGAGTCTGTGCTCGTCACCTGGCACGCCGTGCCGAAATCGATGGTTGGCCCGTGGGCCGTCTACTACTATCCCGGCGAGGTGGTATGGACCCATCTCACCAAGCGCAGCAATGGCGCGACCTACGCGTCGACCTGGTTGAATGCCAAGAGCGAGATTGTCACGAGTCCCGACACCAAGGAGCTGCCGACCCAGCCGGGCGAGACGGTGACGCCGCCCGAAGAGCGTAAGTCGCAAACGCCATTGTAAGATCAGGCGGCCGCCGACGAGGCGGCAATTCCATCGAGCCAATCGTTGAACAGGCGAGTGCCCGCTGCATTGGCGGCTGGGGCGAAGCGGGCAGTGTCGGCGCGCATCTTGGCGAGATCGACTTTGGAAGTAGTTAGCTCGAGCGTGTGGCCAATCAGCCAGCGCTCCATATCCCTCTGCGGTAGCTCCACGTGGAATTGCAGCGCAAGCACCTTCGGCCCGTAGGTGAATGCCTGGTTTGGCGTGATCTTGGTCGAGGCGAGACGTGTGGCGCCGGACGGCAAGTCGAATGTGTCGCCATGCCAGTTCAGCACACGAACACCGTCGATGGCGCCAAGCGGAGACGCTTTGCCCTCTTTGGTCAACATCATCTCGTCCCAGCCGAGCTCCTTCTCCTTGCCCGGATAGACGCGTGCCGCAAGAACCGCAGCAAGCGCCTGGCAGCCGAGACAAATCCCTATCGTGGGCACGCCTTTCTTCACCGCCGTTTCGATGGTCGCGAGCTCCCCCTTCAGGAAGGGATAGCGATCGACCTCGTAGATGCCGATCGGTCCGCCGAGCACGACGAGGAGATCGCCAGTCTTTGCCGGGCTGAGGTCGTCAACACCGGCCTCGAGGTAGTGGAGCACAATGCCGCGGTCCTTCAGCACGCCGGCGAGCGTGCCGGCATCTTCGAAAGCGACGTGACGAATGGCGATGGCGTTCTTCATGATGCTTCTCTCAGAGGCTCCAGCACTGGCGCATTTTGTGCCGAGAGGCCAAGGTCTATTTGACGATTAGCGACGTCTGATTGACGGTTTGCGACATAGGGACGGCGCAGCTACACCACCCTTGTCTGACCCTGGCGGCGCGGATCGCCGGCGGCTTCCATTCTTCCCTTGGGGTGACGGCGGGCTGCATGCACTCCCCCGAAGAACAGGTTTCGCGCAGGCCAAGCATGCGCTGTTTCGCCGAGCGCAAGGAACTCGGCCTGCGCAGCCTCCGGCAGGCCTGGCTCGAAGCTCGTCCTGCCGTCACGCTCGACATGAAGCCGTGGCGCCTCGACGGCGTCCTGCAAGCTCATGCCGTGGTCGAGCAGATTGACCGCGACCTGAAGGATCGCCGTCCTGATGCGGTTCGAGCCGCCGGTGCCGAGCGCCGTCACTGTTCCATCGGTCTCTAGGATGATTGTGGGCGCCATCATCGATGAGAGCCGCGTGTCTTCCCGCCAGGCGTGGAGTCCTCCGGCCGCTAAGTCCTCCTCGCCGAGCATATTGTTCAGCATGAAACCGAAATTGCCAACGACGTAGCCGTTACCCTCGCCGTTGGAAAGGCTGACAGAGGCGGCATTTCCCTTCGCATCGATCACGCTCACATGGGTCGTGCCGCGATAAGCCTGCGGATGGCGCTGAGCCTCGCGCAGCTCTCGCGCCAAGACGCCTCCGGCGAGTCGCGCGGCAAGTCCCTCCCCATGGGTGATGCGCGCTTCGTTGGTCGCCTCCATAGCGCGCTTGAGCGCGATCGCGTCAATCTTGCCACCCGCCTCTTGCAGCGCCTCGATATAGGCGAGGCCGAAGGCGATCAGCGGCCCGCTTGCCGCCGGCGGAGGATTAAGCGCGACCGCCGCGTCTCTGTGCCGCCAATAAAGCGGATCGCGCAACTCGACGCGGTACTGCTTGAGATCGTCGGACGTGAGGTGCCCGCCGAGCGAGCCCGACTGCGCCATGATTGCGTTGCCCACATCGCCGTCGACGAACAGCCGCGCATCATCCTCCGCGAGCCATTCGAGCGTCTCGGCGAGTCCCTCGTTGCGAAACGTCTCTCCGGCCTTCATCAGCTTGCCGCTAGGCGCGAAGATCCTGGCGACGCCCTCGCTTGCGGTGAGGATCGGAGCGATGACGGTGAAGAGGTAGGCCTGGAATTCGGTCAGGGCGAAACCGTTGCGCGCGGCACGCACCGCCGGCTCGATCAGGCGTTTCATCGGCAGCTTGCAAAGTGCCTCGTGCCACAGGAACAGCCCTGGCACCGCGCCCGGCGTCGCGCTGGATCCAAGCCCGATATAGAACTCCTGCTTGGCAGGACCGAAATCGGCATAGATGGGGAAAAACTCGACCTCGTTTGCCGGCCGACGCCTCCGCGGCGTCTCGGTGAAGAAGTCGAACAGCTTCACGGAGTCGCTGCCCTCGCGCCTCGCCATGAGGAAGCCGCCGCCGCCGGGCGATGAGAAGACCGCCTCGGCGACGAAGGTCATGAAGACGCCGGCAAGTGCCGCGTCGAAGGCGTTGCCGCCGTCTTCGAGGATTTCGGCGCCGGCGCGTGCGGTCAGCTCATGGCCCGCAGCAACCACGCCTTCGGTCTTGCTCATGAAGTTTGCCTAGGGCGAACCCGGAACCAGGGCAAGCGCCGCACTCCCTTGTCATGCCCGCGAAAGCGGGCATCCAGTAAGCCCTCACCTTCGTAATAACTCTCCGAGGTGATTACTGGATTGCCCGCTCAAGCCGGGCAATGACAGTCCGTGATTTCACTGCAGAGCTCAGCCCAAACGCTGCTCGAGCGCGGAGAGCTCCTCTCCCAAGGTCTTGGGCAGCTTCGCGCCAAAGATGGCGAAATGCTCCTTGATCAGCGGAAGCTCCGCCTTCCAACCTTCAACATCGACGGTGGTCAGCGCCTTGACCGTGTCTGGCGCGACCTTGAGCCCGGAGACATCGAGCGAACCCTCGGCTGGAAGCCTGCCGATCGGCGTATCAACCGCCTTGGCTGTGCCGTCGCAGCGCTCGAAGATCCATTTCAGCACGCGCGAGTTCTCGGCGTAGCCGGGCCACATGAACTCGCCGTTACCGTCTTTCCGGAACCAGTTCACGTAGAAGATCTTCGGCATCTTGTTGCCGCCCTTCTCGCCCATCTTCAGCCAATGGGCGAAATAGTCGCCCATGTGGTAGCCGCAGAAGGGCAGCATGGCCATCGGATCGCGCCGGAGATCGCCGATCTTGCCGGCCGCGGCCGCAGTCTTCTCCGACGCCATGATCGAACCCAGGAACGTGCCGTGCTTCCAGCCGGTCGCCTCGATGACGAGCGGGACAACGGTGGCGCGGCGCCCGCCGAACATGATCGCATCGATGGGCACGCCTTTCGGGTCCTCCCACTCCGGCGCGATCACCGGACATTGCGCGGCAGGAGCGGTGAAGCGCGCATTAGGATGCGCAGCCGGACGGCCCGACTTCGGCGACCATGGACGCCTCATCCAGTCGATGGTATGGGCGGGCTCGTCCGTGCTCATGTGCTCCCAATAGACATCTTCATCGTCGGTCAACGCGACATTGGTGAAGATGCAATTGGCGTTGAGCGCCTTCATGGCGTTGAGGTTGCTCGCCTCTGAGGTGCCGGGCGCCACGCCGAAGAAACCGGTCTCAGGATTGATGGCATAAAGGCGCCCGTCGGCCCCGAACTTCATCCAGCAAATGTCGTCGCCGATGGTCTCGGCCTTCCAGCCGGGAATGGTGGGATTGAGCATGGCAAGGTTGGTCTTGCCGCACGCGCTTGGGAAGGCGGCGGCCATGTACTTCACTTTGCCTTGCGGATTGGTGAGCTTGAGGATCAGCATGTGCTCGGCCATCCAGCCCTCGTCGCGCGCCTTGACGCTGGCGATCCTCAGCGCATGGCATTTCTTGCCGAGCAGCGCATTGCCGCCATAGCCAGAGCCGTAGGACCAGATCTCGCGCGTCTCGGGGAAATGCGAGATGTACTTGGTCTTGTTACAGGGCCACGGCACGTCGGCGGTCTGCGGTGTCGGCAAAGGATAGCCCACAGTGTGCAGGCCGCGGACGAAGTCCTCGCTCTGGCCGAGCGCCTTCAGCACCTTGTCGCCGACCCGCGTCATGATGTGCATGTTAGCGACGGCGTAAGC
This sequence comes from Methyloceanibacter sp., assembly GCA_035689365.1. Taxonomy (GTDB): domain Bacteria; phylum Pseudomonadota; class Alphaproteobacteria; order Rhizobiales; family Methyloligellaceae; genus Methyloceanibacter. The sequence goes on from DASSLP010000207.1 coordinate 11,437, forward strand.
ACTGTCGGTAATCATGATGCCGATTCCAGCGATGGGAGAGCCGACCGGGCCCATCGAATAAGGCACCACATACATGGTGCGGCCGGCCATGGCGCCATCATAGAGCTTGGTCAGCGTGGCCTTCATCTCGACCGGATCGAACCAGTTGTTGGTCGGCCCGGCGTCGTCCTTCGACTTCGAGCAGATATAGGTCTGGTCCTCGACGCGGGCGACGTCGGCGGGGTCAGAGCGCACCAGGATCGAATTTTTGCGCTTCTCTGGGTTCAGCCACATTGCCGTGCCGCAATCGACCAGCAGCTTCAGCAGCTCCTGGTACTCGGCTTTCGAGCCGTCGCACCAGCGCACCGCCTCCGGCTTGAACAGCGCGCGCGCCTCTTCGACGAAGGCGAGCACCTTCGGGTTGGTCGTCTTTGCTCCTTCAGGCGCGATTTCTGGCTGTACGCTCATGCGGGCGGTTTCCTGGCGCGAGTTGGTGGATTGAGGGCGAGAGGGGCCCCGTCTCACCTAGCACTGAAATTGCCGGGCTTTCAAGGCAAGGGCGGCGCGAGGCATGAAGAGGCTTGCCGGTGCCGGCTACTGGGAGCCCGTCTGAGCTAAACGCAACGATCGCCCGATGCGTGCCACGATCGGGTCCCACTTGGCCTTTTCCGCGGCTGGGTAGGAGACATATAAGCAGGTCAGCACATCATTGTTCGGAAAGTTGCAGCGCTCGTAATAGATCATCTCGCCGCGCGTTCCGGACACCGCGTAAAAATCGGAACCGATCTT
>DASSLP010000208.1:0-6772 GCA_035689365.1 Methyloceanibacter sp.
CTTGGCCAGCACGTCGTCGATCTTGGCCACTGCGCTTGCCTCGTCCAGCTTCTCGACGGCGGCAATCTCGCGGGCCATACGGTCGAGCGCCGCCTCGTAGAGCTGGCGCTCGGAGTAGGACTGCTCGGGCTGTGCCTCTGACCGGTAGAGGTCGCGCACCACCTCGGCGATCGAAACGAGATCGCCAGAGTTGATCTTCGCCTCATATTCCTGCGCGCGGCGGGACCACATGGTGCGCTTGACGCGCGCCTTACCCTTGAGCGTCCCGAGCGCCTTCTTGACGATCTTGTCCTCTGACAGCTTGCGCATGCCGACGCTGGTAAGCTTCGAGGTCGGCACCCTGAGCATCATCTTGTCCTTCTCGAAGTTGATGACGAACAGCTCGAGTTTGGCGCCTGCAATCTCCTGCTCTTCGATGCTGACGATCCGGCCGACGCCGTGAGCCGGGTAGACGATATACTCGTTAGTGCGAAATCCGTGTCTTTGCTGTGGCTTCTTCTTTTCAGTCATTACTCTCGTCTCACTGTTAAATATGCTTGCTAAACGCCAATGTCGGGTGACTTAAGCTTGCCAATTTGCTCGCGGCAGCCTCACTCCGCGAATGCCAGCCCCTTTGACGGGTATTTAGGGTACGAGGTTGGCCGTCGATCAGAGGGCCTGATCGCGCCACCTCCCCTAAGTTTGGAAAAAAAAGCGCGTCCGAACTGGGACGCCTCTCTTGGTGCTTAATGCGCCGACAGTCTGCGCCATTTCGTCAGGAAGATAACACAATCTTAGCGAATCTGGAAGCTGTCGAATGCGGCAGTGGCGCCTTTTCGGCGCCGCAACATGCGACATTTTGGCGATAGGGTTAACGCCTTAACCCCTTGTTTTTAGTCGCCTTCGCCCGGATTTGGGCTGAAGTATTTCGCAAATTTGTCGGGCTCCGCCACAAAAGCGTCGGCGTCTGGGGGCGCCGCCTTCTTCGTGGTGACATTGGGCCAAATTTCCGAATATTGCCGGTTCAACTCGAGCCATTTTTCGAGACCTGGCTCGGTATCAGGCTTGATGGCGTCGACCGGGCACTCGGGCTCGCACACCCCGCAGTCGATGCACTCGTCGGGGTGAATGACCAGCATGTTCTCGCCCTCGTAGAAACAGTCCACAGGGCAGACCTCGACGCAATCGGTGTACTTGCACCTGATGCAAACTTCGGTGACGACGTAAGTCATCGGTCCCACACGTTTTCGGGGCCAGTTCCAGCCCGCATTCTAGCCCCTAAGGGCCGCCCGAGTCGCTCGTGGAAGGGCCCTGCCTATAACAATCGAGCCGTCGGCACAAGGCGAGGCACCGGTTTTGCGAGGAACTGGACGGCGGGAAACGACATTGCGCGACCTCACCTTCCACGGGACCGAATTTGCGCGAAGCTTTGGACGTACGGATTGGCCGGTCGCGCCTCAGGCTTTTGTATTCTCGGCGCGCAGCGCATCGAGGCGTCGACGATCGCGCTTGGTTGGACGCGGACCCTTGGCAGCAAGCGGGCGCTCCGGCGAGGGCGCTGCGGGCGGAGTCAGATCTTCGTAGAGGGCCCGAGCCACGCTTACCGGACCGCGCCGCGCCGTCTAGGCGAGCACCCGCACCACGAAGAGCCTGCCTGAGGCCGTGGCCGTCATCACATCGCCTTCGTAAAGGAGCCGGCTCGGTTTAAGCGCCCGTTCGCCGTTGATGCGCACCTTGCCTTCGGCGATCGCCCGCGCGGCTCCCGATCGCGTCTTGGTAAGCCTTGCGCACCACAGCCACTTGTCGAGCCGCTGCTCCGACATCGTCGCGGTCAGCTTCCTTCAGGCTGGCGAACGGTGAGGCGTCCTTTAAGCACTGCCAGCGCAGCGAAGGGCGAATGCTCGACCGACTTGGTCCGCTCGGGCTTGGCATGGGCAGCGGGGCGGCCGTGCTCGCGCTTCGATGTCGCTGCGCGCCCGCGATGTTGATGCTTGGGCTTATGGCCCGCACCCTTGGCGTGGTGCATCTCTTTGCGTTTTGCCGGACGCCAAATCTCGTCGAACAGTTCTGCCTCGGACTGCACCGCCGCCGCTTGCTGTTCGCCGGCCACTTCAGCTTGAGAGACCGACACTGCGTCCTGATCAGTCGCAGGTTCAACCTTGCGCCGCTCGCGCCTGAAGCCGAGCGCCTTCAAGATCGAGGCGAACTCCTCGCCGGAGCAGCCCACCACCGACATCAGATCGGGCACCACGCGGAAACCGCCGTCGCCGGTCGCGCCTGCCGGAGCTTCCGGACCTCCTTCGGCAGTCCTAAACGACACGCGAGCGCGGATAAGATCAGACAGCCTTTCCAGCATGTCGATGCGGATTGCGCGGCCACCGGCGACGTGAAATCCACCCGCGCGCCAATAAGGCTCAGGGATGCTGTTGTCGGCTGCGACGGAAGTCAGGCCCTGTTGCGGGCGGGTCGGCAGCGCATCGCTCTCGAGGCCGTAGTCGCATCCGGCGAAGAGCGCCCAGAGCAGAAGCAACAGATCGGCTGCGGCGGGCTTGAGCAGCGCGGGGATGTAGACGTTGAACGCGCCGAAGCGCACGCCGTATTTCCTCAGCTGAGCGCGTGCGGCCTGGTCTAGCGCCTTGATCTCGTTGGAGGCTTCCTCGCGGCGAAGTACGCCGAGATTCTCGGCGAGCTGATAGGCAAGGCCGCGGGCAAGGCCGGACAGGTCGGAGGCGTTGCTAAGTTCGATCAGAGGCTTGAGCTTGGCGTCGAGCTCGGCCGCGAGCCGCGCTTCGAGACGCTTCAAGACGCCCTCGCGCTCTGGCGCGGCAAGATGCTCGTCGGCGACGAGTTGGATGCGCGGCTTGAGCGCCGTCGCCCCGCGTTCGAGGCGCGCAATCTCGGCGCCTTCCCAAACGATGCTGCCATTGGGCCTAAGCGCGATGGCCTCGTCTGGCGCCGCGGCAAGCGCTTCGGTGCGGACGGCAAACTCGCGCGCAAGCACCTTGGCTGCGGCATGTCGCGTCGCCCTGCCGTGGATGCCGTCGCCTGACGCGTCAGGGGTGAAGCGGAAGCCGTCGAGCCGCCCGACATAGTGGTTCTCGACCAGGATGCTGCCGTCAGGGGCGATCTCTGCCGCGATCTCCTCCTTGTCGCGCAGCCGGCGCATCAGCACGCTCGTGCGCCGGTCGACGAAGCGCTGGGTGAGCCGCTCATGCAGCGCATCGGACAGAGTGTCCTCGATCGCTCGCGTGCGGCCCTGCCAATGCTCCGGATCGTCGAGCCATTGCGCGTGATGCGACACGAAGGTCCAGGTGCGGATCTGGGCAAGCCGGCTCGACAACGTGTCGAGATCACCATCGGTGCGATCGGCGAGCGCCACTTGGTGCGCAAACCAGTCAGCAGGGATCTTGCCTTCATCGCTCGTCACATAGCCGTAGAGCGTAGCCACAAGCTCGGCATGGCTCGCCGCGGAAATCTTACGATAGTCGGGGATCTGGCACATCTCCCACAACAGCCTGACCGTAGCAGGTCCCTTCGCCCTGTCGGGCACAGCGGGATCGTGGCTCACATTTTCCAGCGCGATCACGTCGTCAACCATGCGGGCGCGGACAAGACGCGGATGGTCAGGCGCTTCGCGTAGGCTCTCCCTCAAGCGCTCGATCGAGGAGAAATCGAGCTTGCGATTGCGCCATTGCAGGAAACCCACCTGGTCGAAGGAATGGTTCTCCAGTCGGTCGACCAAGTCAGAGTCGAACGGCGCGACCTGGCCGGTCACGCCGAACGTGCCATCATTCATATGCCGCCCGGCGCGGCCTGCAATCTGGCCAATCTCCGCCGGCGTCAGATTGCGATGCGACTGGCCGTCGAATTTGCGGATGCCGGCAAACGCCACGTGGTCGAGATCGAGATTGAGTCCCATACCGATGGCATCGGTCGCCACCAAGAAATCGACGTCGCCGTTCTGGTAGAGCGCGACCTGGGCGTTGCGGGTACGCGGGCTGAGCGCGCCGAGCACCACGGCGGCGCCGCCGCGCTGACGTCTCACCAGTTCGGCGATGGCATAGACATCGTTGGCCGAGAAGCCGACGATGGCAGAGCGGCGGGGAAGCCGAGTGATCTTCTTGTCTCCGGCATAGGTCAGCTCGGAGAGCCGCGCACGCGATACGAGATTTGCGCCTGGAAGCAGCTCGCGGATCGCATCGCGCATGGTGGCGGCGCCGAGCAGCAAGGTCTCGTTCAAGCCACGCGCATGGAATAGGCGATCGGTGAACACGTGCCCGCGCTCGCCGTCGGCGGCGAGCTGGACCTCATCGACCGCGACGAAATCGGCCTCGAGCTCGAGCGGCATCGCCTCGACGGTGCAGACATAGAAGCGCGGCGAGGGCGGCTTGATCTTCTCCTCGCCGGTGATGAGCGCCACCTTCGCCGCGCCGACACGCGCGACGATCTTGTCGTAGACCTCGCGGGCGAGGAGCCTGAGCGGCAAGCCGATGATGCCGACGTCGTGCGCGAGCATGCGCTCAATGGCGAGATGGGTCTTGCCGGTGTTGGTCGGGCCGAGCACGGCGGTGACGCCGCGTCCGCGCTGGCCATTTGTGGAATTAGAGGAGAAGGACCGGTTCATTCTTGACTTCATCATTATCCGATCCGCGAAAAACTCGGAACATGGGGGGAACGAATCTCGTCCGAATCGCTGACTCTGCACATTCGGATTTCGTTCCGAATAGAATCTCGATGCGCGCCTTGTCTTCGTGGGGCGCCCTCGCGAGGATTCCACTACTAAATCTAGGTTTCGCTTTCTCCGCTCGCTTAGGCGCGGCGGAAAACCGCGCGAACGAAGGACGGACGAATCAGGGGAGCGTTAATTTTCGGCGTCTGTTCCATACAACATATTGGGGTTGAGGGCCTGTCCGTTAACCCTTGGCCTCGTCAGCAGCCAAAAAAGAGCAACGGCTACGGTTCTGCGCTCGCCCGCGACGGACCTGCAACCTGGATCGAGGTCACCAAAGCCGAGCCATATCCCACTGGCGTCGGCAACACAATCCGGTACGGCACGTACAGGATCGTGCTCCGCACGGGGATGAGCCAAACCTCGATCTCGTTCGTCTGCGACATGAGCTGGATGCCGGGATTGTCAGGCTGGTAGCCGGCAATGGGGATGAACTTCACCTGACAGATTACCGCAGGTCCGGCATAGCCCGCCGGCGTGGTCCGCTGCACGGACACCACGCGCTTCGGCGTGAGCACGAGGTCGAAGCGCTGCTTGCCGTCGAACACCGCCAAGGTCTGATTGCAGACATTTAGGTCGCCATTCGGATTCGCCGAATGCGCGGTCAAGAACGCACCGCTCATCGGATCGACCACGCCCTCGAGCTGCTCTTTGGTGACCGGTATGTCGCGGGGATTGCGCATCTTGTCCGGAAAGATCTGAACCTGAGTGACCGCGTGACCGCCGAACGTCATGCGGAGCTGCTCGGTCTTCTTGCCGCCGTCGGAATAGCTCAACGCATACATGGCTGGTTCAGGGCCGGCGCTTGTCACCCGCCCGGTGCTCGCCGTCACGCCGCGCCACTCATAGATCAGGCCTTGTAGGATGGTGAAGCGGCCCTCGCCACGCATCTCGTAATCGTCGCCGTGGAACGCCGCGGTGAAACGGAAGGTGCCGAGATTGAAGCTGCCGAGATCGACGCGATAGACCGCCTCGATGCGGCTTGCAGAGGAGAGCGCGTTCTCGGCTAAGGCGGCGCCGGGAGGAAAATTACCGCCAAGTCCTAAAGTCAGGGCGGCGACGGCCACAAGGCTGAAGCAGTGTCGTGCTGCCCACATGGGCTTATATCCCTCGCGGGAGTGGCCGGAGCACTCCGCCCGTAAATTTCGGGGTATTCGTAGATTTCGTCAATTGTGAGGTTTGGGAAGGGACGCTTGACCCCCAATTATCATGCCCGTATATCTCGCCCCGCTGGTCGCGACGCCTGTATGACATAAGCGCAGGCGGCGACCAGTTTCTTCTTTTGTCGTAGAAGGATTTACGCCCATGGCCCGTCGTTGCGAGCTCACCGGCAAAGCCGTGCTCACCGGCAACAATGTGAGCCATGCCAAGCGCCGCACCAAGCGCAGGTTTCTGCCGAATCTGTGCAATGTGACGCTGCAGAGCGACGCCTTGAAAAAGCGCGTGCGGCTCACCGTCAGCGCGCATGCCTTACGCTCGGTCGAGCACCGCGGCGGGCTCGACGCCTATCTCTTGAAGGCCGCCGACGATGAGTTGTCGCTGAAGGCAAGGCGCCTCAAGCGCGACATTGCCAAGGCAAGCTCGGCGCAGGCGGCGCAACAGTAGCTGCCCCCCGCCAAGCCCGGCGCGCTCGAGCCTAAAGCCGCCTTAGTGCATCTTGGTATCGACGGCTCCGCCACAACCCTGGCCAACGTTCCACAGGTCTGTGACCTGCTGGCCAGTGTAGTGGTGCACGCGGATCAGGTACTTCCCTAGACCGCCATACACTTTCCAACGCCAGCACTTGCAGCAGCACGGGCCCTGCATGTCGGAGTGCTCCATGGCATAGTCATAGGCGCCCTGCTCCTCCTTGTTGAGGGCGAGATCGTAATAGCCCATGAGCTTGTACGCGAGCGGCGCCGGGATGTCGTAAGGATCGGGCGGTACTTCAGCAATATCAGAGTATTTCTCGAGCCCCTCGATCTGCTGGCGATAACGCGCCTCGTCCATTGGCGCGCAGCACGAGCCCCGTAGCTTGCCGTCAGCCGGCATCCCCGCGATCGATTTCTCGAACTGGACCGAGCA
>DASSLP010000209.1:0-2762 GCA_035689365.1 Methyloceanibacter sp.
ACGCCACACGTGACGCTTCCCGCTGAGACCACGCGGAGCGTCTTCGCCCGCACCGGCATTCTCCCTTGCCAAGCGATCAGAGCCATGATCGGCGCCGGTGAGATCTTTGGCGCGCCCGAAATCGAGCCGAACCAGATCCAGCCCGCAAGCCTCGATTTGAGGCTTGGCAAGGTCGCCTATCGCATCAGGGCGAGCTTCCTGCCCGGTCCCGGCGCCACTGTGCGCGACAAGCTCGGCGAGCTCAAATTCCATGAGATCGATCTCACCAAAGGTGCCGTGCTCGAAGCTGGCTGCGTCTATCTCGTGCCGTTGATCGAGCAGCTCAAACTGCGTTCGACCATTGCCGGTTTTGCCAATCCCAAGAGTTCGACGGGTCGGCTCGACGTGTTCACCCGTCTCATTGCCGACAATCAGGATTCTTTCGATGCGGTGGAGGAAGGCTATTCCGGCCCGCTCTTCGCCGAGATTTGCCCGCGCACTTTCTCCATCAAGGTCCGCTACGGCTCGCGTCTCAATCAGATCAGGTTCCGCCGGCGCGTTGGCCAGCAACTTGACGCCGACGAGCGACCTGGCCGCGTGGGCGACCGGCGCCTTCGCGAGATTCACTCGGATATCGGGCTGGTCGAGGGCGAAGCTGCGATCCGCGAGGGCCTTAATTTGCGCATCAGTCTTACGCCAATCCCCCCCAGCGGCCTCGTCGGTTATCGCGCGCGACGTTACGCAGGTGTTATCGATGTCGATGCTGTCGGCGCCTACGAGGCTGACCAGTTCTGGGAGATCGTGCACCTTCGCGGCGACCGGCGTCTCGTGCTCGATCCCCACGAGTTCTACATCCTCGCGTCGAAAGAGAGCGTGTCGGTGCCGCCGGCCTATGTCGCCGAGATGGCGCCGTTCGATCCGCTGATTGGCGAGTATCGCGTGCATTACGCGGGCTTTTTCGATCCGGGGTTCGGCTATAGCGAGGGCAAAGCGCCCGGCGCCAAGGCCGTGCTTGAGGTGCGCAGCCTCGACATCCCCTTCATCTTGGAGGACGGGCAGATCGTGGGGCGCTTGGTCTACGACAAGCTCACCGACATCCCCGACCAGATTTACGGCCAAGGCATCGGCTCGCATTACCAAGCGCAAGGCCTCAAGCTCTCGAAGCACTTCAAGCAGGATTAGGCCGAGCAGGAGCCGCCGCCGAGCACGCAGAACTTGGCGCAGTGCGGATGGCAAAGCTTGACGGCGCCACGCTCGAACATCCCGCCGTCGGCCTGCGCGGCGTCTGCCAAGGTCGCGCCCATCTCGAAGGGTCGATCGTAAGGAAGCAACGTGCAGGGCAGCACCACCGGCGCCGTAGCCCCCTTGCGCTTCACGACCATACGGCTCGATGAGCACATCAAGTCCTTGGGGTCCTTATGCAGGATATCCCAGCAGGACTCGGTGATCTCCGGCACATCGGCGGCGAGATCCATCTCTGGAAATAGCACGAGGGAGGAACGGTCGTATGCATCGACCGCCCAACCCCGCGCAGCAATCAACCTGGCATAACCAGCGCGCTCGTCCGCTTCACTCTCGCCCCAGCAGGTGCGGCCTGCGAGCGCGATGGTGAAACCTTCGCCCGCTAGCCAATCGATCCCTTCCACGGTCTTGTCGAAGGTGCCTTCGCCACGCTCCTCCTCGTGAAGTTCCTTTGAATAGTGGTCCAGACTCACACGCAACAGGAGCCGGCTGCCATGCGCATCGCGCAATCTAGCCAGGCCTAACAGGATATGTGGCCGCAACAGTGGCTGCATGGCGTTGGTCAGAACCAGCACCGAGAATCCGCCGTCAAGCGCATCACCGAGCATCTCGATGATGTCGGGATTCATGAACGGCTCGCCACCGGTAAAGCCGATCTCGCGAACCGGCCAGTCGTCGTGCGTGATTTCATCAAGAAAAGCCGCCGCCTCTGCGCGGGTGATGTAGGCAAGCCGATCATTCTCCGGGCTCGACTCGATAAAGCAGTTGCGACATTCGATATTGCAGAGGCTACCGGTGTTGATCCACAGCGTGCGCAAAGCGTCGAGCCTGACGCGCGCGCGGACCTCACCCTTCACGGTCCAATCCGGATCGGCGAACTTTGCGCGCGGCGCGGTGACGGCAAGCTCAGTCATGCCGCTACTATACGAAAGATTGGCGCCAAAGTTTTCTCGCGAGCCGCTCACCGGCCTTCACGTTGTGTCGAGCCGGCCGTCCGGCGGGCGCTTTTTGTGCGCTAACCGCCGTGTTATGACTCGACGAGTGCGGGTGTAGCTCAGTGCCCTTCCTGTGGTCGTAGAGCGCGGCAAGCCGCTCGTTTTCCGGCCCTGGAGTTCAGGAGAGCCGCTTGCCAAAGGCGTCTGGAACGTCCCAGTGCCTGCAACCTCCGAGGAAGTCGTGCCCGATATAGTGATTGCGCCCGTCATTGGCTTTGACCGGGCTTGTTATCGCCTTGGCTATGGAGGTGATTTCTTCGACCTGACGCTCGCAGCGGTGAAAAACTCGCCAATCGAGTTAGGTGTGGGCTATGGACAGCAAGCGCTCGTGACGATCTACCCGCAGCCGAATGACATTCCTATGGACATGGTCATAACAGAGGAGGGAACGCGTTTCCCAGGTGGATGAAAAGGAGAGGCGAGGAGATCAAACGAAGTGGTTCGCAGTTGCGCTCCCGCGTTGAGCGAGGCTAGTTCCGGCTAATTTTGCAGAGGCTAAAGCTTCTTCGCGGCTCGCCAATACCTCAACGCGTCAATGTCCTCTTC
>DASSLP010000210.1:0-5316 GCA_035689365.1 Methyloceanibacter sp.
CACGAAATTCGCGTCGTTGCGCCGATATTGGAGCGCCACGAGATCGGCCATCAGTTGGCGCTGCTCGATCCTGTCGCCGCGCTTCAGACTGAAGGTCATGGCGGTATAGGTCTCGACCGAGCCGATACCGTAGATGCACGACACGCTCGCCACGATGATCACGTCGTCGCGCTCGATCAGGGCGCGCGTCGCGGCGTGGCGCATGCGATCGATCTGCTCATTAATCGACGAGTCTTTCTCGATATAGGTGTCAGTGCGCGGGATATACGCCTCGGGCTGGTAGTAGTCGTAATAAGAGACGAAATACTCGACCGCGTTATCGGGGAAGAAGCTCTTGAACTCGCCATAAAGCTGAGCGGCGAGCGTCTTGTTCGGAGCGAGCACGAGCGCCGGCCGTTGCGTGGCCTCGATCACCTTGGCCATGGTGAAGGTCTTGCCCGAGCCGGTGACGCCGAGCAGTACCTGGTCACGCTCATGCCCGTTCACCTGCGCCACCAGTTCGGCAATGGCCTGCGGCTGGTCGCCCTTAGGTTCGAGGTCGGTTTGGATGTGCAGCGCCACGCCGCCCTCGGTCTTCTCGGGGCGGGGAGGCCGGTGCGGCACGAAGCTCGGCGCACCGGTGCCCGAGACCAGCGGATGCTCCTGCATCAGCGGCTGCGGCGCCTCGCCGAATCCCGGCGGTCGGCGGTCGGCGCCGAGCGGCAGGCCGGCGGCCTCGCCCGTGACGGCGCGCGGCTCGGCGCGCGCGCCGAAAGTCCTGGCAATGCGGTGGGGCATGGAGGCGAATATGGCGGCTTCGGCAGAGGGATGGAAGCCCTCAGCCCGACGTCAGGCGCCAAGGACGGACAAAAGTTCTCGTTTCTCGGAGGCCGCTTTGCACTGCCGATCGCCGTAGACGACCAGAGGCATGCCCGTGCCGATGATTGAGATGATGGAACATGTGCCCCTCTGGCTCGTGGGGCTGATCGTCATGATTGTGGCCGAGGTCTACGGCGTCGGCCTCATGCTGTCCACGCGTGCCATCTATGGCGTGAGCCGGCTGGCAGAGAACAACGAAGTTGCCGGCTTCAAGTTCGCTGTGGTCGGCGTGTTCTACGCGGTGCTACGCGCCTTCGTCGTGATCGCCGTGTGGGAAGAATACCGCGGCACCGAAGCCGCGGTCCGCAATGAGGCCAAGGCTGTCGTCGATCTTCACCACGTCACTTTCGCGTTTCCAGTCGAAAGCGGCACCGTGATCCGCGAGCGGCTGGTGACCTATGCCGACCATGTGCGCAAATTCGAGTGGCCGGCCATGGCGCGGGGCAAGTCCAGCGATCACGTTGGCGACGACCTTGAGGAGCTCAGCACTGCGGTCTTCCAGATCGAACCGCAGAATTTAAAGGAGCTCGCGCACTACCAGAATGCCGTGAGGCTATTGACGTTGATTGCCGACAACCGTGGAGAGCGCATCGACAGCGCTAATGGCTCAGTGTCGCTTCTCCTCTGGTTTGTTCTGATCGTCGGCTACCCGGCGTTTTTCGGGGCTAGCAATCGCCTAGCGCAAACGCTCATGACGGCGACGCTCGCTGCGCTCGTCGCGCTCTCGCTGCTGCTTGCGCTCGCCTTGGATTATCCCTTCACCCGCGATGAGAAGATTTCAGTGCTGCCATTTGAGGCGGCGCTCTAGCATATGCCGCCGGCCCTGCCGTCCCACTAAGCCATAGAATCTACGAGGTTCTTTGCCCATGAGGGGCTGGGCATTATGGGAACAGCAGGTGCGTCGAGATTTGCACGGCGAGTTTCGCTGAGCCTTGCACGGCAAATTGCCGTTTTCTGTTGCCATCAGGGCTATAATGAAAAAAACAATTGACTCCCAATGTGGGAGGGCAAGCCTGGACCAGTGAAAGCGTGATTCGTGCGGGTACGCGTCCGTTTGAGCGGTCGAGTGCGGCAACAGGAGCAGAATTGGAGCACAAGCCATGGCGACGAGAACGAGTGGGAAGAAACGTACAACGAGTAGAAGGAAGACTACGGCCAAGAGCGCCCGCCGCGGCGCTAGCGCGAAGAAGACGAGCGCCCGCAAGACGGCGCGGAAGTCGAGCGCCAAGAAGCCGGCGCGCAAGACGGCAGCGAGAAAGCCGGCGCGCAAGACGGCCAAGAGTGGCGCGCGGAAGACTGCGGCGCGCAAGGCGCCTGCCCGCAAACCGGCAGCTGCGGCGAAACCGGCAGCGCCGGCTCCCGCGGCACCGAAGCCAGCGCCGGTTACGCCCCCGGCACCTCCCCGGCCAGCAGCGCCGCCGTCACCAGGTCTCGGGAGCAGTGGCGTAGTACGGACTTCGATCCCGTCCGGCGGCGCGCCCTCCCAACCGGGAGTACCCCGGCCGTCGACTCCGGGAACGACACCGGGATCGGGTGCAAGCCCGAGCCCGCAGCCTTACCGGCCGTCCTGGGCAAGGGACGACGACGATCTTTAGGCACTGAATGGAGGGCTGGTTCTGTCCCGGCCCTCCGTTCGGGCCCGCTCGACTAGGATGATGGACAATCATCCTTGCTGAGGGCAGAAGTTCGGTCCCTCCAGGGCAGCGCTCGCGTTATGTCAGCTCGCCTCGATGAGGCGCGTCCCGTAATCCCGGGAGCCCATCGCGCTTTGCCACACCTCTAGAGGTCGAAATGCCTCCCGCCTCACTTGTGTCCGGGCTTTGGCCCCAGCTTGCCCCGATTATTCTTCTCGCCTGCTCGAACGTGTTCATGACCATTGCCTGGTACGGCCATCTCAAGTTCAAGTCGGCCCGCTCGTAACCGTGGTGCTAGTGAGTTGGGGGATCGCCTTTGTGGAGTACTGCTTCGCAGTGCCTGCCAACCGCATCGGCAGCGCCGTCTATTCACCGGCGGAGCTCAAGACAATCCAGGAGGTCATCACCCTCATCGTGTTCGCCGGGTTCACCGCGATCTATTTCAGGGAACCGCTGAGCCTTACGCAGAGCGCGGGGTTTGCCCTGATCGCGCTCGGCGCAGCACTGGTGTTTCGCGGGCAGGCCTGACCGGCGCGGCACGACTGAGCCTCCGGATGGGTTGCCACCTGCCAGGTTGCGGTCAGATGCCTCTGAACAAGTTGCCAACCGCCAAGATGATGTAGGCTACGATAGCGACCCAGAAGGCGTGGCCGCTGATGAACGGGATTGCCACAAACGTTCCGATGATGGCCAGGACGGCCAACACCACCGAGATGATGAACACCGCGGTGGTTGGCGGTGAGAGATTCATCTCCAGCCTCCCTCATTGTTGACCCGCAGACTGTAATCGCTTTTTGTGAAGAATCGAGGGGGTTTACTTTGCCCGCGCTGGGGGCCAACCTCCGGGCTAACGATCGCCGAACGCGCGGCGAAAAAGGAGGCGGGGAATGCGTCCATTGATGCGATTGGTGCTCGGGCTTGTGGGTCTCGTTGCGATCTTGGCTGCGGTCGCGGTCGGGTTGCCTCCGCATGTAACGGTCGCCCGGTCGGTCGTGATCAACGCGCCGGAATCGGCCGTCTTCCCCTATGTCAACAATCTGCACCGCCTCGGCGACTGGTCGCCCTGGAAGCTGCGCGATCCACAATTGATCATGACCTATGGCGGCCCGGAGGAGGGCAAGGGCGCGCAGGTCCAGTGGACCAGCCAAAAGCCATCGATCGGCTCCGGCAGCATGTCGATCAGCGACAGCAATCTCAACCGCAGCGTCGAGCTGGCCGCCAATTACAACAATGTCGAAGGAACGAGCTCGTTCGAAATCGGTCCGTCAGGTTCAGGCAGCAAGCTCACCTGGAGCTTCGGCTATGACACGGGCTCGAGCCCGCTCAAGAGGTGGAAAGCGCTGATGCTCGATGGTTTTATCGGCGCCGAATATCGCGCGGGGCTCGACAAGCTGAAAGAGAAGATCGAAGCGGATCGCCGTCCGCTCACCTCGCCAACTCTGAGCGTGACACCACCGGCGCCCAGCGTGTCGAGCCAACCTGAGCAACCCTCCGCCGCGCTCCCCGGCGGAGCAGCGCCGTCGGGTACGCCCGTGCCGCCGAGTGGAGCGCCCGCGCCCGGTCAGCCGGCCCAGGCCGGCGCCGGCACACCGGGTGCTGCCGGATCGCAAACGGCCGGCACGGCTTCAGGGGCGCAGACTGGCGCTACGACAACAGTGCCTGAGACCACTCCACCGACCACGCCGCCGCCAAAGAAGAAATCAACTCGGCGCCGGAATCAGTAAGGCAGGATTATCGACTAGAGCTTCTGCTCGGCGCTCGCCCCGGGCGCGGCCGGCTCGGTTCTGATCGCCTGGATGATGAGACGAAGTGAACTCGCAAGCAGCGGGTCCAGCGTCGAGCAGGTTACGAGCGACACCCCGGCATCGTCGGGCTTTGGCTCGCTCTCGGCGAGGTGGGGGTCGACGACCCGCTGTCCGGTAACCGCGTAGCTGCGCGAGGAGCCGTCTGGGGCGGTGACCGTGATACGGTCGCCAACCTCCACACCGCTGACTTTGCGCCGAGCGGAATGTGCAGCGTTGCTCTTGCCCGGCTTTGGCGGCTCAAGAGACAGGCGGTCATCACTGTTCGCAGTTGCGCCGCCCACGACTGCCGCGCTTAAGCCAAGCTGCGGCACTTTCGGGTTTGCTGCTTGCGCGTTTTCCCATGGCCATGGCTCTTCCGGCAGCCCTGCAAGGGCATGCTCCCAGGCGGCCTCGCGGATCACTTGAGCCAGCCCGATCTTGGGCAGCACGGGAAAATCTTCGCTGCTATGGAAGAACCACCCCAGCCCAAGGCTGATGACGGCCGCAAAGGCTCCCAATCCGAGCGCTGCGCGCGTACGGAAAGAGAGGAGGAGGAGCTGCGCCGACCCCCGTTTCGGCATCAGATCCTCCTCCCGATCCGCCGCGGGGAGGCATAATCGCGGCGGTGGTAACGCCAGAAGACGAACGTCACCGCGCTTAGCAAAAAGAGCGTCAGCATGATTTTGAGATTGACGAATTGAGCGGCGCCGCTGATCTCAGGCTCCCCCCATGGTGCCAAGCCGGAACTGGCCAAGACACTTGGCAGCGCAAAAAAAGAAATCAGGATCGTCGAAAGGAAAAATAAAATCGCCGAGGGCTCGCAGGAGCGCAAAGCTTGGCGCCGCATGGTCATCGAGTTAGTCCTCGCCTCTCGGCACGAAACAAAGAAACACGCCATTAGGGCGCGGCTTTAGCCAGATTGTGGCCCACACACGCGCTTCGCGTGTCAGTCCCGCCACAACTGTGGCGCAATTGCGATTGTCCACAGCCCGTTCACAGGGGCGG
Organism: Methyloceanibacter sp.; assembly: GCA_035689365.1. Classification (GTDB taxonomy): domain Bacteria; phylum Pseudomonadota; class Alphaproteobacteria; order Rhizobiales; family Methyloligellaceae; genus Methyloceanibacter. The sequence goes on from DASSLP010000210.1 coordinate 5,282, forward strand.
TCCTTCGGAACTTGGGTGAGCGGCGGAAAGTTAGC
>DASSLP010000211.1:0-26457 GCA_035689365.1 Methyloceanibacter sp.
TCGATGCGCTCCATATCTGCATCGGACAAGCCGAAATGATGGCCGATCTCGTGCACCAGCACATGGGTGACGATGGAGCCGAGCGTTTCCTCGTGCTCGGCCCAATAGTCGAGGATCGGGCGGCGATAAAGAAACACCATGTCGGGCAGCGCGCTGACGTCGGTCACGCTCTTGCGGGCAAGATCGACGCCAGAGTAGAGGCCGAGTAGGTCGAATGGCGATTCGATCTCAAGCTGATCGAGCACATCGTCAGTCGGAAAGTCCTCGACCCTGATCAGGATTTCGCCGGTCAGCTTGCGGAAGCGGGCCGGGAGCTGGCGGTAGGCAGTTTGCGCGATCGCTTCGATCTCGCCGAGGCTTGGAGCCTCCCGCGCCGCCCAGTCGAAGCCTCCGCCTTTGCTTTTCATGGCCCCTTGCTACCACGCCGGGAAGGGGTTTCTGAACGGGACGGATTTCCCGCTCAGGTCGTATTCAGGCCATGTCTTTAATCTAGTCACTGCTGACGACCCGCAGTTGGCGCGGAACGGAGGAACGAGGGGTCACGATGTTGCGAAAAACCTATATTGCCGCACTAGCCTTCGCCGGCTTTTTGCTAGCCGCGGCGTCAGGCTCGACGCCAGCTTCGGCGCAGGACTGCGGCCCCTGGAATAATTGGTGCATGCCGCAATGCGGCGAGTGGAACAACTGGTGTCAGAACGACTGCGGGCCTTGGAACAACTGGTGCCTGGCCCAATGCGGCGAGTGGAACAATTGGTGCCGCGGCGTGTGCGGCCCGTGGAACGGTTGGTGCTCGCAGGAAGCCTATGGCGAAGGGCCGGGCTGGGCCCCCGGCTGGGGCGGTCCGGGCTGGCGAGGGCCGAGCGGCTACGGCTACTACAAGGGGGGTCCTGGTTGGGGCGGTGGCGGCGGATATGGACGGGACTACGGCCGCTACGACAACGACAATTGGGACAACGATCACGGCGGGCACAGGCACGATCATGATCACGGCAACAACGATCATGACCACGACCATGACCATGATCACGACCACGGCAACAACGACCACGACCACGATCACAACAACGCGAAACACGACAACGACAACGACCATAACGACAGGGACGACAACAAGAAGAAGCATGCCCACAAGGACAACGATCACGACGATCACAACGACCGCTGGGGCGGCAGCAATTGGAAAGGAAATCAATAGCGGCCTGCCGCTAGGCCGGCTTGCGCGCGACGACGATCGCTTCCTGAAGGGTGAAGACGAGCCCCGCCTCTGTCTCGCGTGGCCTGAGCAAGCTCGCCAGAGGTTCGTCGGCCAGCATGGCCTTGAGCCGCGCGACCGTTGAGTCTGCGCAACGCATGCGCTGGACCCATGGTCCGAACTCGATGTCCTGGTCCATGTGCTCGCTGTGCTCGACGGTGACTCCCAGGCTGCTGAGCAACGCCGTCCACTCTGAGAGGCCGAGACAGCGGCCGTGGCTTGGGTCGCGAAGTTTCTCGAAGTCGTTGTAGGCCGCAGCCAGATTCCGTTCGTCGGGAGAAATGTTGTCGACGAGCGCGAAGACGCCACCCGGCATGAGCACTCGGAACGCTTCTACAACAAATGTGCTGGTGTTCTCGAAGTGATGCGCCGCAAGCCGGCAGGTGACAAGGTCAAAGCTCATGTCGGGGAAGGGCAGGTCCTCGGCGCTGGCACGGGCCGTCCTGAAATTGACGAGACCTCGCGCCGCAGCGAGCTTCTTCGCCTCTGCGAGCATCGCCTCGGTGATATCGCTTGCGGTGACGCGGGCGACAAGCGGCGCGAAGGCAAGCGCGGTGTGGCCCGCGCCGGTGGCGATATCGAGCACGCGCCAGGAGGGCTTGGGATTGACGAGCTCGATCAGCCGCGCGAGGCTCGGTCCTCGCGCATGCACCGCCGAAGCCGCATAGTCAGCCGCGGCCTCACCGAATTTCTGCTGAACCAGGGAGGTCACGCCGTCGCGCTCGGCACGACAGTCAGTGGAAGTCGCGGATGTCGACGAAGCGTCCGGCAAGCGCTGCAGCAGCCGCCATCACCGGCGACACGAGATGTGTGCGGCCGAGCCGTCCCTGGCGCCCCTCGAAATTGCGGTTCGAGGTCGAGGCGCAGCGCTCGCGCGGGGCTAGCTGATCCGGGTTCATGCCGAGGCACATCGAGCAGCCAGGCTCGCGCCACTCGAAGCCAGCGTCTTTGAAGATCTGGTCGAGCCCCTCGGCCTCGGCTTGCGCTTTGACGAGACCGGAGCCCGGGACGATCATGGCGCGGATATTCTCGTTCACGTGCCGGCCGTCCACGATCCGCGCCACCTCGCGCAGATCCTCGATCCGCCCATTGGTGCAAGAGCCGATGAACACGCGATCGAGCTTGATTTCGGTGATCTTCTCGCCTCCCTTCAATCCCATATAGTCGAGCGAGCGCTCGGCGGCGCGCCGCTTGGTCTCGTCGGCGATCTCCGACGGCACCGGCACGCGGCCTAAGACCGACACAACCTGCTCGGGGCTCGTCCCCCAGGTGACGAGCGGAGGCAGCTTCTCTGCATGCAGCACGACCTCTCGGTCGAACTCGGCGTCGTCATCCGAGTAGAGCTTCTCCCAATGATGCTTCGCCACCTCGAAGGCGCCGCCCTTCGGCGCGCGCGGGCGCCCCTTGATGTATTCGAAGGTCGTCTCGTCCGGCGCAATCAGACCGGCACGGGCGCCGCCCTCGATCGACATGTTGCAGATGGTCATGCGCCCCTCCATCGAGAGCGCGTGGATTGCATCGCCGGCATATTCGATGACATGGCCGTTGCCGCCGGCCGTGCCGATCTCGCCGATGATGGCGAGGATGATGTCCTTGGCGGTGACGCCGCTCTTCAGCGTGCCGTCGACGCGCACGCGCATGTTCTTCGCCTTTTGCTGAATCAGCGTCTGGGTGGCGAGCACGTGCTCGACTTCGGAGGTGCCGATGCCGTGAGCGAGCGCGCCGAACGCGCCGTGCGTCGAGGTATGACTGTCGCCGCAGACGATGGTGGTGCCGGGGAGGGTGAAGCCTTGCTCGGGGCCGACCACATGGACGATGCCCTGGCGGCGGTCGCGCTCGTGGTAGTACTCGATGCCGAATTCCTTGGCGTTCTCGGCAAGGGTCGCGACCTGGAGCGCCGACTCTGGATCGTCGATGCCTTTGGAACGGTCGGTGGTCGGCACGTTATGGTCGACTACGGCGAGCGTTTTTTGCGGCGCGCGCACTTTGCGTCCCGCCATGCGCAGCCCTTCGAAGGCTTGCGGGCTGGTCACCTCATGAACGAGATGCCGGTCGATATAGATCAAGCAGGTGCCGTCAGGCGCCTCGTGCACGAGATGCGCATCCCAGATCTTGTCGTAGAGGCTGCGGGGCTTCGTCATTTCTAGTGCAAGCTTTTCGGCTGTCAGCGCATCAGATAGCGCCTCGGACCGCGGTTTACAAACCCTCCAAAGCCCTTGTGATCGCCGGGCTTGACCCGGCGATCCAGTAACCCCTGGTGGCGCGCAAATCGCGAAGGCCGGTGGTTACTGGATGCCCGCTTTCGCGGGCATAACAGTCTTGGATTGCGGTAAAGGCCTAGCTCTTTTTGGGCTTGGCAGACTTGTCCTTGCCAGGCTTGTCGGCTTTTGCCTTAGGGGCCTTCTCGGCCTTGGTCTTCGGCTCGGAGCCGGCGGCTGCTTCGGTTGCCGCGGCTTCGCCTTCGGCGCCTTCCTCTTCCTCGGCAGGCACCTCATCGACCGTGGTTTCGGCCATCAGGTCCCTCGCCTGGGAGATCCAGTCCAGGTTCTCGATGGCGCGGTTGAGGTTGAGCGCCTCGTCGAGCCGCGCGATCTCTTCGTCGGTGAGATTGGCGATCTGCTCGTATTTGATGATGCCGAGCTTGTTGAGGCTCTTCTCAGTGTCGGAATTGAGACCCTTGATGACCTTGAGATCGTCGGGCTCGCCCTTCGGCCTGGTGAAACCCTTGAAGGCATCGGCCTTCTTGCCCTTGACCTCCTGGCGCTCGACGATGCGGGCAGACTTGCCGCGGCGTCCGCGCAAATAATAGAGCTTGGCGCGGCGCACCCTGCCTCGGCGCACCACCTCGATCGACTCGATCAGAGGCGAGTGCACCGGGAAGACGCGCTCCACGCCCTCGCCGTAAGAGATCTTGCGCACGGTGAAGTTCTCGTTGACCCCGCCGCCGGCCCGCCCGATGCACACGCCCTCATAGGCCTGCACGCGGGTACGCTCGCCCTCGACCACTCTGACGTTGACGCGGAGCGTATCGCCGGGACCGAAACCCGGCAGCTTCCGCTTTTTTGAGAGGGTCGCAACCTGCTCTTTTTCGAGCTGCTCGATGATGTTCATAGCTAATACCTTTCGGTGGGCGCCTGCCTGGCTTAACGGCCTTCCGGCGAACGCCATTCTTTTTGATTGATCCTTAAGTTGATTGCGGGCGCAGAGCGCTCGCGGGAGGTTTCCTAGCCTAGCTTCTCGCTCTTGTCGATGGATTTACGCCAGAAACCGCGTGCGATCAGGCCTTGCGGTGCGGGAGTGTCTGCCACAGGTCAGGCCGGCGGGCCTTGGTGAGTTTCTCGGCCTGCTCGCGCCGCCATTTGGCGATCGCCTTATGGTCTCCTGACAGCAATACCTCGGGGATTGCGCGACCCTCCCACTCGCGCGGGCGCGTGTAGTGGGGATATTCGAGCAGGCCTTGCGCGAAGCTCTCCTCAGCGAGCGAGCTTTCATTACCAGCGACGCCAGGCAGGAGCCGTACGACGGCATCGATAACCACCTGTGCCGCAATCTCGCCGCCCGACAGCACATAATCGCCGATCGAGATCTCCTCGACGTTCCGCGCTTGAAGCACGCGTTCATCGATTCCCTCGAAGCGGCCGCAGAGCAGGATGACACCGGGTCCACCCGCAAGCTCGCGCGCCTGTTCCTGCATGAACGGGTACCCGCGCGGGGAGAGATAGATCGTGGGAGCTCCTGCCGTCATTGAAGCGCGCGCGGCGTCGATTGCTGCGGCGGCGATATCTGCCCGCATCACCATGCCGGCTCCACCGCCCGACGGCGTGTCGTCGACTGAGCGATGCTTGTCGGTGGCGAAGCCGCGAATATCGATGGCCTCAAGCGCCCACTTGCCTTCGGCGAGGGCCTTCCCTGCCAGGCTCAAGCCGAGAGGCCCAGGGAACATCTCCGGGAATATGGTGAGCACGGTGGCACGCCAGGTCATGCGAGGCTACTCGAACAGGTCTTCGGGCGGCACGAGCGTGAGGCGGCCGCCTTCGGCGTCGATCTCGGGTACCGTGTCGCGCGTGAAGGGCACGAGCACCGTTGCGCCGCCGCCCTTGGGCCTAACTTCAAGCAGATCGCCGGCGCCGAAATTTTGAATTGCCACGATCTCCCCGAGTTGCGCGCCGTCTTGGCTTAGAGCCTGAAGCCCAATCAGGTCGGCATGATACCATTCCTCTCCGCTGCGCTCCGGCAACATCGCGCGCGGAACGTAGAGCTTGGTGTTGACCAGTGACTCTGCGGCGGAGCGCGTGGTGACGCCTTTGATGCGGGCGATCAGAGCCTTCGGCGTTGCGCGCAAGCTCTCGATCTCGATCCTCCGTCCAGTCTCGTCCTGAAGCGGGCCGTAACTCGCGATGCTTGCAGGCTCCTCGGTATAGGAGCAGATGCGGACTTCGCCTCTGAGCCCCTGCGCTGCGCCAATTGCGCCGAGCAGCACCAGCTCGTCCTTGTCGGCCAAGGCTATTCGGCGACGGGCGGCTGCTCGGGCTCGGCCGGAGCAGGCTCGGGAGGCGGAGGTGCTGCGGCGGCCTCGGCAGCAGCCTTGGCCTTCTCCTCGGCAGCCACGCGCTTCGCTTCCTCGCGCTCAACGCGCTTCTTGCCTGGCTGGCCCTTCTGCGGATTGGAGCGCGGGTCGCGCTTGCGCATCCCGGCCGCGTCGAGGAACCTCAACACGCGGTCGGTCGGCTGGGCGCCGACGCCGAGCCAATGCTTGACGCGATCTTCCACCAGCTTGACGCGCTCGCTGCCCTTCGGCAGCAGCGGGTCATAAGTGCCGATCTTCTCGATATAGCGGCCATCGCGCGGGCTTTTCGAATCCGCGACGACGATGCGGTAGTAGGGCCGCTTCTTAGCGCCGGCCCGCGCCAGTCTGATCTTCAGGGACATGCTTTCGTTCTCCTAGTGAGTTCGAGTTCATCGTTTCTTCGATCCGGGCAGGCCGGGTAGCCCGCGCGGGACACCGGGAAGACCGGGGAGACCACGCGGAAGACCCCCGCCAAGATCAGGGAAGGTTCCGGGCGGAAGCGGCGGCAGGCCACCCGGTGGCAGACTGGCGCCTTGCGGCAACTCGGCCGGCATCTCCGGCGGGGGACCGGCGCCGAACATCTGGCTGAAGATGCCGCGCTTCTTGCCCATGGCCTTCATCATGTCGGCCATCTGCCGGTGCATCTTCACGAGCTTGTTGATGTCCTGCACGCTGGTGCCGGAGCCTGCGGCCACGCGCTTCTTGCGCGAGGCGTTCAGCAGCTTCGGATTCCTGCGCTCGGCCTTTGTCATCGAGCCGATCATCGCCTGCTGGCGCTTTAGGATCTTGTCGTCGAGATTGGCGGCGTCGAGCTGCTTCTTGATCTTGCCGATGCCAGGCAGCATGGCGAGCACGCCGCCCATGCCGCCGAGCTTCTGCATCTGCGTCAGTTGTTCGGCGAGGTCGTCTAGATCGAAGGCGCCCTTCTTGACCTTGGCCGCGATCTTCTGCGCCTTGTCGAGCTCGACCGTCTGAAGCGCCTTCTCGACCAGTCCGACCACGTCACCCATGCCGAGGATGCGGCCGGCGATGCGGTCTGGATAAAACTCCTCGAGGGCGTCGAGTTTCTCGCCGACCCCGATCAGCTTGACGGGCTTGCCGGTGACGGCGCGCATCGAGAGTGCGGCGCCGCCGCGCCCGTCGCCGTCGACGCGGGTCAGCACGATGCCGGTCAGAGCGACGCGCTCGTTGAAGTTCTTGGCGAGGTTGACGGCGTCCTGTCCGGTGAGCGCGTCGGCAACGAGCAATGTCTCGTGCGGCTTGGCGATCTTCTCGATGGCCGCCGTCTCCGCCATCAGCTCTTCGTCGATATGGGTACGGCCGGCGGTGTCGAGCAGCAGCACGTCATAGCCGCCGAGCTTTGCCGCTTTCAGCGCGCGCTCGGTGATGGTGGTAGGCGCCTCACCTGCGACAACTGCGAGCGTGGCGACGCCGGTCTGCCCGCCGAGCACGCGGAGCTGCTCCTGCGCCGCAGGCCGCCGCGTGTCGAGCGAGGCCATCAGAACCTTCTGTTTGTCACGGGCTTCGAGCCGCTTTCCAAGCTTGGCCGTTGTAGTGGTCTTGCCCGAGCCTTGCAGGCCGACCAGCATCATCACCACTGGCGGCGTGGCGGCGAGGTCAATGCCCTGCGCATCATGCCCAAGCACGCGCATGAGCTCGTCATGCACGATCTTGATGACCATCTGGCCGGGGGTGATCGACTTCACCACCTCCTGGCCCACCGCCTTGGCCTTCACGGCTTCGGTGAAGTCGCGCACCACTTCGAGCGCGACGTCAGCCTCGAGCAGAGCGCGGCGTACCTCGCGCATCGCCTCGTTGACGTCGGCCTCGGTCAGCGCCCCTTTTCGGGTGAGCTTGTCGAGGATGGCGCCAAGCCGTTCCGATAGCGTCTCGAACATTAGTTCGTCTCAATCTCCAAACACCAAACCGCGCTCATTTAGGCCACAGGCCGGTAGCGCAAACGAAAATGTCACCCGAGGGCGCATCGCGCTGTCGGGTGTTGACCCCCCTGCCTCCCGCTCAGTGCCGGCCAGCCTCGCGAGCAACGCGCTCAAGTAGCGCAGAGCGCGGTAGCGCACCAAGAATGTGCAGGGCGGCGGCTCGTGAACAGAGCTGCCCTTGAATTCCGGCCGGGAATGTCGGCGAGGCAGGCACTCAAGTCAAGCCTTGGCTGCGCCTGGGAAGTAGTTGCCGTGAAGTTGGAAGGGGATGGCGTGAGGCGCTTCAGCCCGCGCTTTCTCCGCCAGCGTTGCAGCATCGAGCACCAGCAGGAAGGATCGCTCCTTGGCGGTGTCGAGCACGATCGAAAGCAGCGTGCCGTCATCTTCGGCGCCGGCCGACGGAGTGGGCACGAAGACCGGCTCGCCGGGATAAAGTCCCGCCACATGCCATCTCGCCACCGTGCCGGTTTCGGTATCGATCTTGACGATCGAGTCGAGAAAATCGTCCTTGGTCCGGACGCTCGTGCCCCAGACGTAGTGGTAGGGCTTGCCCGCATTGGCCGCGTAGTTGATGCGCGGCAGTTCGAGCGGAACGTCAGCCAAAACCCGGCGGGTAACCGGAGCGCCAGCGGCCAGCGGAACGTGGAAGCGCGTTAGCGTGCCGGTTGCTGTGATGGGGGCTCCCGCCCGGAGCGGCGCGAGATAAAGCTGATCGATGATCGCAGCGTCAGGATAAGCGATGAAATCCACCGTGAGGCGATCGTGACCGGCAAAGGTATTGACATGGTGAAAGGCGAAGCAGGCTTCGGCTGTCGCGGTGCGCACCAGCTTCCCTGTGTCTTTCTCGACGATGTGGAAGATAAGCCCCCGTTCAGGCTCCCAGCGATAGTTGCGAATGAAAGGCTTGCCTGAGAACCTGAGCTCGATCGGGTTGACCACCAGCGGAAACTCGGTGAGCACGAGGTGATCCAGGCTCATGCCGAAACTGTGCATGTAAGAGGGCCGCTCGACCGGAAGGTTCGCGACGACCCGCTGCTTGCCATTGTCGCCTATCCGGCAGAGCCGATAGAGACTCTTCATGCCGAAATCGACGATGTAGTTGTAATGGCAGCGCCTCGCCGCGTCGTAATGCGGGTGCGCCGTCGAGACCTGGCCTCTGAGCGCCCTGCGATAGCCGAACACGCCAAGCGTCTTCAGCGTCTCGGGCTGAAAGCGCATCGGGATCGATGTCTCGGTGAAGGCGACCATCTCCCGCGCATAGTCCGAGACATTGACGCAGCAATTGTCGGTGAGCTTGGGATTGAACAGCGCGGCGACGCGGCCGAACAGAGTGCGGCAGGGATCGGTGGCGAACTCGCCGTAAGAGATCTTGCCGGTGGCTTCGGCGGCGGAGAACGCTTTGCTTTTGAGGAAGCGGCTCGTGTAGCTCACGCGGCCTTGCGCGAAGGCAAACCGGTGCAGCATTGCGAGCCCGTCGAACCAGTGATTATAGGTCCGCGCCCCGACCTCGAACTTGGATGGCCCGCTGCGGAGCAGCGCTCCTTCGAGCCAGGACGGCAGCGCGCCGTCAACTTTGAGCGAGACAGGCTCCGGCGTCTCCTCCGTCAGCGAGCGGAAGCCCACGCCATACGGAAACGAGGTTTTGTCCAGCATCTGGCATCCTCGCGAAGCCGGGAGCTAGACTTTCCTCCCGAAAAGCGGCTCAAGATGGACGGCGAGGTCGAGCAGAGTCTCGTCGCTTCCGGGCCAACCAATAAAGGAAAGCCCAACAGGGCAGCCGGCAGCCACTCCCGCGGGGACGGAGACTTGCGGCAGTCCGGCGTGACCGGCGAGGCAGGTAAAGCCGAGCGTGTGCGCGCGGAATTCCGAGAAGGAAGCGCCATCGGGGATTTCCCGCTCGGGCGGGAGCGTCGGCGTCGTAGGTAGCACGATCAAGGTCCCCGGCGAGATCAGGGCGAGCAGGCGGTCGGCAATCTCGGCGCGCAGGGACCGCGCCACGTCTGCTTCCGCCAGCGTGATTCCAGCCGCCATCTCGAAGCGCTCTTTGACGCCGGGACCAAGCTCCACATTGTGCGACTGAATGAAGGGCAGCAGCGTCGATTGGATCTCGAAGCCCTGGATCACGCGGAAGGCGTCGCGCCAGGTGGCGATCTCGTCCTCGCCGGCGATCTCCACATGCTCGGGCTTAGGCAATGCGCCAGCGAGCGTCCCGATTGCGTCCCACAACACCTGGTCCATGCTCGCTTCGGCGTGGCCGAAAAAATTCTCGGCGAGAATGAGCCGCTCGATCCTCGCGTTGGCTTTTGCGCCTTGCAGCAACACATGGCCCACTCTGCGAAACAGTTCTGGATCGCGCGCAAGGAAGCCAACCGTATCGTAGCTCGGGGCCATCGGCGTCGCACCGGTTGTGTCGATGCGTCCATAGGTCGGCCTAAGCCCATAGAGGCCGCAAAACGAGGCAGGCACGCGGATCGATCCTGCCGTGTCGGTGCCGAGAGCGAAGTCGCACATGGAAGCGGCAGCCGCCGCAGCCGCACCGCACGAAGAGCCGCCGGTCACGTGCTTTGGCGCGCGAGTGTTGACCGGCTGGCCGTAGTGAACATTGGTGCCGAGTACGCTGTAGAAGAACTCGTCACACACGGTGACGCCGGTGCACGATGCGCCTACGTCGAGCAGTCGCGTGATCGCCGGCGCGGTCTCTCGCGCGGGTGTCGCGTGCTCGTAGAAGTCGGGATTGCCGTTCGAGACCTTGTGCCCCTTGATGGCGAACAGGTCTTTCACCATGAAGCTCGTCCCGGCGAGCGGGCCGGATTTGATGCCAACAAGGGGCTCTTTCAGCGTGTGAGGAACGAGCGCGCCCACCGGATCGGCGGATGGAACCGAAATCATTCTTGCCCCTCGCTCTGCCGCATGGACTCTGGCGGAAAGGCCATATAACACGGGCAGCCTCCCCTCAATGCTTGAAGCGGAGGACGCCCGTGCGCGCTGAGCAGGCAATCGAACGAGGCTTGCCGCGGGCGGTGTGGGCGCTCGGGCTCACGTCGTTGTTCATGGACACCTCATCCGAGCTGATCCATGGGCTGCTTCCCGTCTTCCTTGTCGTGACGCTGGGCGCGAGCGCGACCGCGCTCGGCGTGATCGAAGGCATTGCCGAAGCTACGGCGCAAATTACGCGCGCCTTCTCAGGCTGGCTGTCTGACGCGCTCGGGCGGCGCAAAGCCTTGACCGTCGCTGGGTACGGCCTCGCAGCAGCCACCAAGCCGCTGTTCCCGCTTGCCAATTCCATCGGGCTTGTCTTGGTCGCACGCTTTCTCGACCGCATCGGCAAAGGAATCAGAGGCGCGCCGCGCGATGCTCTGGTCGCCGACGTCACGTCGCCCGAGAAGCGCGGCGAGGCCTTCGGCCTTCGTCAATCACTCGACACGGTGGGCGCAACACTTGGCCCCGCCGCCGCCATTGCGTTGATGTATCTTTTCAACGACGATATCCGCACGGTGCTGTGGTTCGCGGTGATCCCGGCAGTCCTTGCGGTGGTGGTTCTCGTGCTCGGCGTGCAAGAGCCAGCCGCTGTGCAAAGCAAGGCACGGGCTCCACTCCGCGCCAAAGAGATCGGCCAGCTTCCTTACGCCTATTGGCTTGTCATTATCGCCGGCACAGTCTTCACGCTCGCCAGATTCAGCGAGGCCTTCCTCGTGATCCGCGCGCGTGACGGAGGGCTGGCGCTGGCGTGGGCGCCGGCGGTCATCGCGGTGATGAGCCTTGTCTATGCGACAAGCGCCTATCCCGCCGGCAAGCTCCAGGACAAGAATGGCGCGCGGCCCCTGCTGTTGGCTGGCCTCATCGCCCTCATCGCCGCGGACCTGCTGCTAGCCTTCAACACAACGCTCGTCGCGATCTTCCTCGGCATCTGTCTGTGGGGCTTGCACATGGGCTTCACCCAAGGCGTGCTCGCAGCGCTCATTGCGGAAACCGCGCCTGCGCGGCTGCGCGGCACGGCGTTCGGGCTATTCGGCCTCATCACCGGGCTTGCCGCCTTAATTGCCAGCGTACTCGCCGGTCTGCTGTGGGACATGATCGGCGCTTCTGCCACGTTTCTCGCGGGCGCGGCCTTCGCCGCCATTTCATTCGCAGCCTTCCTGTTAGCAAGACGCGGCCCGACTGGCGTCGCTGGAAGTCGGGGACCAGGCGGCCCTATATAAGGGCCAACAAGTTCGGCGCCCTCATGCAGGCTCAGTCCATACCGTTTCGCAAGATGAACGGGCTCGGCAACGACTTCGTCGTGCTCGATGCCCGTACGCGCCCGCTTGTGCTCGGCGATGACGCCGTGCGCGCCATCGCCGACCGCAAGGAAGGCATCGGTTGCGATCAGCTCATCGCGCTCGAGCCGTCGGCGCGCGCCGATGTGTTCATGCGCATCTGGAATGCCGACGGCGGCGAGGTCGGGGCTTGCGGCAACGCCGCGCGCTGCGTGGCGTCGCTGGTTGCCGCAGAGCGCGGCAAGCCGCATGTCAGCATCGAGACCGAGAGCGGGATGCTCGATGCGGCGGTGAACCGCGACGGCAGCGTCACCATCGACATGTCCACGCCGCGTTTTGCCTGGAACGAGATCCCGCTGTCTAAGCCGTGCGATGATACGCGGCACATCGAGCTTGAGGTCGACGATCCGGGGCTCAGTTCACCATCAGCGGTCAATGTCGGCAACCCGCATTGCCTGTTCTTCGTCGCCGATGTGGCGGCTCACGACCTCGCTCGCCTCGGCCCCGTGCTCGAGAACGATAAGCTGTTCCCCGAGCGCGCCAATATCTCGCTCGTTCAAGTGCTAGGCTCCGATGCGATCAAGGTGCGCACCTGGGAGCGTGGTGCTGGACTTACGCGGGCTTGCGGAACCGCTGCCTGTGCCGCCGCCGCCGCTTCGGCGCGGCGCGGTCTGACTGGCCGGAAGGTCAAGGTCAGCCTGCCAGGCGGCGATCTTTTGATTGAGTGGCGCGAGGAGGACGGTCACATCCTGATGACCGGCCCCTACGCCCTCGACTACGAGGGCACGCTGCCGGCGGAGCTGTTCCAACCCGCGAGTGTTTAGCGTCTCAAGAGTTTTGTGTTAGAAGCCGCGAATGTCGGATATCGAGATCATCACCTTCGGCTGCAGGCTCAATGCCTATGAGTCTGAGGTCATGCGCGAGCATGCCAACACCGCAGGGCTAAGCGACGCGGTGATCGTCAACACTTGCGCGGTGACGGCCGAGGCGGTGCGCCAGGCGCGGCAGGCGATCAGAAAGGCGCGCCGCGAGCGCCCCAACTCGAAGATCGTGGTGACCGGCTGCGCGGCGCAGATCGAGCCGTCCCGCTTTGCCGCGATGGACGAGGTTGACCACGTTATCGGCAATCAGGAAAAGACCGAGTGCCGGACATTCGCTGGCCTCGCCGGCGAAGCGACCGAACGCGTCGTGGTCAACGACATCATGTCGGTCAAGGAAACCGCTGGCCATCTGATCGAAGGCTTCGGCAGTCGCGCCCGCGCCTATGTGCAGATCCAGAACGGCTGCGACCATCGCTGCACCTTCTGCATCATCCCGTTCGGCCGCGGACCGTCGCGCTCGGTGCCGGCAGGCGAGGTCGTGGCGCAAGTGCGGCGGCTGGTCGAGAACGGCTATGCCGAGGTTGTACTGACCGGCGTCGACATAACCGCCTATGGCGCCGACCTTCCCGGGGACATGACGCTGGGCAAGCTCGTGCGCAAGGTGCTGAAGCTCGTGCCGGAGCTTCCGCGGCTCAGGCTCTCCTCGATCGACTCGGTCGAGGTCGACCCCGCGCTGCTCACGGCAATCGCCGAGGAGGAGCGGCTGATGCCGCATCTCCATCTCTCGCTGCAATCGGGCGATGACCTTACGCTCAAGCGCATGAAGCGCCGGCACGCCCGTGCCGACTCCGTTGTGTTTTGCAAGTCCATGCGTCGTGTGAGGCCTGACATGGTATTCGGCGCCGACTTGATCGCCGGCTTCCCCACCGAGACCGAGACGATGTTCCGGAACTCGCTGTCGCTGGTCGACGACTGCGGCCTGACCTTCCTGCATGTGTTTCCCTTCTCGGCGCGGGAGGGCACGCCTGCGGCGCGCATGCCGCAGGTCAACGGCCGGACTATCGCGCGCCGCGCGAGCGAGCTTCGCGACAAGGGCGTCGTGGCACTCAAGTCGCATCTTGCTTCAGCCAAGGGAAGCCGCATTCAGGTTCTGATGGAGTCGCAAGGTCAGGGCCGCTCGTCAGACTTCACGATGGTCAAGCTCGACGCAAACGAGGGCGCCGGCTCACTCGTCGATGCCGTCGTTGCGGGCGACGATGGCAGTGCCCTGCTTGCGACGGTGACGTCATGACGGAGGCGAACGAGCCGAAGCGTAGCTGGCTCGCCGAGCTCCGCAAGGGCCTTACCCGCACGTCGAACGCGCTGTCGGAGAACCTTGCCGGTGTTTTGACCAAGCGAAAGCTCGACGAGGAGACGCTCGACAAGCTCGAGGAGGTCCTGATCAAAGCCGATCTCGGCGTCGCCATGGCCTCGCGCATCAGAGACACGGTGGCGAAAGGCCGCTACGACCGGGGGATCGATGCCGACGCCGTGCGCGAAGTCTTGGCTTCAGAGATCGCGCGCGTGCTCGAGCCAGTCGCCCAGCCTTTCGCATTTTCACAAAGCGCACGTCCTCATGTCTTCCTCGTGGTCGGCGTGAACGGCACCGGCAAGACCACCACGGCGGCCAAGATGGCTCGCCTGTTCAAGCAACAGGGCTCGAGCGTCATGCTCGCGGCAGCCGATACTTTCCGCGCCGCCGCCATCGATCAGCTCAAAGTGTGGGGCGGACGGGTCGGCGCAGAGGTCGTTGCCAAGGACGTCGGTGCAGACCCCGCCGGCGTCGCCTATGAGGCGCTCGAGCGAGCGCGTGCTGAAGGCAAAGACGTGCTCCTGATCGACACCGCAGGCCGCTTGCAGAACAAGTCCGACCTTATGGCCGAGCTCGCCAAGATTGTGCGCGTGTTGAAGAAGCTCGATCCTTCCGCACCGCATGGCGTGGTGCTCGTGCTCGACGCCACCACCGGGCAGAACGCGATCAACCAGGTGCAGATCTTCCAGGAGATCGCCGGCGTCACCAGCCTCATCGTGACCAAGCTCGACGGCACCGCGCGGGGCGGCATCCTGGTCACCATCGCCGAGCGTTTCAAGCTCCCCATCAATGCCGTCGGCATCGGCGAGGGTCTCGATGATCTCGAGCCGTTCGATGCCCAAGACTTCGCCCGCGCCATTGCCGGGGCGAGACGCGCGAATGAAGCAGCAGCCTGAGTCAAACGTGCCTACGAATCCACTACCGTCCGCGGCGCCGGAGGCTGACCGCTCCGTCTGGGCCAAGCTTGCGATCGATCTTGGCCCACTGCTCGTGTTCTTCGGCACCAATGCCGCGGCGGGGATTTACGCCGGCACCGCGGCCTTCATGGCCGCCACGCTCGTCTCGCTGGTGGTCGCTTGGTTCCGTTACCACAAGGTGCCTGTGATGCCTTTGGTGAGCGGCGTCATCGTGCTCGTGTTCGGTGGACTCACGCTCTATCTGCGCGACGAGACCTTCATCAAGCTGAAGCCGACCATCGTCTATTCGATGTTTGCCCTCCTGCTCGGAGCAGGGCTCCTCACCAAGAAGCCGATGCTCGAACTCCTGCTCGGCCCGGCGTTCAATCTTACTGAGGAAGGCTGGCGCAAGCTCTCGTTGCGCTGGGCCTTGTTCTTCCTTGCCATGGCGGCACTGAACGAGCTCATCTGGCGGAATGTCTCGACCGACGCCTGGGTGAGCTTCAAGGCGTTCGGCTTCCTGCCTTTGACGTTCCTGTTCGCGGTGGCGCAGGTGCCCTTAATGCAGCGCCACGAACCGCTGGCCGAGACCGCTGCGGAAGATAAAAAACGCGCCAGATCAGGCTAATCGCAAGACAGCCAATTGTCTCGGGGGAAGGTGCCTAATTTGTAACCTAGGGGCTGTCACAATAAGGCTTGCATTGGTTGCAACCGGACGTTAGCTGTTCGCGTTTTCGAGTTGTGAGGAGAGGTTGCAGCCTTGCGAAAGCAAGGTGTTGCTGCGGATGGCTACACGCTTTACGCGAACCCAAGGCGCTGCAGCAGAATGGCCAAAGGAGCGAGCCAGCTGAACCGCTCAGCGATGCACTTGCTGCACCGCGCCGGCCAATGCGCCACTGATATTTTTGCCTCCGAGGCGCGTGCCAGCGGCCTCACGCCACGCCAATTCGCCGTGCTTATGGCGGCCTCCGAGGAGGAGGGTCTGACCCAGACCGACCTCGTCGAGCGCACCGGCATCGACCGCTCCACACTCGCCGACATTGTCGGACGGCTTCTCAGCCATGGGCTCATTCAGCGGCGCAGGGCCAAGGAGGATGCGAGAGCCTACGCCATCAAGCTGACGCCCCAGGGCGCTAAAGTCCTGCGCGAGGCGCAGCCGGGGGCTGCTGCCGCCGATGCGCGGCTCCTCGCCAATCTCCCGCCGGCCAAACGGCAAGATTTCCTCGATTCCCTCGGCCTGATCGTTACCACCGCCTGCAAGTAGCGGCTCCTATCAGCCTTCCGGCGTGCCGCTTGGCGGCTTGAGTAGCGGGAGAATCTCGTCGCGGATCGCCTGCTCGGTAAGAGCTCCGACATGGCGGTAGGCGATTTTGCCATCACCGCCGATGACGTAGGTCTCGGGCACGCCATAGACGCCGAAGTCGATTGCCGTGCGACCCGAGCTGTCGACGGCGACGCGGGAGTAAGGATTGCCGTAACGCCCAAGATAGCGCCGGGCTGAGGCCTCATCGTCCTTGTAGTCGATACCGTAGAGCCTGATCGCCTGATCCTTTGCGAGGGCCAGGAGTAGGGGATGCTCAAGCTGGCATTCGACGCACCACGAGGCAAAGACATTGACAATGGTCCGTTCGCCTTGTGCGAGGTCAGACGACGCGAAGCCAGGCACTTCCTTTCCACCATCGCTCACCAAGCCTTGCAAGGGCGGAAGCGTGAACTCTGGCACCGGTTTGCCGATCAGGGCCGAAGGCAGGCGCGAGGGGTCACCGCCCTGGAGTGCGTACCAGAACAAGCCGGCGAGCGCGGCAAAGATCACGAAAGGAAGCGCGAGCCCGAAACGCCGCCGCATGTTGGGCTGATTGGTGACGTCGGTCATGCGCCGCGCTTCCTAGCGGGCTTCTCGCCAACGCTCGCCTTCGGTTTTGCCGACGCACCAGCCGAGCGGCGCCTGATCCCGCGCAGTTCGAGATCGGAGAGAAGGCGCCGCTGCTTCCTGTCGTCCTCGACGATGAAAAACGCGAGCGCCGCGACCGCGACGAAGGTCACGCCATAGGCGGCGATGATGAAGGCTGCGTGCTGGCCAAGATCGGGCATCGGAATTTCGCTTAGGCTTCGACCAGAGCCGCGCGCTCGACTTGCGTCTGCTGCAACGCGCGCACGCGACGGCGCAGGATCTCGGCGCGCATGGCGATGAGATGGAGAAGGACGAAGAGCAGCGTGAAGGCAAGCGCCGTGACGAGAAGCGGTGCGAGCAGCGAAGGATCGATGGTCGGGCCACCCAGGCGGAACACGCTGGGAGGCTGATGTAGCGTGTTCCACCACACCACCGAGTAATGGATGATCGGGATATTGACGGCGCCGACCAGCGCGAGGATCGCCGCAGCGCGGCCTGCACGCCCCGGCTCCTCGATCGCCTGCCATAGCGCGAGTAGGCCGAGATAGAGCAGGAACAGCACGAGCACAGAGGTCAGTCGCGCGTCCCACACCCAATAGGTGCCCCACATGGGCTTGCCCCATAGCGAGCCGGTCACGAGCGCGATGAAGGTGAAGGTCGCGCCGATCGGCGCCGCAGTTTTGGCGGCGACGTCGGCCAGCGGATGGCGCCAGATCAATGTGCCGAGGGCTGCGACCGCGATCAGGATGTAACCGAACATGGCAAGCCAGGCGGCAGGCACGTGAATGAACATGATCTTCACGGTTTCGCCTTGCTGATAGTCGGGTGGCGCCACGAACAAGGAGAGGTAGAGGCCAATTCCGAGCAGGATCAGAGTCAACGCCGTAAGCCACGGGACGACGCGGTCGACGAGGCTCAAGAAACGCGTCGGATTGGCGAGGCTGACCATGGCGGTTGGTCTAGTTGGTTTGGGTCATGAGCGCAATTGGTCCGCACTGCGCTTCGAGCTCTTGCTGTAACCCCCGCGCGATAGAATGAGCCGGGACGTCAGCTCCTGGGGCTATCCATCCACGGCTGACCGATCGCGAGCGCCGGTTTGTCACGCGCGTGAATAGATTGGGTCGCCTTACGCCCGACAATCGCGCCTCGGCCTCCTGGTAGGGGCCAACGCAGCGCAATCTATTGGGGAGTGCAGGATAGGCCAAGCGGATCCAGGCGATCGCCTTGTCGGCGAGGCGTTGCTCTGCACCACTATATTCAAGTCCGAACGCTTCACGCAGGCGTCATGTCAAAGAGCGTCCCCCGTTGAAGGGGGATGGCGCGCCGAAAAGCGCAAACCTATGGTTCGTGCCTCCTTGCGGAGACACGCGGGCGCCTCTCGGCGCGCCAATCGCGACGTCTTTTCGGCACCGGGCCCTGCTTTCCGTTGCCGGCGTGAAAGCCGGTCAGTCAGCGCCCGGGAGCTCATGCTGCGTACATGTGCCCGCAGGCCCGCACCTCGTCCCGCCTCACAAACGCCTCGAGAAAAGCCCTTCAAACGGACGAGGTGATGCAGAGTGTAAGTGCGGTTTAGAGGGCGGCGCCGCCTAGGTGCACGGCGCAAAAAATGAGCGGGAACGATCCTGCCAGTTCCGTCTTGAGTAAGCATGTCCCTAGCTCCCGCCGAATTTTGCCGCAGGCGGGCAAAGGAGTGTCACCAAAACGCTGCTAATGCCCGCGATCCTGATGTTAAAGCGGGATGGCGCACGCTCGAGTCGTCTTGGTCGATACTTGCTGAGCATGCCGAGGCTGACGTTAAGAAGAACGCGCGTCAAGCTGCCAGACAAGTACCGGGTTCAGACTGAAGCATTGCCCGCGCCCGTTTTTTGATTGCCATGAAGCGCCTATGAGCCCGAGAAATCGGTACCCAGGGTTCCTTGCTGGAACCAGTAGTCCCGCCGAATTGTTCTCGCTTGGTTATGGATGTCCGTCCTGATCGACCTCTTCGCGAGGCTGAAGGCTGCATCAACCGGCAGCAGAAGATAGCCAACGAGCTTCAGGCGCGTGGTCACTTACGCGAGGCTCGGCAGGCTCGAGAAATACTCGCCCTGTTCGTCAGATCGTACCTCATCATGCAGGATCACCGGCTGACGTTTGAGGACGACAAGATTGATCTCGATTCGGTCGCCTGAGGCATTGGCAATCATGATGCGAGACTACGCTTGATCGTTCTGGTGGCCTCCTGATTGCTCTAGTGCCGCTTTGGGTCGTTAGGGACATCTTGAGCTGCATGCAAAAGCGTCCGCTTTACCCCTGAAAGCAGAGATTCGGCGGGGCCGAAATAGTCAGCTATCTGCTACAAGCGCGAATAGACGCTTATCGCGAACTCACTCCGGCGCTGGGGCCAGATTCTTCAGTATTGCCCGCGTATCGCCGGTAAGCGCCTTGCCGCCTTTGCAAGTCTCATCGAGGAGCGCTTCTGCCAAAGGCTTGGCGTAGCCCTTGCCGAAATGCTCGGCTTCGAAATCGTTGGCACGGAGCGCCATGGCACTAGCGATCGTGCCGTCGCTGTCATCGCACGCCAACTTTGCATGGAACGTGGCGAGCTCCTGCGGCGAGGGCGCCCTCGCGCTGCGGGCATAAGCTTCCCAGCTCTTCGCATCGTCCCAGCTCGCAGGCTCGTTGCGCAGGACCTGATCGAGGCGAGCCATCAACATGCCGCGCAATTCAGGGTCGGTGATGTCGGTATCGAGGCTCTGCTTCAACTCCGCCTTGGCCTCCGGTGTCGGAGCGGACATTTTCATATCGGCCAATCCGAGGGGAGCGGGCGATTGCTCGGCGAGAGCGCGCGGAAATTTGGCGAGCCAAATCTGCGCCGATGACAAAACCGCGCCCTGAAGCTCGGCGCCTTCCAGATCGGCATCCTGAAGCTGCGCGCCCGCAAGGTCCACGCCCTCGAGCTGCGCGTAACGCAAATCGGCGCCCTGAAGCTGCGCGCCTCTTAAACTCGCGCCCTGAAGTTTGGCGTAGCTCAAATTGGCGCCCTGAAGCTCGGCGAGACTGAGATCGGTACCCTGCAACGATGCCGAGGCCAAATGTGCGCCCTGAAGCTCCGCCTCTTTCAGCACCGCGCCCTGAAGCTGGGTGTCGTTGAGCTTGCCCCTGACCACGGTGCGCCACATTTGAGCGGCGCGGAGATCGGCCCAGGTCAGATCGGCACGGTGAAGGTCCGAGCGGTTGAGCAGGGCGTAGCGGAAATTGCGCTCGCGGAGCACGAGCTTGGCGCGCTCATCGACGCCGAGATCGGTGTCCTCAACGATGAGCACGCGATAGGACAGGAGCCAGCGCCGCCACCATCCCTTGTTGCCGTCGTCAGGCAGGCGGTCGTAGAAGAGGCGGCGCACGATGGGGTTAAGGAGCTCCGCCTCGTGCTCGGCGCCGATCCCGGCGCTGACCGGCGGGACAAAGCCGAGACGCCGGTCGATCCATTCGCCTGGAACCGTGGCGATCAACCAGCTGAAACCGAGGACGACCGGCAGGAGCAGTAAGATCATGAGAACCTGCCGGCCTGATGCCTCCCACGACTCTGCTTTCGGCCCAATCCTGATGTCCCATTTCCGCTTCGGCGGCGCGTGCTGCATGATCGGCGTGAGCAGGATCAGCATGGCGAAGCCGACGATCACGGCGAGTCTGTGCCAGTAGGTGATCCAGACCTCGTGATACGGCAGGAATTTGATCTGGAAATAGAGCAGCGTGAGGATCGGCAGCACGGCGAAGGTCACGTAGACGATCAGTTGCATCATCACCTTGGTGATGCGATGCGGCCGCGGCCCCGCCAAGATCTGCGAGAACACGTAGGAATGCACGCCCTCGCGGGCAGGGTTCTCGCTGCCGGTCTTCAGTTCACGCGGGACGATGGCGTCGGTGAAGCGGCGGTATTTCCGCGCCAGGATGACATGCTGGACGAGCAGCGACAGATAAACGAGCAACAGCATCGCCGGCGCATATTGAAAGAAGCCGACCAGCGGGATGTCCGCATTGATGATCGGAAGCCTGACCGGGGCGTTGAGCAGCAGGTCCTTGTGGCTGACGGATGCGAGCGTCACCACCACATAGGTGAGAAGCAAGAGAAAGGCGAGCCAGGCGGTCCAGGCCGGATCGCTAGCGGCATTGGCTTCGTCGAGGAATCCCTTCGCTTCTTGGGACAATCTGGGCGACTTTGCCATTCAGGTGGGTTTTCGGTAGCCGCGCTGAGGATGCTTCTGAAGGGGGGAGGGCCTGCGTCTGCGTTACACAATAGAGTTCACCTTGGGTCAACCGGGACCGATCAGCGAAGAGCAGTCCGGAGCGCTGCAGCGGCGGCGATTGGCGCTAGCACGACACTGGCGAGGCTCAAGGCGCACAGCATGAACAAGGGCGGCCAGGGCGAGGCAGGCCCCACGACGGCAGCGGATGCCGCAGCCACGCCGAAGATCAGCACCGGGACGTAGAGCGGCAGGACGAGAAGCGCGAGCAGGAGCCCGCTGCGGCGAAGTCCTAATGTGAGGCTCGCGCCGATCGCAGCGACGAAGCTCACAGCGGGCGTGCCCACGAGCATAGCGAGCACCAGCAAAGGCCACGCCGCGACCGGCAAATTCAGGAGAAGCCCGAGCAGCGGCGCGAGCAGCGCAAGAGGAACGCCGGTGGTGAGCCAATGGGCGAGGCTCTTGATTGCTGCGACGAGGGACAAGGGCAAAGGCCCAGTAGTCAGCACGTCGAGCGCGCCGTCCTCGTAGTCGTTGTGGAAGATGCGGTCGGCCGAGAGTAGCGCGGCAAGCAGGAGTGCCACCCACAACATGCCGGGCGCAATACGCGCCAGAAGATTGAGGTCGGGCCCAAGCCCAAGCGGAGTGATGGCGATGACGACGAGATAGAAGCCGAGCGCAGTGCCGATCGCGCCGCCCTCGCGCCAGGCGAGCCGCACGTCGCGGGTGAGAAGAGCGAGCGCAACCTTCATGGCTTCCGCTTCCCGCCAAGCGCGATCTTATGCGCGAACTTGGTCTTGAGCACAGTATGGCTCGCCACCACGGCGATGCCGCCGGCTTCGAGGTGATCCTTGATCGCGGCCTCAAGCAGTTTGAGCGAGGGCGCATCGAGAGAGACCTGCGGCTCGTCGAGCAGCCAGATTGGGCGCTGCGCGGCGAACAGGCGCGACAGAGCGAGCTTGCGCTTTTGTCCGGCGGAGAGGAGGCCAGCGGGGAAGTCGGCAAGCGGCGTCAGACCAAAGGCAGCAAGGGCAGTCGAGAGCGGGGCGCCGTTCTCGCCAAGGAAATCTGCCCAGAAGGCGAGGTTCTCGCGGACAGTGAAGCTCGTCTTGATGCCGTTGAGATGGCCGACATAGTGGCAGAGCTCGGGAAGCTCGACATCGGGCCTTTGGCCATTGAGGCTCAGCCGGCCCGCGGCAAGGGGGAGGAGGCCTGCGATCTGCCTGAGCAAGCTCGTCTTGCCGGCGCCGTTCGGGCCGGTGACGAGCAGCCCCTCACCGGGGGCGAGCGCGAAGCTCAAGTCCTCGAACAGGACCTTGCTGCCGCGCTGGCAGCTGATGTTGAGGGCGGCAAGACCGACGCGTTCGGGCATTTGCTTAGATTTTGCGCAAACTAGGTGTCAGCTATCGGCTATCGGGTGTCATACGGCGGGAGCACCATTGTATCCGGCGTCAGATATCAGATATCAGGGGTGAAGCATGCCCATAACCGACGTCCGACATCTGACACCCGGGGCACTCGATACCTGACATGACAGCGGCAATTGAACCCTCGCTCGACAGCTTCAAATGCCGGCGCACGCTGAAACTCGACGGCGAGAAATACGACTATTTCAGCCTGAAGGAGGCCGAGGCGAACGGGCTTGCCGGGATTTCGGGCCTGCCCTTCTCGCTCAAGGTGCTGCTCGAAAATCTGCTGCGGCACGAGGATGGGCGCACCGTCACGGCAGACGATATCAAGGGCGTCGCGCTCTGGCTCGAGCACAAGAAGAGCGACCGCGAGATCGCCTTTCGCCCGGCGCGGGTGCTGATGCAGGATTTCACCGGCGTACCGGCCGTGGTCGACCTTGCCGCCATGCGCGACGCCATGGCCAAGCTGGGCGGGGATCCGAACAAGATCAATCCGCTCGCCCCCGTTGACCTCGTCATCGACCACTCGGTGATGGTCGACGCCTTCGGCTCCGACCGGGCCTTCCAGGTCAATGTCGACAAGGAATACGAGCGGAACGGCGAGCGCTATGCCTTCTTGCGCTGGGGCGCAGGCGCCTTCGACAATTTCCGCGTGGTGCCACCGGGCACCGGCATCTGCCACCAGGTCAATCTCGAATATCTCGCCCAGACGGTGTGGACCAAGGAGGCGACGAACGGCGCCAACGCGGTGGCCTATCCAGATACGCTGGTCGGCACCGACAGCCACACCACCATGGTCAATGGGCTTTCCGTGCTCGGCTGGGGCGTCGGCGGCATCGAGGCGGAGGCCGCCATGCTCGGTCAGCCGATCTCGATGCTGATCCCCGAGGTGATTGGCTTTCGCCTGACCGGCGAACTCAGGGATGGCGTCACCGCGACCGACCTTGTGCTCACCGTGACTGAGATGCTCCGGCGCGCCGGCGTGGTCGGCAAGTTCGTCGAGTTCTTCGGGACCGGCCTCGACAATCTGCCGCTCGAGGATCGCGCTACCATCGCCAATATGGCGCCTGAATACGGCGCGACCTGCGGCTTCTTCCCAATCGATAAGGAGACGCTTGCTTATCTCAAGGCGACGGGCCGCAAGGGCTGGCGGGTCGAGCTGGTCGAGACATACGCCAAGCAGCAGGGACTCTACCGCGACGACTCGACGCCTGATCCCGCGTTTACCAAGACGCTCCAGCTCGATCTGCGCGACGTTGAGCCGTCGCTTGCCGGGCCCAAGCGCCCACAGGACCGCGTGCCGCTCGCCCGGACGGCGCAAGCCTTTGGCGAAGCGCTCGACAAGGAGTACAGCAAGGGCGCCGAAGCTGGCTTGCGTGTGCCGGTGAAGGGTAAGAATTTCGATCTCGGCCATGGCGATGTGGTGATCGCGGCCATCACCTCCTGCACCAACACCTCCAATCCCTCGGTGATGATTGCAGCTGGATTACTCGCCAAGAACGCGGTGAAGCGGGGCTTGAGCGTCAAGCCCTGGGTCAAGACTTCGCTCGCGCCGGGCTCGCAAGTGGTTACCGATTATCTCGACGAGGCAGGACTGCAGAAGGATCTCGACAAGCTCGGCTTCAATCTCGTCGGCTATGGCTGCACCACCTGCATCGGCAATTCCGGACCGCTGCCGGAGGAGATTTCGCATACCATCCACGAGCATCATCTCGCCGTCGCCGCAGTGCTCTCCGGCAACCGCAATTTCGAGGGCCGCGTCAATCACGACGTACGCGCCAACTACCTCGCCTCGCCGCCGCTCGTGGTGGCTTATGCGCTGGCGGGATCGGTCGCGGTCGATCTCGCCAAGGACCCGCTCGGCACCGACTCCGACGGCGAGCCCGTCTACCTCAAGGACATCTGGCCGTCGGCGAAGCAGATCGCCAAGGTGGTGCGCAAGGCGGTGAAGAAGTCGATGTTCAAGAAGCGCTATGGCGATGTGTTCCGCGGCGACCCTGAGTGGCGCGAGATCGAGGTCAAAGGCGGGCTGACCTATGGCTGGGACGCGCACTCGACCTATGTGCAGAACCCGCCTTACTTCACCGACATGTCGCTGACGCCGTCGCCGATAACCGATGTCGAGGGCGCCCGCATCCTCGGCCTGTTCAACGATTCGATCACCACCGACCATATTTCGCCGGCAGGCGGCATCAGGCGCGACAGCCCGGCCGGCCTTTACCTCAACGTGCGTGGCGTGTCGGTGCACGACTTCAATTCCTACGGCTCGCGGCGCGGCAATCATGAGGTGATGATGCGCGGCACTTTCGCCAATACGCGCATCAAGAATCAGATGGTCCCGGGGGTCGAAGGCGGCGTGACAGTGCACTATCCTTCGGGCGAGCGCCTGCCGATTTATGACGCGGCGATGCGCTATCAGGCCGATGGCGTGCCGCTCGTCGTGTTCGCCGGCAAGGAATACGGCACCGGCTCATCGCGCGACTGGGCCGCCAAGGGCACACGGCTCTTGGGCGTGCGCGCAGTGGTCGCCGAGAGCTTCGAGCGCATCCACCGTTCGAACCTGATTGGCATGGGTGTGCTTCCACTCGTGTTTGCCGAAGGCACGTCGTGGAGGTCGCTCAACCTCAAGGGCGACGAGACCGTGAGCCTGCGCGGGCTTGCCGATATCAAGCCGATGCAGTGGCTCGAGGCCGACATCACTTATCCGAGCGGCGAGAAGCGAGTGGTCCCCTTGCGCGCGGCGATCGATACATTCGACGAGCTCGACTATTTCCGCAACGGCGGCATCTTGCACTACGTGCTGCGTGAGCTCGCGCGTCCGGCTGCCTGAGTGCCCGAGGCTGTGACGCTCACGCGGGCTTAAGACGCAGCTTCCAGCGCCGCAATGCGACAATCGTAAAGACGATCTCCACCAGCCCCAGCGGCCAGGCGCCTTGCAGGAAGGCGTAGAGTCCCGCGAGCACGCAAGCCACGGCAAAGCCAAGAACGTACCAAGGGCTGCGGTCTTCGAGCGCGTAGCACACGAGCATCAGCGCGGTGGCGCATAGACCGAAAAGAGAGAGAGCATTCATGTGAAGGGCCGTGGTTTGAAGGTCGCGTCAGATGTCATGAGCACGAGCCCACGTCAAATATGTGGGTGGACCAAACAGCCTTACGGAAGCTGAATTTTGCCACTCGGCGGTCACTCAGTTGTGACCTGTCGTTAGGCGTTTTTGCCGGAAATTTCCCTTCGCTTCCTGCATTCTAGAGGTCATGAAATCGCTCACGTGCATAGGCGCGGGCTGCGCCATCATTGCCTTCGCGACCGCCGTCTCGGCCCTGCCTGGCCTCTCGGATACGCCACAGCCGGCGCGGCAGGGCAACGCCGTGATCGAGCTATTCACCAGCCAAGGCTGCTCCTCCTGTCCTCCGGCAGACCGGCTCCTCGGCGAGCTCGCCGAAAAGCCGGGCATCGTCGCGTTGTCCTATTCGGTCGACTATTGGAATTATCTCGGCTGGCGCGACACGCTGTCGAGCGCCGCCAACAGCGACCGCCAGCACGAATATGCCAAGGCGCGCGGCGACGGCAGGGTATATACGCCGCAGATCGTGGTCGATGGCCTCCTTCACGTCGTCGGCAGCGACGAGAACGCCGTCGAACAGGCGATGCGGGACGCCGCTAAGCGGCTCGCCAATGTCCGCGTGCCGGTCAGCATGCAGGGTGATGGCGACACGCTGGTGATCAATGTCGGCGCGGCGCCTGAAGCCTCCTACACGCGCGAAGCGACGATCTGGCTCGCCATCACCAAGGAACAGGAAACGGTTTCGATCACCCGCGGTGAGAATCACGGGCGCACTCTGAGCTACCACCA